>JALNXG010000001.1 GCA_023230485.1 Melioribacteraceae bacterium
CTGTAATTCCGTTTTCTGACCAGTTACTAAATGTATATCCTGCTTTTGGAATCGCAATTACTATAACTGAAGAACCTGAATCAAATGATCCACTTCCACTTGTCGTCCCTCCAATTAATGGATCAGAAGAAAGTGTAATGGAGTACTTTACGTTAGGCTCCATAAAGTTGGCGACTAATGTTCTATTTTTAGTTATTGTAAACTGATAGTTTGCACTAGTCGATACTGTAATTCCGTTTTCTGACCAGTTACTAAATGTATAGCCTGCCTTTGGAATCGCAATTACTGTTACTGAGGAGCCTAAATCAAATGATCCACCTCCACTTGTCGTCCCTCCAGCTAATGGATCAGCAGAAAGCGTAATTGAGTACTGAGTTGTAGCAACTATGAAGTTCGCAATTAACGTTCTGTCTTGAGCTATTGTAAACTGATAGCTTGAATTAGTCGATACTATAATTCCGTTCTCTGTCCAATTACTAAATGCATAGCCGGTATTTGGGGACGCAGTTACTGTTACTGAAGAACCTGTAGTAAATGATCCACCTCCACTAGTGGAACCTCCTTCAGCTGGACTTGAAACTAAGGTAACTATATTAGGCATCGCAGATGTCGTGAAAGTCCATACATGATTACTCGACATGGCATTCCCGGCGAGGTCTTTAACACTCTTTGTTATTGTAGCCGTATATGTGCTGTTCGGTAACAAGTTGGTTAATGGAGTAAATACAGCTGTTGAACCGGAATACGATACTGTACCCGAAATAAATGTTTTGCTCAGCATTAGTGTAAATGTCGCTGTTGTCATTGTAGATGGGTCTATTGCTTCATTGAATGTAGCTGAGATTTCTTTTGTTAGAGCTACATTTGTTGCCAAATTTAGAGGATCGGTCAAGATAACTGTAGGTGCTGTGATATCTTGAGTCGTCCCTGTTGTAAAATTCCAGACGTAATTACTAGACAGAGCATTACCGGCTATATCCTTAGCTGCGGTTGATACAGTGCCTGTATATGTTGTGTTTGGCGACAAATTGTTTGAAGGGTTAAAACTTGCGGTTGTACCGGAATAAGTTACTGCTCCCGGTATAGAAGTCGTTCCCTGCATCAACGTGAACGCCGTTGCCATGGTTGAAGCATCCATTGCTTTACTAAACGTTACAGTAATTATTTTGTTCATTATAACGTTTGTTGCAGCATTGAGAGGATCGGTAAAATTCACAAGTGGAGAAGTAATGTCAGCCGTGGCTCCGGATGTAAAACTCCACACATAATTAGCTGCCATTGCGTTATGGGCTAAGTCTTTAATCCCTGTTGTAATGGTGGCTGTAAATATAGTATTTGGAGAAAGATTATCCGACGGTATAAAAATAGCTGTTGTACGTGAGGCAAGAACAACTCCGGGAACAGTGGTTGTTCCTTGCTTTACAATAAAGGTTGCAGTGCTAAGGGTTGAAGCATCAATAGCTTCACTGAATTGCACCGTGATATTCTTATTTATCGCAACTCCAGTTGCGAAGTTCGTTGGATCGGTCGAGTTAACCACAGGGGGGGTGGATTCTGATGGAAACGTTATTCCATCCCTGTCCTCGCATCCAAACGTAATTGTTAATAATATCAAAGGTATAAGCCAGATACTTTTAAATAATTTGTTTTTTTTATGCATTTTATTCACCTCTTCAGAAAATTTATATATCAGTTTATTATGCTTACATATTAACTGTATAGTTATTGCAAAACAATCGTGCAAAGGGATGATAAAGGGACTACATCTAATGGATGAGAAATACAAATTTTATTGTGTTAGGAAATCATGGTGACGACTAGAACCATAATTAATTTTAAGAATCTTCTCGAATTTCCTTAAATATGTCTCTTAATTTCGGATAAGAAATTATTGTAAAAATTATGATGCCTAACAAAAAGACACCAAGAATAATTATTTGTAATGTTAAAGTTGTCATCTTTACCTCTTCACTTCTTATTCATTAAGCCGTTTTTCTAACGGTTGATAAGTATATTATTTTTAACAAAAATTATTTGAAATTTTTCTGAAATGAAACCCGTAGATTGTGAACAGTATTGCGAGAGAAAAGAGTTGAGGTTTACGGAACAATGTCCAAAAGAATAATTTCCAGTAATAAATTCTTTCTTCTCCAATTAAACCTAATTTGAACATTGATCTGAATAGTGCAAGAATGTAATTGGGATTAAGATGAAAAACTTTTTTCTTCTTTGGTTCAAAATCTCTCATAAAATTCATAACTCTTTCATAATAATATTTAGGTGAATAAATTGTTTTAAGGATTTCCTTATAACCTTCTAAAAGAGTATTAGAGTCCATTTTTGGGATAAAGTTTATCGAAAAGTCAGTATTGTTCCCTGTAAAATCCGAAAGCATTCTTCCTTCATTATCTAATCGTTTTTGGAGTTTCGTTCCTCTTGGAGCGTTTAATAATCCAACCATTGCAGTTACAATCCCGCTTTCTTGTATAAAGTCTGTAAGCTTATCGAATATATTCGTGGGATCATTATCAAAGCCTACAATAAATCCTCCTTGTACTTCCAGACCAAATTCTTGAATTTTTTTTACACTTAAAATAAGATCCCGATTTCGATTTTGATTTTTATTACACTCGATCAAGCTCTCTTCATTCGGAGATTCAATACCAATGAACACTGATTCAAAACCTGCTTTCACCATTAAGTTCATCAATGGTTCGTCATCTGCAAGATTGATAGATGCTTCCGTGTTTAAATAGAAAGGATGATTTCTTTTCTCCTGCCATTCAATAATTGTTGGTAGAATTTCATTTTTCAATTTTGTCCTGTTTCCGATGAAATTATCATCAACAAAAAAGACAGGTCCGCGCCAACCGGAAAAAAATAATTCGTCCAATTCAGCAATTACTTGTTCTTTTGATTTTGTCCTAGGTTTTCTACCATAGAGAACTGTAATATCACAAAAGTCGCAGTCAAAAGGGCAGCCGCGTGAATACTGGAGATTCATTGAAGTATAATTTTCCATTGATACAAGTTTCCAAAGAGGTAAAGGAGTGGATGTAATATCTGCCCATTCACTCGATGTATATAAATGTTTAGGATCCCCCTCAATCAAATCATTTAAAAAATGTGGAAGAGTAATTTCGGCTTCATTAAGAACGAGATGATCGACATTATCATAATATTCAAAACTGCTTGTGAATAAAGGTCCACCCGCTACGATCTTCGCATTTAACTTTTTGCACCTCTCAATTACTTGATTCGCGGATTCAGTCTGAATGGACATAGCACTGATGAAAACATAATCAGCCCAAAGAATATCATTGTCCATCAACTGATCAGTATTCATATCTATTAGTTTGGTGTTCCAATCTTTAGGGAGCATTGATGCAACTGTTAAAAGCCCCAAAGGAGGAAAACTTGCTTCCTTCGAGACAAATTTTAATGCATGTTTAAAACTCCAGAATGTATTCGGATAAAGGGGATAAATCAATAATATATTCATAATTGCTGCCTCATAAGTTGTTTTACATACCAATTACTATAACGACATTTATCACTATTTCATCAAGATCATTTTTTTGATTTGAGAAAATTCACCTGTTCTGAGTTTGTAGAAATATACTCCACTTGCAAATTCTTTAGCATCGAAAACTACTTTATAATTACCTGGAGTTTTCATCTCATTCACCAGTACTCCAATCTCAGTTCCAAGTACATTATATATACTTACATTTACGAGTCCTGTTTTTGCGATTGAGTAACTAATCGTTGAAGTCGGATTGAACGGATTTGGATAGTTCTGCTCAAGCGTGAATTGTTGGGGGATGAATTTATCGGAGACTGAAGTAACCGTTGCGGGCTTTGTTACAGTGTTGGCATCCAAAGTTACAGCGGTTTGTGCAAGAGCTCTTCCGTTAAAAGATGCACCGGTACTCATGGCAATACCTGTTTGACACAATATTATTCCTTTCATTTGAGCAGTCGTTCCTAATGCAACCTTACCGGCAACCTGCCAGAATATATTGGACACCTGCGCACCACCACTTAAAGTAACGATTGCACCATTACCCACTATTAGATCCTGTGCAATCTGAAATATCCAGACATCAGTAGCGGAACCTGATATAGTAACACCACCACTATTGACCTGAACTGCAGTACCCCATTTATATAGGCCTGGTGTAAGGGTCTTTCCGGTAATATCTCCAGTGTACAATTCAGTATAGTTGGGCGACTTCCTGCCGGCTGCATTGGAAAATGCAGTCTGCATATCACCTATCGCAGTAGTCATTTTTGTTGGTGTGGGTACTGCATAATCGGCTGCATATATTTTCCCGGTAACCAAAGATGAAGTGGAAAATGTATTACCTGAATCTTTAATTAATCCAAATCCGGTTATAAAAGTTGCAGCAACCGGACTAACGCCTACATCACCGGTTATTGCTGTTACTCCGGTAGATGAAATACCTGTCTTTGCCAGAATAACAAAATCACCGGCTGTTCCAAGATTCACGGGTTCCAGTTGTTGGGTAAGAACTGCTCCAGGAAATATAAGAGCGAGAAGCAGCATAATACCGAGGGAACTTATCCATCGGTAAAAAATGCTATCTCTGTTTTTTGTAAAAGTTGTATAAATTTTCATAAGATCCTCTATTTATATTAATTAATATTTTTGTGTCAGTACAAGTACGAATATCTTAACAAAATCGTAAGTAAGCTTCATCTGCAAATTGGTGCTATATCTGTTCCACTAATGAAAAGATAATTCTATTCTGTGCGAAAGTATATCGGGCGAAAGGATGAAAAAGGAACTACATCTTAAGTGCTAGTATTTCTGTTTACTGATTTTGCCCTAACATTTGTTAAGCTCATTTTTTTTTCAGATGCTTCTGTTGTTTAACCCAGTTTTTATGTTGGGGATGGTTTTTGTTCGCAAAATATTTTGAATCGCGGCTGTCGCGTATCGTCTGCTGATCATGATGATCTTTGTATGAAGAATATTTTTCTTTGTATGATTTATGTTTTTTCCACGGATTCTTCTCATTCACTACCACTTTATATGAATTATAGAAGTCATAACTACGATAACGGTATGGCAGATTTACTGAACTTGTCCAGCGGCCTCGGTTCTGATAGTAATAAAGATGTTGTGGGACACTGTAGTAAACTTCAGTATCCGGAAGGTAATAATATTCTACATGGTCATATCCCGTAGGTCCCCAAGCCGGTTGAATATCCAAGTTCGAATTGACACTAAAACTTATCTGTGCATTTAGAGTAGTAGAAGTACTCAAATTGATCGATATGAATAGTAATATGATTAATACTAATAAATTGCGCATGATCTTACTCCTTTATTTTATTTCACGCATATTTCCAACTTCTGTTTGAAAGTAATCCAAATATTCCCAATTCTTAATTTTTGATTGTAGATATGTTTTTTCCTTTCATTATTCCTGTTATAAGATGCAGTAAATCAGAGTATGTAACAATCGTTCATAGGGATGAAAAAGGGATTACATCTATTGGCTAGATAATTATAGGAAATTATTCGTCTATTAGCGAAGTAGCATCCATTACAGATTTATAATTTTCATTGGTATGAGCGTATTTGGCAATCTGGACACGCGTATGAAGAGTAAGCTTATCAAGAATATTATGAACATGGCTCTTGACAGTGTAGGGCGATAGATGAAGTTTCTGGGCAATTTCTTTGTTTGAAGAACCATCTGCAATTAATAATATTACCTGGCGCTCCCGTTTTGTCATGCGTATTGCTTCTTCAATATGTTTTTTTGGTATGGACCCATTAACCGCCTGTTCTACTATCTGTGAAAAAAGTGATCCAGTAAGATGCGGCGGTAATATTTGTTCTCCCTGAGAAACGGATCGGATGGTTTTGAGAAAATCGCTGATCGTGGCATCTTTGAGAATGAATCCCGAAACCCCCGCTTGAACAAATTCAAATACATCTGCCTGTAGTGGAATTAGATCCATAACAATTAATTTTATCTTTGGAAAATGCTTCCTGGTTTGTTTTACAATTTGTAAACTGTTCTGATTCCTCAAGCCAAGATCAAGGAGAACAACAGTCGGATTTATTTTTTTAATCATTTCAACTATATTTTCACCATTACCAACCGTAGCAACTACATTCATATCGAGCTGCTTTTTCAGCATTAAGGCAATGCCTTCACGGAGAAGCCGGTTATCCTCGATAAGAAAAACTTTTATTTTTCTCATATATCAATTTCCGAGATACTCATTAGTAATTTAAATATACAGAAAAAACTCTCAAAAAAAATAAGATATTTAGGAAGTCTAAGATGGTAATAAATCTTTGAATTTTGTATCATAAAATATAAAATTTTCTAAAGAAATTATCTCAGCATGTTTATTTATTTATAAATTTATCAGCTTTTCTACTAACTGCCATCTTTTTTTGATCATGTTCAAACATTTTAGCTTTTGTTTTTTCCTGCATAATAATCTTACTCGTTTCGACTTCTTCGGCTTTAAATTGAGCTTTTAGTACAGCAATTTGAGCTTCCGTTGCAACACGTTTAAGTTCTAAGCCGGATTCTCTGTTTTCAATCTCTTGTTGGCGTAATAATTGTTCCGCATCTTTTCTGGCCTCTTGTGATAGTCTAGCAGATCCCGTAAATACTCCCTCCGGACCTACATAAACGTTAATCAATTCAATTCCATGTCCGGTCAGTTTGAACTCACGGATTTGATTAGAATGATCCATACCACGCGATTTAAGAATATACATTCCTCTATTGTGTTCACCTCCAATTTCAATATCACGCAGAAGAAGCCATGTATCAATCAAAGACGAAATTGATACATCTGTTAATTCCTGATTCTCTCCGGCATCTGATAGACTAGCAAAGAAGGCAGTGATATTATTCATCTTCAAATAATCTACAAGACGCAATAACATTATTCTCACTTCAGTTTGGTTTCCGCCAATGACAAATGCATCGATAGGATCAAGAACTACTATTTGTGGTTTTATCTTATTAATTAATTTGATAGAGGTAGTTAAATGATGCTCCAGTCCATGGAGAGTTGGGCGTGTTGCATGAAAATGGAGCAATCCTTTTTTTACCCATTGTTCTAAATGAATCCCAATGGAAGACATATTACGGATAAACTGGCTGGGGGATTCTTCAAAAGCAAAATAAAGAACGCGTTCATCACGCTTGCATGCAGTTTCAACGAATTTTGCCGCAAGACTAGTCTTGCCTGTTCCTGCCGTCCCCGAAACCAACACTGTGCTGCCCCGGAAATATCCTTTACCTGAAAGCATCGTATCAAGACGCGGAATACCGGTAGAAATTCTTTCATTTGATGCAATGTGATTCAATCCTAGCGATGTAACAGGAAGAATAGAAAACCCATCTTCGTCAATTAAGAAAGGATATTCGTTAGTCCCATGTGGTGAGCCACGATACTTAACTATACGCAATCTTCTTATTGAGGATTGATCCGTAACGCGATGATCAAGCAAAATAACGCAATCGGAGACATACTCTTCCAGACCTTGTCGGGTTAGGTTCTCATTAGTTCTATCGCCTCGTTCCGCGGTTATTATTGCTGTCACACCTTTCTTCTTCAACCAGCTGAATAGCCGCCTCAATTCTGTACGTAAAACTGCTACAGTTGGTATTGATGAAAAAAGTGTTTCAATAGTGTCTAAGACAACACGTTTTGCATTCATGCTTTCAATTGCGTTATGTATTCGGACAAACAAACCTTTCAAATCATATTCGCGGTTCTCTTCTATTTCTCCCCGCTCTATGCTTATATGTTCAAGCCAGATTTTTTTATTAGAAACAAGAGCGTCCAGATCAAATCCTAAAGAAGATACATTTGCTGTAAGCTCCAATTCTGTTTCCTCAAACGATATAAATACTCCGGGTTCATTATAGAGTGTTGCACCTCGAACAAGAAACTCCATTGCAAAGAGGGTCTTTCCGCAACCCGCACCTCCGCATACAAGAGTTGTTCTCCCCTTAGGTAATCCACCCCCTGTTATCTCATCAAGTCCTTGAATGCTTGTTGGAGATTTTGCGAGTGATTTACGTTGAAATTTTGTTTCATTTTTCTTCATTGTAATTTGCCTCAAATATTATTTCGATTCTCTTTTTGCATTTTTTGTTTTGGAGAGAGGATATCGAAATTTTGAATGAATTTAGAATTCTAAATACGTAAATTACTTATCCAGCAAACCATTATGATTTTTATCATTTTTCTTATCTCTTTTTTCAGCTTTTTTTTCTTTCATGGTTTTTGCCGGCTCTTTTTTGGTAACCTTTTTAGTGTCTTTACTCTTACTCATTTTGTACTCCCACTATGAATAAATTTTTATAATAACATATTAATCATACTAAAGTGAATTATACAATCGACCAAAAGGATGAAAAAAGGATTAGAATCTATCTCCGCTCAAATGCTACAAAAGACTTTAGAGTTATTATTCTTAAGTCATTAACATTTAAAACAAATTTGCGATGGCAATTATGCCGGAAATAATTATTAATATCCCGGCAATTTTGTTTACCCATTTAAGACCATCTATATCAAGCTTATTTCTAAAAAGTGTAATGCCGGAACTAAGAATTAAAAACCATAATAATAAACCGATAAAAACTCCAACTACGAGAGCCGATGCAGATAAATAATTTAGCCCACTATCCATTCCTAATGCGGCAAATATTGCTAAAAAAACAAAGATCGTCATCGGGTTAGTAAGGGTTAGAAAAACGATTGTGAAATATGACCTAAGATTTCCATCTTTGCTTACATCCTTTCTGGGATCTTTTGGAAGAGAAATGAATGTTTTTGTACCTAGGAAGAGAAGAAGTGCTCCTCCGATTAGGCGAATCCAAATTTTTTGACTCATAAGTGTATTTGAAATAAATGTCAATCCAAATGCAGCAATACAGCTATAAAGTAAATCAGCAGTCGTAGCACCAAGACCAATAATAAATCCTTGTAAACGACCTTCCGTAAAAACTTTCCGGATACACATAATACCAATGGGTCCAACGGGTATAGCCATCGCAAAACCAATAATTATTCCCTTAAGGAAGAATGTCAATACCATATTTATTCTCTTTCAATCATTATGTCATAAAGTATAATTAGAATCCAGCAACATTACCGACACCACTGCGAAGAGCAAACCAGATAAACTGAATAAATGTATCGTCTGGTTTTCGAGAATGATTTATTACTCCGATCCTTATTAAACCTTTTAAAAGTAATCACTGCCGGTATTTCTCCATTTATCCATATTCACCATAATATTTGCAGTCATATCACGTATTTCAATTTTTCCGGCTATATAACTATTCTCTTCAATTAAAGCAGGTGAATCTAATTTCATTATTTTAATTTGAGGAATATTCAAACGATATCTGGTTTGCCTGAATTTACTTTGTTCAAAAAAGTCTTTATCATCTAACAAAGAAAAATATTTAATTGAATCGGCTACTATTTCAGAATCAGGTACAGATAAATGAAACGTTCCAAAGTGAAGTTCATTCAGAGAATTTGGGAAATTTATAACAAGATTTTGTGCATCTATGATTGTGTTTGTAATAGCACTTGAAGAATAACCTCCATTAAAAAGAATTTTCATCCAACCAATTCTATCAACTGAAACTGAATCGACATTACATGTTAAAGAAGAATCGTTCGTTATTAGGGAAATAGAATCACATTCTAATCGGTTAGTCCAAACATTATAATGAATTTCGCCAAACTTAATTTTGTAAGCAGGGTATGCTTCTTCAAATGAATTGACAATCCGCTTTTTCACGAAAGAATTAATGAGAGAGTCGGGGAAGAGCACTGTAAGTAAGATAATGACCACTATTAGAGAGCTAATAATAATGCTAATATACTTTACTACTTTCCACAGTGAAAAGTTTTTTCTATTTAATGAATTATTTTTTATCTGTCGAATTGTTTTCATTCTACATTATCCTTTTCCGATTCTATTGATAATGGCGCAGTTTGATCTTCAGGTCCGAGAAGAACAGCAATCCATTGAGTGCTTTCGATATTTTCAAACGCAAACTTCATTGTCATAGTAAGAGGTATGCATAGAATGGCACCAACCAGTCCTAATATGCTACCCCAAAATATTAATGAAAGAAAAACCACTAATGTAGAAAGTCCAAGTTGTCTGCCCATAAGACGCGGTTCAACTACATTGCCAACAATAAATCCAACTACAATATTTCCCAAAATGACAAGAAATGCTGAACCCATCCCAAGTTCAACAAGAGCAAGAAGCACGGGAGGAATTGCAGCTAATACAGAGCCTATGTTTGGAATATAATGAAGTAGAAATGCAAGAAAGCCCCATAGAACAGGGTATGGCACACCAAGTATGTACATCCATATTCCTATTATAATTGCTGCTATAATATTTATAATTGTTTTAATAACCATATAGCGTTTCATATTAATTAAAAATATTGTGAATTGCGGAAATGCCTGTTCCGGATCACCAAGTATACTCCGGAGTTTTATTGGAAAGCTTGGAACTTCAAGCAAGATAAATGTTACCGAAAGAAGAATAAGAATAAGATTAGAAAGTACTGAACTGAATCCGGTTAGAGCATTGGTAATTAGCTCCATTACTGCCTCAGAGTTAACATATTCTAGGAGAACATGTCTAGGGGCTACAATTCCATTGCTCGTTAAAAACATACTAAGCTTTATAATTTGTTCTCGAATTTTTGCTAGTAATAGAGGAAGTTCATCAGAAAAATTACCAAAGGAAGAACCAATTTGTGCACTAATCAGAAGTAAAATTATTATCATAACAGACATTACTATAAATACTGCAAATCCGGAAGGAATATGTTTACTCCTTAACCAAAGTACTGGTGGAGTTGCTAGTATCGCCATAAAAAAAGATACAAGAAACAGAACTACAATTGATTGGGCAAGATTAATTCCGGCAATAATTATTACAAGTGCTGCCATAATGATAAGGAATCGCATTCCACTGTGCGATTCCTTCATCTCAATGATAGTCTTGTTTACATTTTCCATTTTTTCACTTTTATCCGGAGAACTAATTAATTACTATATTGTCAGTAAAGTAAAAATATCTAAGACAGTTTCGAAAATAAATAGTTCATAAGGATGAAAAAGGGACTACTTCAATAAGATGAGAAAAATTAAAATTTTCTTTATATTTATTAAAAAATTAATTACTATACATTATTAAAAAACTGATATAAGCTAAAAGTATTATGGGCGCACTCATAAGATCTATCGTTTTTGTATTAATATTTTCCCCTATACTATTAGCCCAAATGCCCCCTCATCCAAGATTATTAGAAAACCCACTTAAAACTAAATTTGTAAATTCATTTTTAGAATCAAAACAGGAATATGAGAAAAGAGGAATAGATGCCCCTTGGTCTATGGGAGTTCGTAAATACGGACCAAATCTGACTCCCACCGGTAATTATAAAATTATTGTTCTATTAGTTAATTTCCCTGATAAAGGTGAATTAGTAGCTGCTGATTTTTTTGATGCACTTCTATTTAATAAAACAGCGGGGTCTCTTTGGGATTTTTACAAAAAAACATCATATAACACATTAGACTTAATAAATCTTAATAGTTGCATCTCAATTGGTTGGGTAACGGTCAGCCATAACTATGATTATTATGTAAATAATAATCATGGTTTATCAGGAGATTATCCGAAGAACGCACAAAAGATAGTAGAAGAAGCTGTTTTGCTTTCCAATTCTTATATCAATTTCAGTGATTATGATAATGATGGCGATGGATATGTTGATGGTTTGTTTGTAGTACATACAGGTACGGGAGCTGAATATTCAGGCTCTGAGTCCGATATTTGGTCGCATGCATGGAGCACTTATGATCCTATATCTGTAGATGGAAAATATGTTTCAAGATATGCTATGATGCCGGAATATTGGGAAAATGCGGGCGATATGACAATCGGTGTATTTGCTCATGAACTCGGGCACTCGGCATTTGGTCTGCCCGATCTTTATGATAGAGATAATACGTCTTATGGATTGGGCTATTGGAGTCTTATGTCTTATGGCAGTTGGAATGGAATTAATGGTTCTTTTCCCGCATTCCCCGATGCGTGGTCTCGCTTGAAAATGGGTTTTGGTACTATATCTACGATTTCCCAACCTATACTGCAAAAAGAAATTTTAAACTCCGCAAATAATAGCGATCAGTTTTTTAGAATAAATTCTCCATTAGATAATAAAGAATATTTTTTATTAGAAAATAAATCTCCTTATAGTTTTGATCGTTATTTGCCTTCGAGCGGATTAATGATATATCATATCGATGAAAACATTCAGACCCAAAATGATAAAGAATGGTATCCTAAAAAGGATTCTACAATACATTATCTTGTTGCACTTGAACAAGCAGATGGACTTTGGGAATTAGAAAAAAAAACTAATAAGGGAAATGCAGGAGATCCATTCCCCGGTAATTCGAACAACACCCAATTCAATTTTAATAGCACACCTTCATCATACTTTTATGCAAAAGAAAATTTCCCGGTTCAAATTAATAATATTAGTTTCAGCAATTATATAGCAAAAGCAGATTTTGAAATTCCGCAAGCATTGACGATTAATAGCAATATAAAACAAGGATGGAATATAATTTCCCTCCCTCTAAATACACATGAAAAAAATATTAAAAATTTATTAAATGATCCAAATGGCAAAATCTGGCTATTTGATGATGGTTATTTAAATACAAATTTACCTCAAGCAGGATATGGGTATTGGTATAAATCTCCGGAAGAAAAGGTCGTTATTTATAATGGATTTAAAATCGATAATAAAATCAATGTAAAACAAGGGTGGAATTTGATTGGCTCATTAGAGCAACCAGTAAAGACTGCTAATATTAATTCAATACCTGCTGATATTCTTTTTTCAAAGATATATAGTTATGATGGATCATATGATATTGTTACTGATTTAGAACCGGGTAAAGGTTATTGGGCTAAGTTTTCACAGAATGGCGAAATTAAATTTAATTATGATGATAGCTCTCCTTTACAAAAAAATAACGAAGAAAATCATTTTCTTTATTCATTGGTAATTTCCAATAATAGTGATATTAGTTCAACATTACATTTGAGTAGTGATAATGATGTTGATAATTTTGAATTGCCTCCATTATCACCAGAAGTCAAACTTGATGTTAGATTTGATAATAATGGATTCGTTGAAAGAGCTAATAATGAATTTCAAAAAGTGAAAATTATTTCGGATAATTTTCCGTTGAGATTAAAAAGTTCTATCGGATCTTTTGAAGTAATAATTAGGAATAAGTCTCATATACTAAATCAGAATGATGAAATAACTATCGATGAAAGAATTGAGAATATATTAATTAGGAATATTGAGATATCGAATGACTTTGAGATATATCAAAATTATCCGAACCCATTTAATGGCTCAACAAAGATTTCATTCTCACTTCCAAAAGGTGGAGAAGCAAGAATAGAAATATTTAATCTCTTAGGCGAAAGAATATTCTTTTATCAAAGAAGTGATTTTAATGCCGGTTTTAATAGCTTAGAATGGGATGCAGCGAATTTTTCGAGTGGAATTTATTTATATAAAATTAGTTCGGGTCGATTTTCTAAAATAAATAAAATGGTAGTTCTGAAATAAAACCGTTGAGAATGAAACAAAAAATTATTCAGAATTTCGTTTAAATAAATAAGTTGATTTAGTCTTTTTTAGTAACTAAATTACTGCCATACAAAACACGTGGCTGTAAAAAATATTTTCATCATAAAAAATAAGGGCGCTTATTATGTGGAAGAAAATCCTTTTTTTATTGTTTGTATTTATTATAAGCAATTCTCTTCTAGCACAAACCTTCGATTTCACGGGCAATGGTCCGCTACTAAAAATTCCGATAACAGTTAAATCCACTAGCGATGCTACTAAAACTTTTAATTTGGCATTTGGTATAGATTCTAGAGCAACTGATGCAGTAGATGCATTAGAAAAACTTGGAGAAACTTCTCTCCCACCGGCTCCACCTGCAGGAGTTATGGATGTTCGATTCAAGACGGGTACTGATGCTACGTTGATTGATATTCGCGGGGGAACAGAAACACTTAAAACCGGCCCATCTCCTAAGCTTCACAAATTAGTATTCCAACCCGGAGATTATGTTGCCGGTGTAACAAATATAGTGATTGAATATAATATTCCGGCAAATGTATCCGTTCTAATAAAATATGTCCTTTTTGAAAGGACTTTAACAGGAAGCGGAAGTTTAACTCTTACAGACGGACAAGACATGGGTGGTTTTGATCTTGACCTTTCGGGACCGATTTCCTTGGATTGGAAAGTAACTTATAACCTTCCCGATTTAATAGCAACAAAAATTGGACTTACTGTCCCTAATCTTAATCCGGTCGCTGGAAATTTACAAACAGTTACAGCCCAACTTCAAGATCAATATGATAGACCTTTTGCAGTTTCTAATACATCAATTGATTGGTCAACTACATCAACTGATCCTGCATTCGCTGCTACATTAAGTGCTGCATCTACGAACACAGATGCAACAGGAAAGGCAACGGTTAATTTAACAGTTGCAACTAAAGCCGGTATTACGCATACAATTAAAGCCGTATCCGGAACTATTAATAAGACTAGCGACAATATCGTTGTAAAAGCCGGAGTCGCTTCAAAATTTAATGTAACTGTTGCAAAAACTGATCCCGCAGCGGGAACAAATCTTCAGGTTACTGGTCAATTGCAAGATCAGTATAGTAATAATGTGACTGAAGCTGATAGAGCTGTTACATGGATATCTACAAATGGAGCTACACTTGCTAATCCTTCGAGTGGTAGTCCAATGATTCCAGGTTATAAAACTGATTCTGATGGTAAATCAGTAGTTGGGTTCATAGTAAGCCAAACTTCAGGTACTAAACATAAATTTACTGCATCGGCTGCAACTCCGGATATTACAGGCGAAAGCCCAGAAGTAACAGTTGTTCCCGGAGAATTAGCTAATATTTTAGTCTCATCAGATTTGACAGAGGTAAAAGCTGGTAGTAACGTTACAATTTCAGCTCAACTTCAAGATGTGTATAATAATAATATTTCTACATCAGGGAAAATAATTACCTGGTCAAAAACAGGAGGTGTAGCTGGAGATACAGGTGGTAAATTTGCTACCGCTACATCAACTACAAATGCGAGTGGTGTCGCAACTGTGGCTTTTACTGTTGCTCAAGCTTCTGGTGTCGTTCATACAGTTAAGGGTTCAGATGGTTCTATTCCTGTGATAGACGGTACAAGCGGTAATATTAATGTTATTGCTAACGATCCGAATAAATATATGGTTACATCATCCGATGCTAATCCGACTGTTGGGACAAACATTACTATTGATGCACAATTAACTGACTTATATGGAAACTTAATTACCACACCTACTGCAAAAACAGTTACTTGGAGTTATTTAGGTGGAACTAAGGGTACTTTTAGTGCTGCCACAAGTAATACAGATGCAAATGGAAAAGCATCAGTAACTTTTACAGTTGATGAAAAATCCGGGGTAACACAAAATGTTAAAGCAACTGATGCAGCTTCAATAATCGGCATATCACCAAATATAGTTACAAAAGCAGGTATTCAAGACGCCTATAATGTTACATCTTCAAATTATAGTCCAGTTAATGGTGATGTAGTTACTATTTCAGCACAAGCAGTCGATAGTTTCGGAAATGAAATTCCGATCATCGGGAAAGTAATTACGTGGTCTAGTACAAACGATGGGGCTTTTGCTTCACCGACAACAACGACTGACGCAAACGGAAAAGCAACAGTAGTCTTTACTACTAAGAATGTTCCTAATACGGAACATATAATTACAGCAACGGATAATTCTACACCTTCATTTACAGGCAATAGCCCAAAAATAAAAACAGTTGCAGGACCGCCGGCAAAATATTTAGTTACACTTAGCACGAATAATCCTGCCGCAGGTTCACAAGTTACAGTAACTGCTCAATTAGCAGATACCGGTAATAATCCACATTCAACTGCCGGTAAAGAAGTTACATGGTCTTCAACGGGTGGAGGATCATTTGCTCAACCTAAAACAGTAACTGACGCTGACGGAAAAGCAGTTGTATTGTTTACTGTTGCTACTATTTCGGGCGATAAACATAAAGTTAAAGCCACTGATAATACTACTCCAACAGCTTTGGTTGGTGAAAGCGAAGAGATGACTATCAAAGCAGCAGCAGCTTCTAAGTTTGCTGTTACACTTGATAAAACTGATCCTATTGCAAATACAAAAGTAGCCGTTACAGCTCAATTAAAAGATCAGTATAACAATAATGCACCTGAAAATGGGAGAGAAGTTTCATTTACATCAACAAATGGAGGCGTTTTTGATGCGCCAGCTGGTATGGCAGAATTAACACCAGCAAAATTTTTGACCGATGCTACAGGTAAAGTAACTACGAATTTTTTAGTTGTAAAAGTAGCAGGTACTAAACACACAGTTACTGCAACGATCCCTTCCACTTCACCTTCAATAACGGGCTCGAGTTCTGAAATTACTGTAAAATCTGATGTACCTATAAATTATGAAGTTTCAGTTATAGATACCTTACCAAAAGCAGGTAAACCGATTACAGTAACAGCACAACTAAAGGATCAATTTGCAAATAATGTACCAACTTCAGGAAAAATAGTTACATGGAGTAAAACAGGTGGAACAGGTGTTACTGGCGGAAGCTTTGCCTCAGTTACTACTAATACAGATGCTACAGGAAAAGCAACAGTTGTGTTTAATGTCGCTCAAGTATCGGCTACTACTCATGAAGTAATAGCAACAGATAATTCTACGCCTACCGCCCTTACTGGTAAAAGAGGAAATATCGTTGTTGTGCCAGATGATGCTTCAAAGTATATTGTTACTCTATCGGAATTAAATCCAATTGCCGGTGAACCAATTAATGTTGATGCTCAATTGGCTGATAAATATGATAACTCGGTTAAAATAGCCGGTAAGTTAATTGCATGGGAAAGTACAAATGGCGGTTCTTTTGGCGGTGATGGTGTTCCTCCTGCTATACAATTAGGTGGTGGAGCGAACATGACTGATATTAATGGTATTGCTCACACAACGTTTACAACAAATACAAAAGCACTTACTGAACATATTATAACTGCAACCGATGATTCCACTCCTGCATTAAAAGGTAGTTCTGCAAAAGTTATAACAAAAGCAGGTCCTGCTGTTGGCTATGATGTTACGGCATCAAGATATGGTCCTGTTAAAGGTGATACTATTAAAATAATTGCACAAGTTATTGATAAAAACAAAAATGCGGTTTCACTTAGTGGAAAAAATATTATGTGGTCGAGTACAAATGATGGGGCTTTTTCTTCTCCGACATCAACTACAGATGCAACCGGTAAAGCAATAGTAGTATTTGCTACTAAGAATGTTCCTAATACAGAACATTTAATTACAGCGACAGATGATTCCACACCTCCATTAACCGGAGTTAGTCCCAAAATTAAAACTGTTACCGGGCCACCCGTAAAATATATAGTAACGCTAAGCAATACTAATCCCGTAGCAGGCACACAATTAACTGTAACAGCTCAATTAGTTGATATAGATAATAACCCACATTCGACAGCAGGCAAGGAAATTACTTGGAATTCAGCGGGAGTTGGATCATTCGCGCAAGCAAAAACATTAACGAATGCTAATGGTACAGCTATTGTTCAATTTTCCGCCGGTACTATTGCAGGTAATAAACATAAAATATCTGCAAAGGATAATACTGCACCTATTCCATTAGAAGGTACAAGCGAAGAGATAACTATCAAAGCAGATGCAGCTTTTAAGTTCGCTGTTACTTTTGATAAAACTAATCCTGTCGCAGATACAAAAGTAGCAGTTACAGCTCAATTAAAAGATAAGTATAATAATAATGCTCCTGAAAGCAATAGGGAAGTTACTTTTACTTCATCTAACGGTGGTGTTTTCGATCCTCCTGCTTCAGGTGCACCAGAATTAGACCCAGCAAAATATATGACTGACGCAACCGGTAAAGTTACAACAAACTTTAAGGTCGTTACAATAGCAGGTACTATACATACTGTTACTGCAACCGTTCCTTCAACAACACCTTCTATTACAGGAACAAGTGGTAATTTAACGGTGATAGCCGATGTACCAATCTTATATGTAGTCTCAATATCAGATACATTGCCTAAAGCAGGTAAACCAATTACGGTAAGAGCGCAATTAAAAGATCAATTTGCAAATAATGCTCCGGTGCAAGGTAAAAAAGTTACATGGAGCAAAACAGGTGGCACTGGTGCAACAGGAGGTAATTTCGCTTCTGAAACCACCAATACTGATGCCTCCGGTATAGCAACAGTTTTATTTAATGTAGCTCAATTATCCGGTACAATTCATGAAGTATCTGCTACCGACAATTCTGCACCTACACCACTTTCAGGTACAATAGGTAATATCGTTGTTGTCCCTGACGATGCATCAAAATATATTGTAACTGCATCTGATATGAATCCTGTTGTCGGAAGTCAAATTGATGTTACAGCCCAATTATCGGACAAATTTAATAATTTTGTTAAAGTTACCGGCAAACAAATTACTTGGACAAGTACAAATGGCGGTTCTTTTGGCAACTTAGTATTATCCCCCGGTGCTCAATTGGATGGCGGAGCTAATTTAACAAATAATGAAGGTGCCGTGTATGCAACTTTTACTACAAATACAAAAGCACTTACAGAACATGTAATTACTGCTACTGACAATTCTGCTCCTGCATTAAAAGGCAATTCTGAAAAAGTAATTACAAAAGCAGGTCCGGTTGCAGGTTATGAAGTTACTGCATCAAAGTATGATCCTGTTAAAGGAGACTCCGTAGTTATAACTGCACAGTCAATTGATGCTTTTAAGAATCCTTCTGCTTTAGCCGGTAAAACTATAACTTGGACAAGTACAAATGGCGGTTCTTTTTCACCTGCTACATCAGTTACAGATATTGGTGGTAAAGCTTCTGTAATGTTCACTACAAAAAATGTTATTAATACTGAACATAAAGTAAAAGCAACTGATAATTCCACACCTCAACTAACAGGTGAAAGTCCTGTTATAAAGACTGTTTCCGGAGAACCGGCAAAATATATTGTAACAGTCAGCAACCTTAATCCTCCTGCAGGTTCACAAATTACTGTTACTGCCCAATTAACTGATGAAGGAGACAATCATCTTGCAGTAACAGGTAAAGAAGTTACTTGGTCTTCGACAGGTGGAGGAACTTTTGCTCAAGAAAAAACAACTACAGATCTTCTTGGAAGAGCTGTAGTTTCGTTTACAGTTCAAAAACAAGTAGGAAATATTCATAGGATTATCGCAACTGATAATTCTGCACCTAATGCCTTAAAAGGAGAAAGTGGAATCATAACAGTTGGAGCTGCAAATGCTTATAAGTTAGCAATTTCAGTAGATAAAACTATTGCACCGGCTAATTCTAAAGTTCTTGTAACAGCCCAATTAAAGGATATGTTTGATAATAATGTCCCTGATGCCGGGAAAGAAATACAGTTCAATTCCGATAATGGAGGGATTTTCGAAATAATTTCTCAAAACCCCGAGGTTACAAAGTTCATAACCGATGCTAATGGAAGAGTTTCTGCTAACTTTATGGTAGATAAAGTTGCAGGCAAGAAACATAATATAATGGCTAATGTATTTCCTGATTTAACAGTTATTAGTAATACGATTGAATTAACTGTTAAACCAAATGTTCCTGCGAAATTTATTGTTACAGTTAGCGATACATTACCAAAAGCCGGAAAGGATATAAACGTAACAGCCCAGTTACAAGATGAATTTGATAACAATGTCCCGATGGCTGATAAGCAAGTAGCCTGGACTAAGTCAGGTGGTGGTGAAGGCACTCAAGGGGGTAAATTCTCTTATGATGTTTCTGAAACTGATGCAGAAGGTTTAGCTAAAGTAGTTTTTACCGTTTCACAAAAATCTTCTGTAATTCACGAAGTAATAGCAACTGACAACACCGCTCCTAATGTTCTAACGGGAAAGAGAGGCAATATTGAAGTATTTTCAGATGATGCTTCGAAATACATTGTAACTGTTGACGACAATAATCCAACTGCAGGAGATTCTATTTTCGTATCCGCTCAATTATCAGATAAATACGATAACTTTGTTAAAACTGCTGATAAGGAACTTACTTGGGCTATTTCTTCTGAATTACCAAAGTCAGAAAATAGCGTCTCTTCAATTACCGCTATTACTGAAATAAAATCAAAAACAAATGCAGATGGAATAGCAACAGCAAAATTATTAACTAGTACAAAATCCTTAGTAAAGCATATAGTTTCAGTTAAAGATGATTCCTCTCCTTACATGGAGGGTAAATCCGATGAAATTATTACCAAAGCCGGGGAGCCTGCAAAATTCTTAGTAAAATCAGAAAATTATTTTGTTATTATGGGTGGCTCAACTAAAATTACGGGTCAGCTTGTAGATAAGAATAACAATCCTTTATCTAAAGAAGGGGAAATTGTATCATTCTCTGTAAATAATGAAGGTATAATGACTCCAACTGCTGATACTACGGATATCAATGGAAGTATAACTTCAACATTAAAAGTGTCATTAGTTGGTAATACAAAACACATTGTGGAAATTTCGGGAGAATCTTTAAGCGGAAAAAGTGAGGAAATCCAAGTAGTAAATATTGTCCCCTCAGCACTTATCTCTCCAAAAAATAATTCTATTAATCTTCCATTAGAAAATCAATTTATATGGAGTAAAGCTAAAAATGCTTCATCCTATGATTTGCAAATAACTACGGATTCTACATTCAATGAAATTGGCATTTCTAAAACAGCAATAACGGATACAACTGTAAAAATTGATAACTTGGTGAATGATACAAAGTATTTCTGGAGAGTTAGAGCGAATGTTGGCGATGCTTCAAGTGAGTGGGCTAAATCTTGGGAATTTACAACAATTATTGCAGCTCCGTCTGTACCTGAATTATTAAGCCCTGCCGATAATACAAAGAATACTGATATAGCCCTTACTTTGACATGGAATAAAGCAGAGAGAGCAGAGAAATATAAATTTGAATTTGCTGATAATGAAAATTTCAATCCTCTTATTAAGGATAAAGTAATTATCAATAAAGAGTATTTCCAAATAACAGGGCTCGAAAATGGTAAAATGTATTATTGGAGAGTTAAAGCCTCAAATATTGGTGGTGAAAGTGAGTATTCACAAATCTTTAAGTTTGAAACGATTCGCATCGTAGCTCAGCCACAGGGATTTTATGTTAATACAATTTCACCTAATGAAGTACTAATAGGCTGGCAATTATATTCTTCTGCACCATCAAGTTTTGTATTGGAAAGAAGACTTAATGTTACCGGAGGCAATTTTGAAATTATTGGTAATCCAAGTGGAACGAGTATAAGATTTAGCGATGTAGGATTATTGGAAAATACAGAATATCAATATAGATTGAAAGCTATTGATGATGGAATAGTTTCTGAATATAGCAGTATTGTAACAGTTTTAACACCAACGAGAAAAATTAATCCTCCAACTGTTATTGTTATTATCCCTGATTCTACCGGAGGATTATCTCTCAATTGGAATGATAATTCAAATAATGAATTAGGATTTATTATTTATCGTTTCATTTTTGGATTGCCAGCATCTGGCTCAATTAAAACCCATTCAGTAGCTTCTGATATTTTTGGAGAATTTGTTCCAATCGATACAGTGGACGCGAATATCACTCAATATGTTGATCATAACACGCTTGATGGTGCTAAATATGCATATAAAGTATCAGCTTTTGCCGATGAAGGTGTTTCCGTTTCTGCGACAGTTGAAACTCCTATTCAAGTTGTTGCAGCTCCGAGTGATATTACAGCTACTGTTGATATAAACAATAAAATCACACTTAACTGGAAGGATAATTCAAATATTGAATCAGGTTACATAATTCAGAGAAAAGCTGAAGGTTCGTCTAGTTTTGTTACTATTGATTCCGTTGAAGCTAGTGTTACTACCTTTATTGATGAAAACACAGATGAAATTACAAGTTATACTTATTTGATATATGCTTTTAATTCAGAAAGTGTTTCATCATTGATCCCTTCTTCTGAAATTAGAACAGAGTTGTTTGCTCCGTCCGAATTAGCCGGCACAGAAAATGGATATAAGGTTACGCTTACTTGGAAAGATAATTCTAAGAAAGAACTTAAGTATAAGATCGAAAGAAGATCACTGGCAGAGCCTACATATAAAGAATTAGTTACTATAGAGAAAGATATAACTACTTATATCGATAATGTCCCTAATTCTAATGAAACATATACGTATAGGATAACTGCAATTGCGGGTGATATTGCTTCACAAGTTAGTAATGAATTTGAAATAAAGGTAATAATGACAGATGTTGAGGAAATCGATCATATCCCTACGGATTATGTAATGGAACAGAATTATCCTAATCCTTTTAATCCTTGTACTTCAATTCGATTTGGATTACCTTATGAAAGTGAAGTTCATATTAGTATTTTTAATTTAATAGGTGAAAAAATAGCAGAGATAGAAAACGGCATATTAACGGCAGGAACACACTCCATTCGCTGGGATGCTCGCAATCTTTCTTCCGGCATTTATATCTATTCTATTAGTGCTAAATCAATTCTTGATGGGAAATCATTTAACGCCGTTAAGAAAATGATGCTTCTGAAGTAATAAATTAAAAAGGTAATTTATAAAGGGATGCTGATTTTTGGCATCCCTTTTTTGTTTTAAAAATGTTATCTATGTATCTAAGTTTTATATTTGAAAAACAATTTTTAGGAAATTTATGCAAAAAGTAGTTTTTGTGGTTTTAGTGTCTGCTCTTTTTTCTTTTAAGGCTATTGCTCAAAACAGTAAAGTATTAGCCGAGGTAGGGGATATTAAAATAACAACTCAAGAATTTTTAAAGAGATACGAATTAACTCCTCACGCTGATAAGAAAAAAGATATTTCTAATCCTGATATGAAAAAGGATTTTCTTTTTACTCTGATTGCCGAAAAATTAATTGCTAAAGAAGCACTTAAAAATCGAATAGATACTCTAAAGGAATTTAAGTCTATTGAAGATTACATTAAAAATATTTATTTGAGAGATGCACTTTATAATAAAGAAGTTAAAGAAAAAGTAATAATTTCACAATCTGAATGGGAAGTAGGGAAAAAAAGGATATCTCAGTATCTAAAAATGAAATTTATATTTTCTACCTCCGAAGCCGAGATCGATTCTCTATTTCACTTATTAAAAAGTGGGGCTTCTTTTGATTCACTACTATCTTTGAGAGATGAAAATAATGAACAACTTATTCCTGCTGAGGTAACTTTTGGTAAGATGCATCCTGAAATTGAAAACGAAATCTATAAATTAAAGAAAGATGAATTTACTAAACCTATTAAATTAAAAGAAGGTTTCTATATTTGTAAGCTTTATGATAAGACTATAACTAGTGATTTAACAGATAGTGAAAAATCATCAATTCGCTCTGTAATTCAAACGAGGAAAGAAGATTCTTTATATCAAGAATTTTATGAAAAGTTTTTTAAGGATATTGTTGTAAATGTTGATACAAAAATATTTGTTTCTCTTGCCGATAAAATAAAAGTGCAATATTCAAAGAAGAAAGAAACTGAATTAGGAAAAGAAAGTGAAAGAAAATTTCTTTTAGAAAAAGATTTTTTTGAAATATTAAATTCGTTCTCTAAAGATGAATTAAAAAAGGTTTTTGTAAAATTTCCTACAAATCCTATAAGTCTTGAATCATTTATTTATTTCTTAATAATGGAAAATTTTGATGTATATAGTATTGATATCGTATCTATAAGAGGTAAGCTCAATTATATAGTTCAAAATTATATTCAGAATAAGTTATTAGAAAGAGAAGCAGTAAAAAGGGGCTATTTAGAATTACCCGAAATAAAAAGCGATATAGATTCTTGGAAAACATTTTATTTATCTCAAAGATATAAGACACAGCTATATAAAAATCAGGATGTATCTCGAGAGGAAGCATTAACCTTTTTTAATAAATCTAACCATACTTTTGAAAAACCGCTTCAATACAGGATTAGTGAAATATATTCAAAAGATTTATTAAAGATTGAAGCAGCATTAAAAGATTTAGAGTCAGGAAAGGATTTCGGCGAGGTTGCTTTTACTTATCACGATATTGATTCAATAAGAAACAAAAAAGGGGATATCGGATATATTTCTGCTTTAGAAAATAATGAATATTCCCAAGCTATTTCATCAATGAAAAAAGGGGATTATATTGGTCCTATTCCTTTTAATGAGGGCTACTCAATTATTAAGTTTTCTGATTCTAAAAAAGAAGAATTAAGTTCACCTGTTAATTTTGAAGAAGCAGAATCTGATATAAAAGGAATATTAAAAAGTAACAAACTATATGATAGACTAAAAAATGATGTTGCCGATTTTGCTTCTAAGAAAGGTGTTAAAATTAATATTAAAGAATTAACTGAGCTTAAAATAACTGAAATAAATATGGTGGTATTTAGGAGATTCGGTTTTGGGGGGCAAATGTTAGCAGTTCCCTATACACCTATTTTTTCGAACTGGTATGAAGTTTACGAAAAGCAAAATTCTAAGAACCCTTTATAAATGATAGAGCAGAATGTATCACTTAATAAATTATTCATTAAAGTATTTTAAAAACCCATTATAAATTGAATAAGACAAATAAACTGATAGATAATCTAAAACAGTACCATTTTGAGTTCAGGCATCTTACTGTACTTTTTATCGGTTTAATTGTATTCCAAGTTATTTTATCAATGATTCATAAAACTTCATTAAAAGAATTTGTGGATAATACACAGGAGTGGTATCAGAAACATTCAGCAGAAAGGTTTACAAATCAATCGACTACTACATTAGAGCTTTTATTTGAAACCGCAAGTTTAAGGAAGAACATCTCTGAAGAAGAAAAAAGAAAAATTATTCAGTTCTTTGATGCAACACTTAGTCAGCAACTGCTTCAGCAAAATGTTGAGGAAATATTCTTAATAATAGAAAAAGACAATGAGTTATATCCAATTAAAGAAGGAAGATTATTGTTTGAATTTATATTTGAGAAAAAAGAGATTCAAATTAAGGATTCAGTTTATTTTTCTTCTGCCCTAGCTTTATACAAACAACATAAAGATGAAATGATAAGTCAGAAGCATTTAGTTAATCTATATCGTAATGATAAAACGTATTACACTTTTGTACCATTTGCACCCGATGGTAAATTTATGGGTGCGCTTTATATGAAAAACACCCCTGACTTATCTTTTATAACAAAAGAAATTGTTACTAATTATGAAGAGACTTCTATTATTTATTCAGCTCTTTTTTTACTTGGACTGCTTGCAATGTACTATATCTCCACATATACTGTAAAAGAAAGAGATGAAGCGCAAAAACTTTTACTCGAGGAACATGAAACTAATATTAAAAAGCAAATTGATTATGAAAAGGAAACTTTATTTACAAAGCGAATCTATCATACTCACCATAAAGCTGAAAAAATAATGGGCTTCATAAAAGAAGACCTTAGAACATTAAATGATACCAATATACATGACGTAAAAGAAAGAGTGACTAAATATTCTAATTTCGTTTCACGTGTGATTTATGATATGAAATGGTATGATCCTCCAATTCAAACAATCAGGAATCCTGTATTTAGAACCGATCCTAATAATGTTCTTAGGTTTTTGGTAGATAATATTTTTAATCGAACTTCTACAAAGAGTTCTTCTTTCGAAATATCATTAGATTTAGATCCTAACGTTCCACTTGTTCCTATTAATGAATTTGTAATTTGGGAAATAGTGGAGCCATTAATACAAAATTCAATTGATCACGCCTCGGATAAATTAGTTAAAGTGATTATTGAAACAAATTTTAATTTTGCAACCAATACAACAGAATTAAAAATCTGTGATAATGGAAAAGGTATAAACAAGGAACTAATGGAAAAAGATGAAAGAGGGATTAAGAAATTGTTTTGGGAAAACGTATCGACCAAAGCAAATCCCAAATATGGCGGTGGATATGGATGTTATATAGCTTATGAAATATCGAAACAAAGATGCGGCTGGAATATTGACGTTGAAAATATAATTCCATCAGGCTGTTGTTTCACAATTACTATTCCTCATTAAGGACAACTAAATGAATAACGAAAAAATTAATGTACTTCTAATTGAAGACGAAGAGTTTGATGTTCGTCGTGTAATGAATACTATCAAGCCTTATGAGAGTAAAATAGTTATTTTAGATGTGGTTTCCGATGGTAATAGTGCAATCGATTTAATAGAAAAACGAAAGAATGAATATGATATTGTCATTATGGATTTTCAGATTGCGGGTGGCTTGCGGGGCGAATATTTAATAAAAAAAATTAAAGAATTAGATTTTTCGCTTCAGATAATTGTTATTACTAAAATGACGATTAATATTAACGATTATGAGTTCGCACATAATTTACTCGAAGCAGGTGCATTTTGGTATTGCACAAAGTATCCCGGCGATATAGAAGAATATATTTATCAACCTACTGATTTTGTTATTAGTATTTTTAATGCTTTTGAAAGAAGAAAACTGCTTAAAGATAAATTTAGATCAAATCAAAAACTTAACAAGAATATTAATGATGTATTAGCATCAAGAAAAATTATTGGTGTTAGCAAAGTAATTGAAAATCTTAGGAATCAGATCGATAAGTATGCAAATTCAAATGTAAATATACTGATATCCGGTTCCTCCGGCACAGGAAAAGAACTAATTGCGTATAATATTCATTACAGAAGTTTACGGAAATATGAAAATTTTGTACCAATAAATTGCGGTGGAATACCGGATCAATTGATAGAAAGTGAACTCTTTGGTTATGAGAAAGGAGCTTTCACAGGAGCCGATAAAGGGAAGCTTGGTTTATTTGAGTTCGCTCATAATGGAACAATATTCTTAGATGAAATCTCTGAACTTCCGCTTAATGCCCAAGTAAAATTATTGCGTGTTATTCAAGACGGAGAAATTGAAAAAATCGGAAGAACAGATAAAACTAAAGTTGATGTTCGAATCATTTCTGCAACTAACAGAGTTTTAGAAGTAGAAGTGAAAGAAAAAAGATTCAGAGAAGACCTGTTTTATCGTTTAAATGTTGTCCCTATATACGTTCCTCCCCTGAAAGAAAGAGTAGAGGACATATCGGTTTTAATAAATCATTTTTTAGATGAGATTTCAATCGATATGGGTAAAGAAAAACCAACGATTCAACCATCTGCTATGAAAACGCTTGAAGAATATTCGTGGCCCGGAAATGTTAGAGAACTAAAGAATTTTGTTCAAAGACTTCTTTTTTATGATGAGTCTAATGTTTCTACCGAGCAGATTAATTCTATGCTATTATTTTCGCAAAAATTTGTTTCTAATACTCAAAGTACAAGTGTAGTAAATTTTGTAAATGAAGGATTACTTCCTTTAAAAGAGATGGAAAAGATATTTCGTGAAAAGTATTTCAAATATATGAGAGAACTTTCAGATTCAGATGCAGAAGCAGCAAAGAAACTCGGATTAGCTCCTCCAAACTATTACAGGATGAGCAAAGAGCTTGGACTAAAATAAAAATCTTAATAACATTGCTTCTATTATAAATAATTCTTCGAGGGCAGAATGAAAAATATACAATACTTTTTTTTGATTTTATTTGTTTTTTTCTTTGCATCAGTATCTCAATTGAGTGCACAAGATAATTTAGCAGAACCTACTTTAGCAATATATAATATATGTGATCTTCAGGTACCTTTCCAGAATAATATTGTATTACCTACTTTTGAAATGCAAAATCGACCCCGCTATAATCTTGCAGGAGAATGGAAAAAGGAACGGGTTCCAAGACCGTGGCCCGATGAAGCTACCACCGCAGCTACTTTCCTTAAAAGAGATGCCGATGGCATCGCTCAAATTGAGGCAAATTCAGGCAATAGATATAAACTAGGTTATGATGATTCCAATTGGGAAACTAAAAATATTCCTTTCCCCGAAAATAAATTTAATGAATATCCTATCAGACCCGATTTCTATGAAGACCTTGTGTGGTATAGAAAATCATTTATTGTAAACGATCCAACATTAGCAAATCATCAAGTTTATCTTAAGTTCCTTTCTGTCAATTATATGGCGGATGTATGGGTCAATGGCATTTGGGTCGGCTATCATGAAGGTGGTTACACACCATTTGCATTTGATGTTACACAATATCTTAATAAATCAGGTAATAATGTGATAGCAGTAAGAGTTGATAATCCATCATGGGGAAGCACTAAATACTCTATCCCGAATACGAGATCTGATTGGTATAATTATACTGGTATTATCCATGATGTTTACTTAGAGTTTGTCAATCCCGTTTTTATATCTCGTACTGATATTACTCCTTTAAACATAAATGGTGAAATACTCGCAAAAGTTGTAGTTTCAAATCGGAAATTGATGTCCACTGATATTACAGCTTCAATACAGATTTACAATATTGAATTTAATGAATCGAATATTGGTCGAGAAGATATTTGGAATTTTTTGGACAGTGAAGCAGAAGTAACGGGGAATAAAGAATTTACTTCATACATGGATTTTGGTACAACTTATGCAGGTGAAACAAAATTAAAAATCGAAGATCCTCGGCTTTGGACTCATAAAAACCCTAATCTTTATGTAATGAAAGTAACTCTCTTTGAAGCCGGAGTTAAAACAGATGAATATTATACGCAATTTGGAATTAGAACAGTAAAAACTGTTGGAGCGAAATTTCTTTTTAATGATCGGTTAATGTACTTACCCGGAGTTGCTCGCCATGAAGATCATCCCGATTATGGAAGAAGCGTTCCAAGAGAACAAATCCTTGAAGATATGAAAATAGTGAAATCCCTAAATACAAAACTATTACGAACTGCTCATTATCCAAATCATTATTATACTTATTTAATAGCTGATCGATTAGGAATTTCCACAAAAGAAGAAATACCGGTTTTCTGGTTCAATGATTCTGAATCTTGGCGCATACAAAATGATGTTAGACAAATTCATAAACAGATGTTCCGCGAAATGGTTTATAAAGATTATAATCGACCTTCTGTGATAATCTGGAGCTTATCAAATGAATGCAAAGATATCCCAGGAAGATTAGCTTATAATGAAATGATGATGAAAGACCATGCAGATAACTATGAGGATGGAAGACTTGTTACACAATCCGCGGCGGCGGATTCTCCAGGTGCTGCTGACCCGACTATTGCACCATTAGATTTAGCATCATGGACAATCTATTTCGGGATATTTTATGGAAAGGGAGGTGCGTATTATGGACCTACATTCACTTTTCTACGTAATGCAATGACATCATTCCCAAATAAACCTATTCTTTGCACTGAATACGGATATTGGTCAAGCGAGAATGGTTCAACATCTGACATACAAAATACTGTTTTTAATGATATGATGAATGTATTTAAGATTTTCGCCCTTACTAATGCAGATGGTTCAGAGAACAAAGCTTTTGGTTCGCTATTGTCGGCTGTTTGGTGGACTGTATTTGATTGGTATAGAATGGATAACGCGGGAGGATTCCAAAGTATGGGTCTTTACTCAATGCAGCGAAAATCAAAACCTGTTGCTAATTCACTTTCAGCGGCATATTATCCCTATTATAGTCAAGATGGTATTTTGGTTGATGTAGATAAAGAGAATAAAGCGATCCCGATTGAATACAATTTAGAACAAAATTTCCCGAATCCTTTTAATCCTACGACTAATATTAAATATAATTTGCCTAAAGCCGGATTAGTGAAAATAGAAGTTTTTGATATACTTGGTAATAAGATTAATACTCTTATTAATTCTTATCAAGATATCGGTTCTCATCAAATTGAGTTCAAGGGCGGAAACATCTCAAGTGGTGTATATTTTTATGTTTTAAGTGTTAATGGGAATTCACTTACTAAGAAAATGATGTTATTAAAATAATAACGAGGCAATTATTAATTTAATAATAATTGAAAAAGCTAAAATAAAAAAACAGCTAAAATGGGCTGAATTATGTTAATATTGTTGGTACTAAAATTGTGTGTCATTAGTATATGCCAGAATCATTTACTTTATTAGACAGCTTAATTATTTTACTATATCTTGCAATAGTTATATTGATTAGTTTTTATAACAGCAAGAAAAAGGACCCGACTGTGGAGAGCTATTTTTTAGCTCGGCGCGATTTGGGGTGGTTTGCAATTGGTATTTCGTTATTCGCTACCAATATCTCAAGCGAACACTTTATTGGTCTAGCCGGCTCGGGAGCTTCCCGCGGTCTTGTAGTTGGTCATTTTGAATTATTTGCTATCTTCTTTTTGATTATACTTGGCTGGTTTTTAGCCCCAATCTATCGAAATTCAAATCTATTTACTTTCCCTGAATTTATAGGAAAGCTTTTTGATCAAAGAACGAGAAGACTTTTCGGTTCTCTTTCAATTTTTACCTATCTAGTTACTAAAATACTTGTAACTTTATTCGCAAGCGGTATCTTATTTAATAAAATATTTGGTTGGAGCATATTCGTCTCTGCCGTTGTAATTGTTTTGATAACTGGAATTTATACGTTAGTAGGTGGATTTGATACAGTAATCAGGACACAAATTTTTCAAGGTATCTTGTTATTGGTTGGAGGAGGATTAACTGTATATTTTGGTTTAAATGAAGTTGGTGGTATCACAGCATTAAAAGCAAAATTACCCGCTGATTTTTTTGTTATGTTTAAGGATATAAGCGATCCTGATTTTCCATGGACAGGTATTATTTTTGGTGCTCCGATAATTGCATTTTGGTATTGGTGCGCGGATCATTATATGCTTCAGAGAATCTTTGGTGCAAGATCACTTAATGATGCTCGAAATGGAACTTTCCTTGCCGCATTCCTAAAACTCTTTCCTATGGTTATTTTTGTATTACCCGGATTAATTGCTGTCGCACTATTCCCTGAAATTAGAGGTGATGAAGCATACCCTCAATTGATAGCAAGCGGCATCCTGCCGATTGGTATCAAAGGTTTAGTTGTATCAGGTGTTCTCGCCGCTATTATGTCATCGCTATCCGCATCTTTTAATTCTATCTCTGCTATATATACAATCGATTTTTATAGAGTAAAAAATCCGGATGCTTCAGATAGAACCTTAGTTCTCGTGGGAAGAATGACTACTATTTTTGTCGTAGTTGTAGTAATTACTTTAATACCTTTTGTTAGATTGATTAGTTCACAATTATTTATTTTCCTTCAAAGCACTCAAGCTTATGTAAGTGCGCCAATTACTGCTGTTTTAGTTTTTGGATTTCTATTAAAAGAGATTAATGCTAAGAGTGCCTTTGCTTCAATTATTATCGGAGAAATTGTAGGACTTTCTCGATTTTTATTAGAAGTAGTAAATCAATATTCAGTTTTGGATAACAAATTTTTAGTTTCGATTTTACAAATTAACTATCTGCATTTTACAATATTCCTTTTTATCGGTACTGCGGGGATATTGTTATTTCTTAATTATATAGTTCGATATGGAGAAAATGTTAATTTGAAAAATTATTTAAATATTCTTGAAGCAGGTGCAGGCAATTCGTCAACTGTAAAAATGAATTTATTATATTCAGGTCTATTGCTGATTTTAACGATCGGTTTATGGACAGTATTAATGTAACAAAATCAATAGTTCAACAAATTAATTGTAGTTATTAACAAACAAAGGAGAGGCACAATGAAAAAGATGTATTTACTTTTTCTATTCCTGTTTTTAGCAGGAACAACTCAGGCTCAATGGGTTTTCGAGTCATTGGATCATTCTGTAGAATCAGGATTCTGGTCACCTACGGAATTTTATAGCACAGGTGGTGATCTATCTAAAATGGATTTATCAGACTCACCTGACGGTAAAATCGGCGGTGCATTAAAAATCGATTATACTGTCGTTGCTACGGAAGGTTGGGGTGGATATACTGTAAGAGCTACACCAAATCCATTGCCAAAATATTATGATTTTTCTGCAGCTAAAGAATTACGTTTTTGGTATAAAGTTAATATACCGGCTGTAAAAACAAGTGATGGACAAACATTTTTTGAATTTAAAATGGGTGATGTTGATGAACAAGGTAAAAGAGACCTTTGGTTTCATCAAGCTGCTTTAGATTTGACAGATGCGTCAGGCGAATGGAAAGAAGTAATAATTCCATTGGTTTATAATTCTGATAAAACTCTTGGAATAGCACTTCAAGACGGACAAGGCGATCAAGAACTTCAGTTGGATAAAATCAAGACTTTTGAATTAGCTTTGACTTATATATTGCCTGGTAATAACACTAATCCACCGACTGCTTCGGGATCATTTTCAATTGATAATCTACAAATAGTTGGAAACGCTTATGAACCAATTTTTACATTTGATAACTCAGCATCAAAGTGGAATGTAGATTGGATGGATTGGGCAGGTGCTGATAAAGGTGCTATCGCTGTATCTGACGAATCAACAGACAAAGCAGAAGGCGAAGGTTCTTTAAAGATCGATTATACCTTAAGTGCTCCTTATGATTGGGGTGGTTTCCTTTCAATCGATCAAGATGTTGCAAAACCAGAAAAATTTGAAGAAAGAACAGGACTTACCTTCTATGTAAAAAATGTAACACCAATAGCTGCTGATTCAGGAAGAGCATTCATCAGATTCTTTATTATGGAAAATAGCAGTGGTGCAGGCGAAGAATGGATTATTGATGCAGGTCTTGATTTAAGCCAGCCATTTGATTGGACGAGAGTCTTATTGCCATTCATCGAAAAACCGATGGGTGCAAGCGATCGTTTCCCACCAAAAGATGGTTTTGCTTCAAAGAATAATGCTGGCAATAAACTTCTTGACCCAGCTTCAATCACAAAAATTAGAATTGAAATTTTCGGAAGAGGCACTGCTGATGGATACGCTGCTCCTTTAAAAGGAACAGGTACAGTTTTATTCGATGTAGTTCAGCAAACCGGATTTAAGATTTTTGATTTAGAAGCTCCAGAAGTTCCAGGTGGTTTTGCAGTTATACCAGGCAATTTCACTAACCTAATTACATGGCAGGATGCAACAAATGAAGGTGCTTCAGAAAGATATAACATCTATTATAGCAAAAATCCGTTTACAAGTATTGATGCTCCAGGTGTCGTTGCTCTTAAAAAAGGGATCGAAGAAAATACTTTAATTTATGATCACTTATTAAATGCTCCTAAAATTAATAGACAAGAAACGTATTATTATGCAATAAATGCTGTAGATAAAGCCGGCAACGTTGGTGCATTTGCATTCTCTGATGCTATTACAAATACAGCAAAAGGAATCCCAACTATTTCTTTAAGTTCACCAAATTTTGCAGCAGATGGAGACTTGAAAGAATGGGCAGGAATTACTCCATTTAGATTATTCATGTCCGATGCTTCCGCATTCTTATCTCCTAACTTCAAAGTTGATAATGATGCAGATTTATCAGCAGAAGCTTATATCGCAATGGATGAACAGTATTTATATGCAGCATTTGATGTTAATGATGATATTGTTGCTCCTGACGAAAATGAAAGGGATTATAAAGAGGCATCTTATGCACTTGATTCTCCTGATTTATTATTTGGTCTTTACGATCTGAACACAAATTCTCCTCACCAGGTTTATAAAAGAGGTACTAGTTCAGATCAATTTATTAGATTTAACAAATTGCGTATGAGAAATGATCACAGTTCAGCTGTTGCAGATACATTAATGGTTGCTGGTACTGAAAATTATTATTGGGGTGAAAAATTCACCGGTGGTTATACTGTTGAAGCAAGAATTCCTTGGACAGTATTAGAAACAAAAAGAAACAATCTAACTACTGCAAATAGAGATACTATCTATGTTCATCCTGGTTGGAAGATTCCTTTTGAAATTACTTTAAATGACAATGATGGTAGAATTTCACCAGATTATGTCGGTGGTGATAATAGAGTAGGTATGCTTCACTGGTCTCCTTACGATAGAGGTGCAGGTTGGAATAATCCTTCATTATGGATGTATACATGGATAGGTGATACTGATGAAGTAAATACAGACGTTGAGGATAATCAGTTGCCTGAGACATATTCATTAGCTCAGAACTTCCCGAATCCATTCAACCCTACAACTCAGATTAAATACAATCTTGCAAAAGCAGGTATGGTATCTTTAAAAATATTTGACGTTTTAGGTCGTGAAGTTTCTCAATTAGTAAGTCAATACCAAGAAAAAGGAAGTTATACAATTAATTTCAACGCTTCCCAATTAGCAACAGGTATGTACATTTACAAATTAGAAAGCGGTTCATTCACAAGTATTAAAAAGATGATGTTAGTAAAGTAGAAGCTTATTTAGATGCAATCCCTCAAACAAGGGGTTGCATCTTTTTGATTTCATAATCAGATGTTAAGATAAGATGGTATGAAATATTTTAATAAATGGAGGACACAAATTGAGACGAATTATATTTGCACTTTGTGCAATAGTCTTATTTAGTACAGCAGTTTTTGCGGGCACTACCGGAAAAATTGCAGGTAGAATTATTGATGCTGAAACTAAAGAGCCTCTCTTTGGAGCAAATATAGTTCTGCAAGGAACCAATTTCGGTGCAGCTACCGATTTTGAAGGAGAATATTATATTAATAATATTGCTCCGGGGTATTATACAGTTATTATCAGTTCCGTAGGGTATCACAAAGTTACAATTGAAAAAGTAATGGTAAGAATTGATCTTACTACAAGAATTGATGCTGAACTAACATCTACCGCAATTAATCTTGGGGAAGTTGTTATTCAAGCCAAGCAGCCGCTAATCACAAAAGATTTAACTTCATCTTCGGCAATTGTTTCGGCTGAAGATATTAAGATGATGCCTGTCGAAAACATCCATCAGGTTATTAACTTGCAGGCGGGTGTTGTCGGTGGTCACTTTAGAGGTGGTCGTTCTAATGAAGTTGCTTATTTAATCGATGGTATTTCAGTTACTGACGTTTTTAATGGCGGTATGTCCGTTGAAGTTGAAAACAATTCTATACGTCAAATGGAAGTAATCAGCGGTACTTTTAATGCAGAATATGGGCAGGCTATGTCCGGCATCGTTAATATTGTTACTAAAGATGGTGGTTCTAAGTTTGAAGGTTCTGTTTCTGCTTATGTAGGAAGTTACCTTTCAAATCGTTCTGACTTTTTCCCTAATTTAAATAAAATTAGTGCTGATGGACCAAAAGATGTTCAGTTTAATTTTGGTGGTCCTACAAAAGTGTTAGATAACCTCACCTTCTTTGTAACAGGGCGATATTACAAAGATGATGGATATTTATATGGTAAAAGAGTATTTAATACTTATGATGATCGACCAATATTTCCAAATCCACAAGACCCAACTTTCTATATAAATAGAAATACAGGCGACGGTGAATATGTACCAATGAATCCGGGTGATAAGCTTTCTTTAAATGGAAAACTTAGCTATAGTTTGGAAAATTGGAGATTTAGTTATAGCATTTTCTGGGATGATAACTGGAATAAATCTTATAATCATGCTTATAGGCAGACTCCTGATGCTATTAAAAATCATTATAGAACAAATACAATAAATAATATTCAGATATCATATTATCCCACGCAAAGCACATATACTACATTAAAAATATCGAATAATGTACATAAATATTGGGGATACTTATATGCTGATCCTTATGATTCACGTTATGTAGAGCCAAATCAAGGTACACCTATTACTGGTTATACTTATAATTCAGGCGGAAATGAATCTGATCGTTATTCAAGACATACGAATACATTATTAGCTCAATGGAATATTGAATCACAAGTTTCTAAAGAGCATAAAGTAAAACTTGGTGTTGAAGGTAGAATGCATGAACTATATAATCATAGCCGTTCAATCAGAAACTTGACCGAAGGTCAATTGGATTCATTAAATCAGCCAATATTTACTTTAGGATATAGTGCTGAAAATACTAAATATAACGGTACTTATACACGTAGTCCTATCGAAATTTCTGCTTTTATTCAAGACAAGATGGAATACGATATAATGATTATTAATGCAGGTTTCAGATACGATTATTTTAGTGCTGAAACTGAATTGCCTGTTGATTTAAGAAACCCATTGAATAACCCAAATTTCCCAAATGCTAATGCAAAAAGAAGTTCCAACGGCGAATCTCAGTTTAGTCCTCGTCTTGGTGTTTCTTTCCCTATTTCTGATAAGGGAGCAATTCACTTTTCTTATGGGCACTTTTTCCAGATTCCTACTTTTGAAAACTTATACTCAAATTATGCTTATATAATTGATCAAACAACTTCATTATCTTCAATTGTTGGTAATCCTGAGCTTAAAGCGCAGAAAACTGTTAAGTACGAATTAGGTCTTCAGCAAGTTGTTTTTCCGAATGTTTCAGTTGATGTTACTCTCTATTATTCGGATATCAGAAATCTTCTCGGCATGGAAATCAAAAGTACTTATGAAGGTTTTATCTATGGCAGATATGTTAATAGAGATTATGGTAACGTAAAAGGATTAATTCTTACTTTAGATAAAAGATACTCTGATTTCTTCAGTGCAAAAGTTGATTATACTTATCAAGTGGCTGCAGGTAATGCCTCTGACCCAATGACAGTATATAATAATAACGCATCAGATCCACCTGTGGAAGTAACCAAAAAAACTGTACCTCTAAACTGGGATCAAAGCCATACAGTTAATTTATCTTTAACAGTTGGTGATCCAATGGATTGGACAGCAAGTATGGTTTTCTCGTATGGTTCAGGTATGCCTTATTCAGAAGACCCACGCTATTCTCAAGGTGTAAGATTCGAAAATGGCGGAAGAAAACCTACTACAATGAACGTGGATTTAAGAGCAAATAAAAATTTCAGAGTTTTTGGATTTAATGTAAGTGCTTTCTTGCTTGTATATAACTTATTCGATATTGCAAATGAATATGGTGTATATGGTTCAACAGGAAGAGCAACAACAGATTTGAATACAAAATTTGCTTCCCCTGTTATTGGTCTTAATACAATTGATGAATTTGTAAAAAATCCTACATTATATTCTTCACCAAGAAGAATCAGTGTCGGATTCAATGTAGGATTTTAATACATGAAAATGGAGTTTATAATGAAACGCAATTATTTGGTAATAGTTTTGTTCTTATTTTCTACCATCCTAATTGCTCAATCACAGGATCAGATAATGAAATATCGTTCTGAGCCCTATGGAGACAAGACATACCGAAAAAAAGGTATAATGGATGGTAATTTAATCAGAACCATCTTTAGGAATGATGGACAAGTAGGAACCTGGCCTGATAGACCATCAGGTGAATGGCCTGCAGGTAGTGACCATCACTACTTGGATGGTGTAACACCAATTTTTACATCGGCAGTAATAGCCCCGATGAATAAGCAATTAATTCACCCGGTAGCCGCATCATATCGTGAAGAAGTGGATTTCGATCCTGTAACAAACGATTTATGGGTTAATGAACCTGTTCCCGGATATGCGGCAGCAAATTCTGAAGAACCTGCAATCAGCGGGAAAAAACTAACCTGGCCCGAGTTCTGGCCAAAAGTTCTTCCAAATATAGACGAAGAATGGGATGGTTACTGGTTTGGTTATTTCGGAAGAGGCGTAATTAATTCCGATTATGAAACATTCTATGTAATGGATGATTCTAAAGACAAAGAATTTACACGTGCACCTTATGGCTATTTCCCGGTTGCTTCCGATCAAGATAGAGGCGGACTTGGTTATAGAGTAGAAGTAAGAGGTTTCCAATGGTCACACGTATTAGCTGAAGATATTATTTTCTGGCATTATGACATTATTAATTTATCTGACGCAAATTACGATACAACCTTTTTCGGATTCTATTGTGATACAGGTGTAGGTGGTGTAAATGATAATGGTGATGACAATGCATCTTATGATATCATAAGAGATATTGCTTATGCCTTTGATAAAGATGGCAAAGCACCACCAGATAACTGGAAAACAGGTTATGTGGGATATGCTTTCCTCGAAAGTCCGGGCGATGGTTTCAATGGTATCGATGATGATGTAGATAATATGGTTGATGAAAGAAGAGATGATGGACTCGATAATGATGGCGATTGGCTTTCATTTACGGACCTTAATGGAAACGGTAAATGGGACCCAGATGATAACGAACCATTAAATAATGACGTTGGTAAGGATGGTGTTGGTCCTTTCGATTTACAATATGAAGGTCCTGATCAGGGAGAAGGCGATGGAATGCCTACTGCCGGTGAGCCAAACTTTGACGCAACTGATAAAGATGAATCAGATCAGATCGGTCTTACTAGTTTAGTTATCGAGCGTTTATCAAATAAAGGTCCAAACTCTGTTTGGCCTAAGAATGATGAAATTGTTTGGAGAAAAATGAATTATAATAGTTTTGATACTCTTCTCCAAAATTCGAATATTCAAATGCTTTTTGGCTCAGGTCCTTTCCCAATTAAACAAAATCGTAGAGAAAGATTCTCCATGGCATTGCTTTTTGGTTCTGACTTAGAGGATTTGATTTTCAATAAAGAAACAGTTCAGCAGATTTATAATGCAAATTATAACTTTGCTAAACCACCGCTCAAGGCAACATTAACAGCTATTGCAAGCGATAAGAAAGTTTTTCTTTATTGGGATGACATTTCTGAAAGTTCAGTCGATCCTTTCTTAGGATATAAGAAGGATTTTGAAGGATATTTAATTTACCGCTCTACTGAACCTCAGTTTACAGATATCAAATTAATAACCGACTCCAAAGGTGAACCTAAATATTGGAAACCGATAGCACAATTCGATCTTAAAAATGGAATTAAAGGTCCTGATCCTGTCGGCATTAATGGAGCTCATTTTTGGAGAGGTAATGAAACCGGATTACAGCATTCTTATGTAGATACTACTGTTACAAACGGTATCAGATATTACTATGCAGTAGTCGCGTATGATCAAGGTGATCCAATGTTTGGTACTAAAGGACTATTACCTTCTGAGACAACAAAAATTATTTCTGAAGATTTGGTAGGCAATATTAAATTTGTTGATATCAATTGTGCAGTAGTAATCCCAAATGCTCCTGTTGCCGGTTATATATCACCTGAGATTATAGGTGAAACAACTTCTGTTAAAGACGGTGTTGGTTCAGGATATATAAATGTATCTGCATTGAACCCGGGAGAGATTCAGGAAAATGCAGTTTATAAGATTTTATTTAGATCAGCTGGAGCAGTTCCAGAATATAAAACTACTTCTTACGCAATCGTAAGAAATTTAAATGGAGTTACTGACACAATTGAAGCAAGAATCGATTCAGCAGATTTTGGTTTAGGTAAATTTAGTCCTCCATTTGATGGACTAGCAGTTGAAGTTAATAATGATAAACAAGTAGCAGTAGATCTCGAAAAAACCGGTTGGGTTAAAGGCTTCAGTAATGTAGTCATTGAAGTAATGCCTGATAAGAGTTCACCGATAAGAAACATAACTTGGCCTTCAGACTATGAAATTACTTGGGTTCCTGAGGCAGATAGACCAACTACACCATTTACCAAAATTAAAGTTCCTTTTAAAGTTATGAATACAACTAGGGGAGAATTAGTTCAAGCCGAAGTACTTGATAACAATAAAGATAAAATGTTTGGTATTGGTGATGATATAGTAATAATCGAATATGTTGGAAGTGCTTATAAATTGACATGGAAGATTACATATCAGGATCCGGGCGGAAACTGGGGACCTCCTACTTCCGGTGATATTTTTAGAATTACTACTAGAAAACCATTTATGAGCGGAGACTATTTTGAATTTTCAACTAAATCAGCAAAAGTTGATTCAAAATTAGCTTCCGATGTAATGAGCAATATTGCTGTAGTTCCGAATCCTTATATAAGTGCGGCTGCATGGGAAAAGAGAAACTTTGGTCAAACCGGTCGTGGTGAAAGAAGACTTGATTTTATTCATTTACCGGCAGATTGTACTATAAGGATCTACACAGTTACCGGAGCATTAGTAAAAACATTATCCAAAAATTCAGGACCTGAAAATGGTTCTTTGACTTGGGATCTTGTTACAGAAGATGGTATGGATATAGCTTATGGTATTTATGTATATCATGTCGATGCTCCCGGAGTAGGTGAATATATTGGCAAATTTGCGATAATTAAATAGGGACGGAGAGAATATATATGAGAGCAATTACTATAAAAGCAGTTTTAATTCTATTAACATTCGCATTTTCTGTCAATGCACAGGATATAGTATCGAATGTTTCTAAGAAAGGCACAACCGCCGCTCCGTTCCTTTCCATTGCCCAAGGTACCCGAGCAACTGGTATGGGAAACGCTTATGTGGGCGTAGCTGACGATCCAAGTGCATTATTCTGGAATCCTGCAGGTCTTACAAAAGTAGCTGGTACTGCTGTTACTTTTGAAAGAACAAATTGGATTGCAGATATTAATTACAATTTCTTCGCCGCTTCTTATAATCTTGGTGATTATGGGGCTCTTGGCGTAAGTTTTATTTCTTCTGAAATGGATGAAATGAAAGTTAGAACTATCGATGAACCGGAAGGAACGGGAGAAACCTTTAAAGCTAATGACGTGGTCATAAGTTTAGGTTATGCTATTTCCTTAACCGAGAATTTTTCGATTGGTTTTAATCCAAAATTTATCCAACAATCAATTTGGAAAATGTCCGCTTCGGCTTTTGCAATCGATATGGGTGTTACTTATGTAACTCCATTTGATGGAATAGTTTTAGCAATGTCTATTTCCAATTTCGGTACTAAGATGAAACTTGATGGAACTTCATCATTGGTATTATATGATCCGGATCAAAATTCATCAGGCAATAATGGAAACATTCCTTCATATTTACAGACAGATGAATGGGAATTACCACTTAATTTCCGTGTTGGTCTGGCTTATGATGTCATAAAATCTGATATGCACAGACTTCTTGTGGCAGTTGATGCAATGCATCCAAGTGATGATTTTGAAAGCGTAAATATAGGTGGAGAATATACATTTAATGATATGTTCTCGCTTAGAGGCGGTATGAAATCGATATTCCTCGAAGATTCAGAAGAATCATTTGCAGTTGGTGTTGGTATTAAACAGATGTTATTAGGGAATCTAACTTTCAAAATAGACTATTCTTATTCTGATTTTGGAAGATTGAAAGATGTTCAGAAATTTTCTGTTACTGTTATGTTCTGATAAATCTTGTGTGTCTCCATTTTCCTTTATTCCATTTATGGGTGAGGTTTTAACCTCACCCTTATTTTTAAATAAGATTAGGTAATTATGATCAAGAAAATATTTATAATATCGCTTTTGGCATTTATCTCCTTAAGTGCTCAAAAAGATTATAAAGGTGCTGAATACAGAACAAAAGAAGCATATAAATACGGCAGATTTGAGACCAAACTTAAGAGTATGGAAAAAGATGGAACACTCTCAACACTATTTACTTATTTCGAGCAGACAAACCAAGATCGGTTTTGGAATGAAATAGATGTCGAAATACTTGGAAGATATTCTAATGAAGTGCAGTTTAATACAATTTTAGGAAGCAGTGGTGGGAATCATGTGAGACATGAATGGACTAATTTTAATCCTGCCGATGATTATCATGTATATGCTTTTGAATGGACACCAGATTATGTAGCCTGGTTTATTGATAATAAGGAAGTTTATCGTCAAACAGGTGATTTCATTAAAGAGATGACAAGACCTCAAAAAATTATGATGAATGTTTGGCTGCCTGCGTATAAAAATTGGGTAGGGGAATTTAAGGCGGAGCATCTTCCGGGATTTGCTTATTACGATTGGGTCAAGTATTATTCTTATAAACCTAGTGCAGGAGATGCCGGAACAAGTAACAATTTTAAGTTCGAATGGGCTGACGAATTTGATACATTCGACCAAAGCCGCTGGCAAAAAGCTACTCATACATGGGATGGGAATAACGTTAATATGATTCCCGATAATGCAGTAATTAAAGAAGGAAAATTGATTCTTTGCATTACAGATAATGATAATCTTGGATATGTAGATCGTAGACCACCTGTAATTCATTCGGCTCGTCAGCAAAACGGGAAAGTATTCTTAAGATTTTCTGAAGAAGTTGATAAAGAATCAGCTGAATTAAAGGATAATTATATCATTCCGGGCGTAACAATTAATAGCGTAACATTACTTCCAGATATGAAAAGAGCACTCCTAGATGTAACAGGATTAAAAAAAGAAATTGTATATACCCTCATCATAAGAAATATAAAAGATCCTTTTGGGAATTTTGATACAAAAACCGGAAGAGTAGAAACAGAAAAGCAGTTGCCTTTCCCGATAAAAATTGATGTAGGTGGCAATGGTAATTCTGAATATTTGCCTGATCAGAATTTCGATAATAGTAAAGAGTATGGTTATTATGATGGAACAAAAGCGATGGCTCCAAGTAACTTAGATATAGCCAATACCGAATTAGATGATATTTACCGCAGTGAAACTTATTATATACCAAATTATTACATAAGAGTTCCTAAAGGAAAATATAATATCAAACTGATGTTCGCGGAAAGTTATTTCACTGAAAAAGGAAAAAGAATTTTCGATGTATTGATTAATCATAAAATGATTTATGAAAATCTTGATATTTTCGATAAGGTCGGCAAGAACGCAGCTTTTGAAATTGATGTAAAAGATTTCCAGGTTGACACAAATTATATTGAAATTCAATTCTCTTCTGAAATTGAAAATACTTTATTGAATGGAATAGTTATAGAAGAGGCTGAACCATCAACAGTTGAAGAAGCTTCAATAATTCCATTAGAATTTCAGTTATATCAAAATTTTCCAAATCCATTTAACGGCGAAACTGTAATCAATTATTATTTACCTAATCATGATAATCTAAATTTCTTTGTATATGATCTGCTTGGAAGGGAAATATTTAGTCGTGAAATTGGGAATGTAAATTCTGGTTCTCATTCAGTTAAATGGAATGCTATAAATAAATTCGGAAGCAAAGTAAGCTCCGGAGTTTATTTCTATTCTATAAAAGGGAATAGTATAAGTGCTGTACAAAAATTAATGTTGATGAATTAACATAATCAATTAATAATTCGGAAAGAGTAATGATTAAATATTTCATATTGTTTTTAAGTCTAACAATTCTTTTTTCAAACAATTCTAATGCACAAAAAATGAATGAACAGCAAATTGAAGTGAAAGTAAAAGAACTACTAAATAAAATGTCACTTGAAGAAAAAGTAGGACAGATGACTGAAGTAACATTGCAGGTAGTTTCAAAAAAGCAAGGTACAAAGGATCAGAAACATGAATTAGATCTTCAAAAATTAGAAGAAGCAGTAGTAAAATATAATGTTGGTTCAATGCTTAATGTCTATGATGTAGCGCATTCATTAGAATATTGGCATGAAATAATTAATAAGATGCAGGATATAGCATTAACTAAAACTCCCAATAAAATACCAGTATTATATGGAATAGATGCAATTCATGGAGTTACATATACAAAGGGTGCTACTTTATTTCCTCAATCAATTAATATGGCAGCAACTTTTAATCGTTCTTTGGAGGAAAAAGCCGGTGAGATTACGTCATTGGAAACTAGAGCATCACAAATACCTTGGAATTTTTATCCTGTACTAGATATGGGAAGAAATCCACTCTGGCCTCGTTTATGGGAAACATTTGGTGAAGACGTTTACTTGACAACTCAAATGGGCTTATCATACATTAAGGGTGCTCAAGGCAATGATATGAGTTCTGACTCTAAGCTTGCTATCTGTCTAAAACATTTTGCGGGATATGGATTTCCTTTGAACGGAAAAGACAGAAGCCCTGCGTGGATAGGCGAAAGAATGATGAGAGAATATTTCCTTCCTCCATTCAAAGCCGCTGTTGATGCAGGTGCTATGACTGTAATGGTTAACTCGGGAGAAAATGAAGGTATCCCAACTCACTCCGATTATCATTTACTTACAGAAATTCTAAAAGGTGAATGGAACTTTAAAGGATTTGCTGTTTCTGATTGGGAAGATATTAAAAGACTTTATACAAGAGATAGAGTAGCAGATACACCTAAAGAAGCTGTAAGAATGGCTGTAATGGCAGGTATTGATATGAGTATGGTACCAATGGACTATTCTTTTTATGATTACCTAATCGAGCTTGTTAAAGAGGGCAAAGTACCTATGTCCCGCATTGATGATGCTGTAACAAGAATCCTTCGAGTGAAATTTATGATAGGTCTATTCGATAATCCATATTCTAAAAACAATAATTCAGAAGTATTTGCATCTGCTGAACATACACAAGCAAATCTTCAATCCGCAAGAGAATCTATAATCTTAGCTAAAAATCAAAATTCAGTTTTACCAATTAAAAAATCTTCTAAAGTATTTGTTACGGGACCAACGGCTAATTTATTATCCGTCTTGAATGGCGGATGGACAATAACGTGGCAGGGTAATGAAGAGACTTTATACCCGCAGGAAAAAATGACGGTTTTAGAAGCTATTGAATCTCGTGTTGGTAAAGAAAATGTTCTTTATTCTGAAGGTGTCTCTTTTAATAAAGATATTAATTCAGCGAAAGCAATTGAACACGCAAAAAATTCTGATGTAATTATTGCTTGTATCGGTGAGCCGACTTATTGCGAAACGCCGGGTAATATTAATGACTTATCTTTAGAAAAAGCTCAACTGAATTTTATAAAAGAACTATCTAAAACAGGTAAGCCGATTGTTTTAGTAATGATTGGTGGAAGACCAAGAATAATTAATGAAATCGAAAATCTTGCTTCCGGAATTTTATTAGCATTCTTGCCCGGAATGGAAGGTGGGATTGCGATCTCTGAAATTCTTTTTGGTGATGTTAATCCGAGCGGCAAATTACCAATTACATATCCAAGATTTGTAAATGATTTCGTTCATTACGATTATAAACCGATGGAAGTTTTTGATGCGAACGTATTCAATCCGCAATGGACTTTTGGACACGGACTAAGCTATACGAAATTTGATTATTCTGAATTGCAATTATCATCGGCAGCAATAAATAAAAATGAAAATTTAATCGTAAAAGTAAATGTAAAAAATTTGGGCGCAGTAGAAGGCAAAGAATCAGTTCTACTTTATGTAACAGATCTATATGGTTCGGTTTCTCGCCCAGTTTTACAATTAAAAGGTTTTGAAAAAATATCATTAAAACCAAGTGAACAAAAAACAGTTGAGTTTACGATTACTCCGGAACAATTAATGTTCATTGGAAGAGACAATAAAGAAATACTAGAAGTCGGTAAATTTGTAATTACAATCGGCGGATTAAAACAAGAATTTGAATTAAAATAAATAATTTTTTGTAAAAGGAGAAAATTATGGCAGTGTCCGGTGCACCTAGTAAGGCGTATATTTCAAATTCATCGAATAAGAATTATTCGTTTGCATTATCGTCATTAACTACATTATTTTTTATGTGGGGTTTTATAACATGTTTGAATGATATTCTAATCCCGCATTTAAAAGCAGTTTTTACTTTGAATTACACACAAGTAATGTTAATTCAATTTAGCTTCTTTACAGCTTATGCATTGGTATCATTACCTGCAGGCAGAATCGTAAAAAAATTCGGATATAAAAATGGTATTGTAATAGGTTTAATAACTGCGGGTATCGGATGTCTCGGATTTTATCCTGCCGCAGGTATGGAATCTTATGCAATATTTTTAACAGCACTTTTCGTATTAGCGGGTGGAATCACAGTCCTTCAAGTTGCTGCTAATCCTTATGTAGCAATTCTTGGTAAACCAGAGACTGCATCAAGCCGATTAAATTTAACCCAAGCATTTAATTCATTAGGGACAACAATTGCTCCAATATTTGGTTCGCTATTGATCTTATCTGTCTCTGTAAAATCAGGTGAAGCTTTGGCAGGAATGAGTCCGGCTGAATTATTGATTTATAAGCAAGCAGAAGCAGGTGCAGTTCAAGTGCCTTATCTTGGATTAGCCGCAGCGTTATTTATTATCGCAGCTATTTTTGCTTTCATTAAACTTCCGATAATCGAGGGTGGAAGTGCTGAAGGTACAGATACTTCTTCTCATATTGATCATCTTCATAAAAGTGCATGGGGTTATACACATTTAGTGCTTGGTGCTATTGGTATTTTCGTTTATGTAGGCGGTGAAGTCGCTATCGGAAGTTTCTTAGTCAATTATCTTGGTGAACCGTCAATTGCAGGACTTAAAGAAGCGGATGCTGGTAAAATGGTAGCACTATATTGGGGTGGCGCAATGGTTGGTCGATTTATCGGAGCTGTTGTTCAAAGATATATTAAACCCGGTCGTGTTTTGGCATTCAATTCATTTGTAGCAGGTGCTCTTGTAATTGTATCAATGCTTACTTTCGGAGATGTTGCAATGTATTCTATCTTAGCAGTAGGTCTTTTCAATTCAATTATGTTCCCAACTATATTTACTCTTGCAATCGATGGACTTGGAAAGCATACAGAACAAGCATCCGGTATTTTATGTACTGCAATCGTAGGTGGTGCATTAATTCCGTTAGCACAAGGTTTCTTAGCTGATAATATTGGTATTCATCATGCATTTATTCTTCCAGTACTTTGTTACCTATATATAGCTTATTATGGAATTAAAGGACATAAACATAATTATCGTTTAGCCGCGAACTAATAGGAGAAACAGATGAAAAAGTTGGGATTAATATTCTTGATGATTTCTTTAGTTGCATGTTCTCAAAAGGGAACTGAATCGATCAATGAATCAGAATTTAATGATCGAGTAGAAAACCTACTTAACAAAATGACGATTGATGAAAAAATTGGTCAAATGGTTCAAGTCGATGTATTGGCATTAACGGATGAAAATGATATAAAGAATTTAGCAATCGGATCAGTTTTAAGCGGGGGAGATTCAGACCCCGCTGATATTTCACCAAACGGTTGGGCTAATCTGTACGATCGCTTGCAAGGCATTGCTCTTCAATCACGCTTAAAGATCCCAATTATTTATGGTATTGATGCAGTGCATGGAAATAATAATGTTTATGGTGCTGTAATATTTCCACATAATATTGGTTTAGGTGCTTCGGGAAATGAGGATCTGGTAAGGAAAGTTTCTGAAATCACAGCAGTTGAAATTGCAGGTACTGGTATCGATTGGACATTCGCTCCATGCATTGCAGTTCCAAGAAACGAAAAATGGGGAAGAACTTATGAGGGCTTTGGCGAATCCCCTGATTTAGTAAAAAGACTTGGTGCAGCTTCTGTTAAAGGATTTCAAGGAATTAATCTAAATTCTGGTTCATCAGTTCTGGCATGTGCCAAGCATTTCCTTGGTGATGGCGGCACACAAAATGGTATCGATCAAGGGAATACAATTCTTTCAGAAGCCGATATGCGTCAAATTCATCTTCAAGGATATCTTTCAGCTATTGATGCCGGTGTGGGTTCTGTAATGGTTTCTTATAGCAGTTGGAATAACCAGAAAATGCACGGCAGTAAATATTGGATTACTGATGTTCTTAAAAAAGAATTAGGATTTGATGGTTTTGTTGTTTCTGATTGGGCTGGTATCGATCAACTTCCCGGCGATTTTAAAAGCGATATTGAGAATTCTATCAATGCAGGGTTGGACATGATTATGCTTCCTAATAATCATCATGAATTTATAAAATTATTCAAACAGCTTGTTTCCGAAGGTAGGATTAAAGAAGATAGAATTAATGATGCAGTTAGAAGAATTTTGACAATTAAATTCAAGATGGGATTATTTGAAAGACCATTAACAGATAGAGCTTTAACAGCAAAGATAGGTTCTAAAGAGCATCGTGAAGTAGCACGTCAAGCCGTTCGTGAATCATTAGTTTTATTAAAAAATGATTCTAAGGTTCTCCCACTTTCTAAAGAGAATAAAAAATTCCTTGTAGTTGGTGTTGGTGCTGATGATATAGGAATGCAATGCGGCGGTTGGACTGTCGCTTGGCAGGGTAGAATGGGGAATGTACAACCGGGGACAACAATTTTACAAGCAATTAAATCTACCGTTTCTTCAAATTCCACAGTTACATATTCAACAGATGGTAATGGTGCTGAAAATGCAGACGTTATTATTGCAGTGATTGGAGAGACACCTTATGCAGAAATGAAAGGAGATAAGAACGATTTATCTATTTCATCTAAAGATGTAAATTTAATTTCTAAAGTGAGTGCAAGTGGAAAGCCGGTTGTAACTATTCTTTTATCTGGCAGACCTATGATAATTGATAAAGTTCTCCCTCAATCAAGTTCGTTTATTGCAGCTTGGTTACCGGGAACTCAAGGTGAAGGCGTTGCGGATATTCTTTTTGGTGATTATTCGCCAAAAGGTAAGTTGCCTCATTCATGGCCTCGTAATAATAGCCAAATACCTTTAAATATTGGTGATTCAAATTATGACCCATTATTCGCTTTTGGATATGGATTAAATTATTAGAAAAATATTTCCCTAAATTGAAAATTCAGACCGGATATTTTTATAATATCCGGTTCTATATTTCCCATAAATATTTGTCATTCCCTTTTTACAGTTCAATTGATTTTAAATAATAACATGAGACTAAAATGAAAAAGATAATTTTCTGCTTAATTATATTAACGATTACTTCATTTACATTTGCTCAGAATTATTCTCGTACTGAAGGCAAGGAAGTTTTGGATATTAATGGTAAACCTATTTTACTAAAAGGTATTAATCTAGGTAATTGGCTAGTCCCCGAAGGTTATATGTTCAAATTTAAGACTACAAATTCACCTCAACTGATCTATACGTTATTTAATCAATTAATTGGACCGGAAGAATCAAACAAGTTCTGGGAAGATTTCAGAGAAAATTATATTACCGAAGATGATTTTAAATTTATAAAAGAAAGTGGATTTAATTCAATTCGAGTTCCTTTTAATTTTCGGTTGTTTGCGTCAGAAGAAAATCCAGATGTTATTTTTGATCTTGGCTTTAAGTATTTAGATAAGGCAATTGATTGGGGTAATAAGTATGAAATTTATATAATTCTAGATATGCATTGCGCTCCAGGCGGACAGACTGGTGATAATATTGATGATAGCTATGGGTATCCTTATCTTTTTGAAAGTAAGACAATGCGTAAACTCACTATTGATATCTGGACTAAAATAGCTAACAGATATAAAACTGAAAAATATTTAATGGGCTATGACTTATTAAATGAACCAATAGCAACATACTTCGATAAGGCAAAATTAAATCCATACTTAGAACCCTTTTATGCCGAGCTAATTACCGAAATGAGAAAATATGATACGAATCATATAATGTTTATCGGAGGTGCTCAATGGAATAGTGATTTCTCTGTTTTTGGTAAGCCGTTGGATGATAATTCAATATACACATTTCATAAGTATTGGTCAGCAACTGATAAGTCAGTAATTCAATCATATATTGATTACAGTGATCAATATAGAGTGCCGATATGGCTTGGTGAATCGGGCGAAAATAATGACCAATGGATAAAAGAATTTAGAACTACTTTGGAAGAAAATAATATAGGCTGGTGCTTTTGGCCATATAAAAAATTAGATGCTGAAAGTAATGTTGTATCGATTAATAAACCGGCTGATTTCGACCTCATAATAAATTTCGCTGAGTCTGATAGAAAATCTTATGAGAATATCAGAAATAACAGACCAGAGGCAACGAAAGTTAAACAGATATTAGCAGAGTATATTGAAAATATCAAAATAAAGAACTGCAAAGTAAATGAAGGATATCTCAAAGCATTGGGATTATAGACGATAATATGAAAAAATTATTTTTAATCTTAGTTGGAATATTGATAATAACCAATTGTAGTTCGCAAAATACACAAAAAGTTTTTATACAAAGAAGCGATGAAGATATATATAAGAAAACTGATTCGCTAATTTCATTAATGACATTAGAGGAAAAGATTAATCTACTTGGTGGGACGGGCTTCGCAACAAAAGCAATTCCACGATTAGGAATTCCTGAGATGAATATGACTGATGGTCCTCTTGGAGTTAGACAAGGGAAATCAACTGCTTTTCCTTCTGGCATTGCACTTGGTGCTACATGGGAGCCGGAATTAGCTTATAAAGTAGGAGCGGCAATTGCACGAGAAACTAAAGGAAAGGGGAGACATATAATTCTTGCTCCTTGCGTCAATATTGCACGTCTTACTATGGGTGGAAGAAATTTTGAAAGTTTCGGTGAAGACCCATTTCTAACAACTCGGTTTGGAGTAGAGTATATTAAAGGTGTCCAAAGCGAAAATGTAGCGGCAACGGTAAAACATTTTGCTGTTAATAATCAAGAATATCAGAGAGATTTTGTTGATGTAATCGTTAGTCAAAAAGCGTTAAACGAGATATATTTCCCTGCATTCAAGGCGGCTGTTCAGCAGGCAGACGTTTATACTGCAATGTGCTCTTATAATAAAGTCAATGGTCATTATGCAAGTGAGAATGATTATCTATTAATCGATAAATTAAAAAATGAATGGGGCTTTAAAGGTTTAGTTATGTCGGATTGGGGAGCTGTTCATTCATCTCTTCCGGTTGCAAATGGTGGTCTCGATTTAGAAATGCCAACAGGTGCTTTCTTAAATCAAAAAACTCTTATACCTGCTATTAATAATGGTGATCTATCTATCGATAAAATTAATGATAAGGTTAGAAGAATTTTATACACGATGTATAAAGTTAATTTGTTTGATAATTACCAAAAGGAAGATAATTCATTAATAGATACAAAAGAGAATAGAGATGTGGCATATCAAGGAGCACTTAGAAGTATAGTATTATTAAAAAATGAAAATCAACAACTGCCTTTGAATTTAGAAAAAATAAAAAAAAATGCAATAATAGGACCGAATGCGAATGTTGCTAGAACGGGGGGTGGTGGTAGTTCAATGGTTGAACCTATTAATGCGATTTCGCCACTCAAAGCACTTCAAGATAAAATAGGCGATAAAATTAAAATCACTTTTGCCGAAGGTGTCAATCTTCAAGGTGATGAAAAAGCAATCGAAACAAAGTATTTATTCACAGATTCAATGCTTACAAAAAGTGGAATAAATGGTGAATATTATAATAATAAAAGTCTGAGTGGCGAACCTTTGTTGAGGAGAATTGATAAAACTATCGATTTCGATTGGGGAGGGAATGCACCTTCTAAAGAATTTGATAAAGATAATTATTCTATAAAGTGGACTGGATTTATTCAAGCTCCATTGGAAGGAGAATATTATTTCTCTTCTTCGACAGATGATGGAGCTCGTCTCTTTATTAATGATCAATTGCTAATTAATGATTGGATAGATCATGGTGTCGAAACAAGATTGGCAAAAATCGTTCTCAAAAAAGATCAAGTCGTTAAAATAAAATTTGAACATTATGAAAGCGGTGGGTCTGCATCAGCAAAATTAGGTTGGAAATTACCTGGATCAGATATTTTTAAAGAAGCATTAGCTATCGCAAAGGAAGCTGATCAAGTATTAATTTTTGCAGGAACATCTTCTGCTTATGAATCAGAAGGAAAAGATAGAAGTGATTTATTTCTTCCATCACTTCAAGATGAATTAATAAAAAAAGTATCGGAGGTTAATCCTAGTTGTACTGTTATTTTGGTTACAGGCTCGCCTGTGGTGATGAATGAATGGATCGATAATGTCCCGGCATTACTTCAACTTTATTTCGGCGGTTCTGAAATGGGGAATGCTATTGCGGATGTTCTAATTGGCAATTATAATCCATCAGGTAAATTACCAATGACGTATCCAAAACGTTGGGAAGACTGCTCTGCTTATCCTACTTATAAAGCGATGGATAGAACTACTTTTTATGACGATGGTATTTTTGTAGGTTATAGACATTTTGATAAGAATAATATTGAACCTTTATTCTCATTCGGTTTTGGACTTTCTTATACTTCATTTCAATATCAAAAAATTTCGATTACTGAAGCGAAGAATGATTCATTTAAGGTATATGCAACTCTTAAAAATAATGGTTTAGTAAAAGGGGAGGAAGTTATTCAACTCTATATTACACCCACAAAAATAAATACACTAAATGCAATTAAACAATTAAAAGCTTTTTCCAAAGTTGCTCTTCATCCCGAAGAGATAAAAATTGTAGAACTAAATATCGTTAAAGATGATTTTCAATATTTTGATGAGAAAGAAAATCGCTGGAAAATTGATTCAGGTGATTATAAAATTGAAGTCGGCGGTTCTTCTGATAATCTTCCTTTAAACAAAATAATTTCAATAAAATGAAAAACTTAAAAATATATTTCTTCTTCTGTTTTTTGATCAGCTCAAATTTATTCTCACAAAATTTTAGCGGTGGATTTAATTTTAATTTGTCTATGTATGATTCCACAGAACAAAATTATTTCCCATTATTCGAAAATTATGATCTAAATGGAAATGATTTTATCTCAATATCTAATGACGGACACTTTTCATTTCGTGGCGAAAGGATAAGATTTTGGGGAATAAATATGGTCGCCGATGGTGCATTCCCGGAGAAGTCTGTAACCCGTAAGATTACTAATCGATTGAAAAAGTTTGGTGTTAATTTAGTTCGTCTTCATCATGTTGATAATGGCTGGTCAAAAACGGGAAGTCTTTTTACAGGACTGGATACTAGAGATATCGATCCAGTGCAATTAGATAAATTAGAATATCTTATTTATCAATTAAAAAGAAATGGAATATTTGTAAATCTGAATTTGAATGTATCGCGCACATTTTCAGCATTTGATGGAGTGCCTGATGCAGATTCATTATTAGAATTTGCTAAAGGAGTAACACTTTTCGATCGGCAGTTGATTGATTTACAAAAAGAATATGCAAGTCAAATACTGCGACATGTTAATCCATATACCGGATTAAGCATTGTAGAAGACCCTGTATTAGCAATGGTCGAGATGATTAATGAAAATTCAATGTATAGGCTTTGGAAAGATGATAAACTAAAACCAATTGGTACCGGGGGACAATTCACAACGCGTCATTCAAAAATGCTCGATAGTCTATTTAATTCTTTTTTAGTTGGTAAGTATATTTCTAATCTGAATCTTATAACGTCTTGGAATAAAGGAGTTATATCTTCGGGTACTACTAACTTAGTTAAAAATAATGGTTTCGAAGCATATTCCCTTTCTCCTGATTGGATGATGGAACTGCATTCAACTGCTAAAGCGACCTCTGAAATTGATAAAACCACATCTTATACCGGAATTAATTCAGTTAAGATAAATGTAACAGTAGTATCAGATCAAGAATGGCATATGCAGTTCAAACAGCCTACATTATCAATTCAAAAAGATTCTGTATATTCAATCTCTTTCGCTGCTAAATCGGATTCACCAAAAAAAATATCATTAACTATGTCTCGTAATAACGATCCATATACATGGTATAATGGTTTTACGTTTGACTTGAATACTCAATGGCAATATTTCACTGTTACATTCAAGGCACCTGAAAACAATCCTAATAATACTCGATTAGCATTTTCGTTTAATAATGCAATCGGCACATTTTGGATTGATGAAGTATCGATAATGAAATCGGGATTAAAAGGATTACATGAAGAAGAGAATCTCGACTTGCGAAATATCAAAAGAATCGCTTATAAAGAATGTGCAGGTTATACAAGTCAAAGAGTAGAAGACATAAGTGAATTTTATGCTAAAGTGCAATCTGATTTCCAAAATGAAATGCGAAACTTTATCAAGAATGAATTAAAAGTGAAAGTCCCAATTGTAGGTGCGAACTGGGGTAATGGTGTCTTAGATTCCTATTTCCAATCGGGAATGGATTATGTGGATAATCATGCGTATTGGGATCATCCTTCTTTTCCGAATGAACCGTGGTCAAACACTGATTGGAGAATAAGTAACACTCCTATGGTCAAAGATCCGTTCGGTGGGACTATAAATACTTTATTCAAACCAAAAGCAGAATTAAATAAACCATATACAATCAGTGAATATAATCATCCTTTCCCAAATCGTTATCAAGTGGAGAGTATGGTTTTTTTACCTACATATTCATCATTCCATAATGTTGATGCCACTATGGTCTTTGATTATTATGGAGGTAATAAGTGGGAAGATGATTTTATCGATAGCTATTTTTCTGTTGGTAGAAATCATTTAATAATGTCGATGTTTCCTACGGCTGCATTAGCTTTTAGAAAGGGATATATAAAGAGCGAATCTAATCCAATATTGCTAAATTTTTCTAAAGAATTTCTTTTATCTATTCCTAAGACAGACGAAAGTGGGTGGACCGGGAATACTTTTATTTCCGATGGATTACCATTGACAAACTCATTTCGAGTATCTGATTACAATGCTTCTGTCACTACACCACTTAATTCGCTTCCAATTCCATCCGAAGGCAAATATTCTTCATCAACTGATGAAATTACTTTAGATACTCAATCAGGATTACTTTCAGTCGATGCAGAAAAATATTTTGCTCTTACCGGATTCTTAAAGAATGCAAAAGATAATGAATACATCTCAGCAATATTGTTGAGTGTAAATGATGATGATTTTGGTGCGATCTCTTGGATTTCTTTAGATGATAAAAAACTTAGTAAATCTGAACTATCTTTAATTACAATTACATCTAAAATCCAAAACAGTTCAATGATTTGGAATGGTATTAATACTATAAATAATAACTGGGGGAAGAAACCAACTCAAATTTATCCTATGATTATTGAGTTAGAATTAGTAATTGAAGCTGATTCAATTTCTGTTATTCCATTAGATAATTCGGGTATGGAATTATATTCTTCTTCTAAAATTTACAAACCATTATCTGATAATAAATACAAAGTAATACTTGATCAAAATACAAATAGGACAGTTTGGTTTGGCATAAATAATTATGGTAATGGACTAGGTACAGGCTTGGGAGATAATTACCAGATAGAATATGATTATCAATTGAATCAGAATTATCCTAATCCATTTAACCCAACTACAACTATTAGTTTTTCATTAAAGAATAATAGTATTACAGAGTTAAAAGTATATGATTTACTTGGTAGGGAAGTTAGGACGTTAATAGATAAAGTAGAATTATCGGCTGGTAATCATTACTATTCGTTAAATTCCGAAGGATTATCCTCCGGAATTTATTTTTATAAAATCACTGCAGGTGGTTATAATAATACTAAAAAAATGATAATTCTGAAATAGACTGAGAATTTAAGGTAGTCTTTCGCCGCGAGATGCAGCTAAAATTTTATACCAATCTTCACGGTCTAATTTTATTTTAATGCTATCTAATGCCGATTTTATTCTATCGGTCTTGCCTGTACCAAGAACTATGTGAAAATCAGATGGATGATAATTAATCCAAGCTAATGCAATTTCATCAATCGGTCTTCCATATTTACCGCAAAGTTCATTAAGTAGTACACGGACTCTATTTGTCTTATCATCATAATTGTTAAATAGCCTTCCACCGGCAAGAGGCGACCATGCCATAGGATATATTTCCTCTTCCTGACATTTCGCTATTGTCCCATCAAAAAGAGGGTCTGTATATAAAACACTAAATTCAATCTGATTTGTTACTAATGGAAAATTCAATCTTGAAGCAAGTAAATCATATTGGAAAGGTAAAAAGTTTGATACACCAAAATATTTTACTTTCCCCTCATCTTTTAACTGTGTAAATGCTTTTGCTACTTCATCAGGATCAGTTAATGGATCAGGTCTATGAATTAATAAGATATCAATATAATCAGTTTGCAGATGAGCTAATGAAGTTTCTGCCGATTTAATAATGTTCTCAAAAGATGTATCATATATGGTCATACTCAGCTCTGGATTTTTTTCCGTCCCGAGTTTAATCCCGCATTTTGTAACAATCGTCATCTTTTCTCTTAAAGAAAAATTATGATTTAATACCTTACCAAATTCTAAATCACATTCATAATTGCCATATATGTCTGCGTGGTCAAATGAAGTAATTCCATTTTCTAGACAAAAATTTATTAATCCTTCGATTTCTTGAATAGTATAATTCCATTCTTTTAGTCGCCAGAAACCGGCTACGATTTTTGAAAGATATTTCATGGTTCCTCATTTTTTCTTAATATCTAATTTAATACTTTCCTTTGATTTAAGTATATTTTCATTATAAATTTTGGAGATAAAGATGAATAAACTAATTAGAAATAATGAAATAAAATTTTTAGTACAAGAAAACGAATCCGATATATTTAATAATCTTGATAAATTAAAAGAAAATAATATCGTAGAAAGAATTTGGCAGAAGGATTTTACGGTTTGGTCAAATAAACCTGACGAAGTTTCAAATCGATTAGGTTGGTTAGACTGTAATCAAATTCCCAGTTCTTTTCTTACAGAAATTAATTCTTTTGTAGATGATATTAAAAACGAAGGATTTGAAAATATAGTAATTATGGGAATGGGTGGTTCGAGCTTAGCACCGGAAGTATTCTCTAGAACCTTTTTTAAGCCGAAGTTCAATATTTATGTCCTTGATAGCACACATCCGGACGTAATTAATAATATAGAACAAAAAGTTTCACCGGAAAATACACTCTATATAATCTCGACAAAATCGGGTGGAACTATTGAAACTATCTCATTAATGAAATATTTCTTCACCCGTGCCGCAAAAAAATTAGGTAATGAAAAAGTGAAAAATCATTTCGCTTTTATCACTGATCCCGGAAGTGGTTTAGAAGCGATAGGGAAAAAACTTGGTGTAAGGAAAATTTTTATAAATGACCCAAATATCGGTGGTAGGTTTTCTGCTCTTTCGCTGTTCGGTTTAGTGCCTGCTGCATTTGCAGGTGTCGATCTTTTTAAATTAATGATTGAACTTAACAATGTTGTAAAAGAAGCCCAATCTATTGATTTAGACAAAAATAGCTCTGCCCAACTTGGTGCGGTTATCGGTACTTTGGCAAATAAGGGAATTGATAAATTAACATTTTTTATCTCTCCCAAACTTCCATCTTTCGGTGCATGGATTGAGCAATTAATTGCAGAAAGTACAGGCAAAAATGGAAAGGGAATCTTACCTATCGATGGTGAACCATTAGATAAAATAAATAGATACACAAAGGATCGTGTCTTTATTTATATCAAATTAGAGAATGAATCTTTTCTTGAAGATGAGTTCAACGAAATTGAAAATGCAGATTTCCCGGCTATAAAAATCATTTTAAAAGATATTTATGACATTGGGAAAGAATTTTTCAGATGGGAATTTGCGACAGCAATAGCAGGATATTTTATGGGTATACAACCTTATGACCAGCCAAATGTCGAATCAGCTAAGATTGTTGCAAGAGAAATGATTGCAAAATATGTAGAGACAAAAGTTGAGCCTCAAAATAATCCTAATTTTGCAGGAAGTTCTTTTGATATTAATTCAAGTGAAGGATATTCTAAACTAAAATCTGAATTTCAATTTAATAAAAACGATTGTGAGTATATCGCTATACAAGCATTCATTAATCCAAGTTCAGTATCGGAAGATACAATTACAGAATTAAAAATATCACTTCAAAAAAAATATCATCTTCCACTTACTTTCGGAATCGGTCCACGGTTCTTACATTCGACCGGTCAGCTTCATAAAGGGGATAAGGGAAAAGGTTTATTTATTCAGTTAATTGAAGAAAATAGTGGTGATCTAATGATCCCTGAAGAACCACTCGCTGATTGTTATTCTTATTCATTTGGTGTTTTGGTAAAGGCACAGGGTTTAGGCGATAGGAAAGCTCTTTTAGATGCAGGTAGAAAAGTAATTACTATTGATCTTGGATTGAAACCAGAAGAATCGCTACAAAAAGTTATTGGAATATTAAATTAAAGAAAAGCGGTTATAAAGTTCTCCACCCATGAACTTTATAACCGCATAAATAAATGTTTGTTAATTAGCACTATTCTCTTTAACAGATTGAGCATAGAATTTAGAACATAATCTTCTAACATATTCACTATCATCAAAAATAGCTGCTCTTTTAACTGCGAAAACACCGCGTGGATCGTTGATTTTAATTAATGATAATGCTGCTGCTACTCTCTGGCAATCTTTCTGATTACTTTTTAATATGGCCATTAAAGGTAGTACGGCATTTTCAGCTCGATACTCGCCTAGATAATAGGCGGAGCTTGATTTCAATCCTTCATTATCAGAATTTAAGCCGACAATTAGATTTTTTTCGACTTGATTGAAATCATTTGATACTTTGCTCTTATTTGGCTCTACTGCTTTTATAGCAAAGGTAGAAATAAAAAAAAGTGCAATTACAAAGAACATTTTTGAAGTTTTCATTTTGGTTCCCCCCAATTTGATTATTTGTTTCTTCACCTATTAAGACGCTTCGTTTAGCAAATAGTTCCATGCTAAATCTTAAAATGTCTTTCCGAAATAGAGCATTTTTCTTTATCTTTGTATATCTATTAATAATTTGAGGGTAGAATGTTAAATAAAATAAAATATTTTATAGTATTAACTCTTTTTGTTACAAGTTTTTCCTTAGCTCAAATGGCAAGTGGTGATTTTTTCTTCGATAAGAGTGTTTCAGGATATACTTTAGATAAGAACGGTGGCGAAAGAGTTGTAGAAAAAGAAGTTAATTTCTCTGTCCCATTTGAATCAAAACCACAAGTTTATATCTCTGTAACGGTAGTTGATGCAGCAAATAAAACAAAAATACGTTATTCAGCAGAAGCTAAAGCAGTTTCTCGTGATGGATTTATTTTAAAAGTAACTTCTTGGGGCGATACTCAGATTAATGGTATCGGAGGAAATTGGTTTGCTCATGCTGAAAAGCTTGAGATTAAAAAAGAAGAAGTCGCAGTTGGAACAACCTTCCAATTGAATAATGTTTATTTCGATTTTAATAAAGCTACATTATTAGCTGATTCGTATGATGAACTTGATAGAGTAGCAAAATTTTTACAAGAAAATGCAAAAGTAGAAATTGAGCTTTCAGGTCATACAGATAATGTTGGTGCAGATAAATATAATTTGGAACTCTCTCAGAAGAGAGCTGATGCTGCAAAAGTATATATAGTTTCTAAAGGAATTGCAGAAAATAGAATTACAACAAAAGGATATGGAAAAACTAAACCTTTGACCTCGAATGCAACTGATGCAGGAAGAGAACAAAACAGAAGAGTTGAATTTACAATTCTCAAAAACTAATTTTGGATAAAGTTTCAAGGCGCGTTCGTCTAGTGGCTTAGGACGCCGCCCTCTCAAGGCGGAGATCACGGGTTCGAACCCCGTACGCGCTACTAAAGGGAAATATTTTAATTTCCCTTTTGTTTTTTATGAATATGGACACTAAAGAAAAAAATAGAGCAATTGAGATTTTTAATATTCTTAGGAAAGAGTATCCCGATGTGAAACCGGCATTGGAGTTTTCTAATTCTTTTGAATTATTAATTGCTACACTTCTTTCGGCTCAATGTACCGATGCAAGGGTAAATATTGTTACCAAAACTTTATTTAATAAATACAAAAAGCCGGAAGATTTTGTAAATACAATACCTGAGGAATTAGAGAAAGATATTTTTTCTACCGGATTCTATAAGCAAAAAGCTAAATCAATTATTTCTTGTTGCAAAGAATTAGTTGAAATATATAATTCAGAAGTGCCGGCTGATTTTAATGAATTGACTAAACTAAGTGGCGTAGGAAGAAAGACTGCTTCTGTTGTAGCTGGAAATGCGTTTGGTGTTCCTGCAATTGCTGTTGACACTCATGTAAAAAGATTATCTAATTTATTAGGTTTTATTGAATCAGATAATCCTGATAAAATAGAATTGAAATTAAAAGAACTGCTGCCTGAAAGCTATTGGATTAATTCTTCTCATTGGTTAGCAACTCATGGTAGAACTGTTTGCAATGCAAAGAAACCTAAATGCGACTTGTGTAGTTTAACTGATTACTGTATCTTTTATAAAAACAACGCCCGTAAATAAGCAAATATTTTGATATAAGAATTTTTTCATTTTTATCGGAATACGTTAAAATTAACAACCAAAATAAATGGACTTGACATTTAAGTCAATGTTTAGCTAATTTTGCCTAAACTTAAGGAAAAATTTATAGAGAATTTGCTACCGGACATTTTTGAAACCAATTATTAAATAGGTTTAATGAAATATATATTCTCTTTAATTTTATTCTTAGTATCTGCCTCGGTTTTATCCGCACAAGATGTAAGAATTTTATCGTCAAATAGTAATTCTATTCTAATTGAATTTACTCCTTCGGTAATTGATACTCAAATTATCAATACTCCAACGGGTAAGTTTTATAAGTTTACTATATCTAATTCATTTATTGATAACCGATTAGAATATGGATTACCTGCAATTTTAAAAAGAGAAGTGAACATTGGTGTTCCTTCTTCAATTAATAAAATAAATGTCGTTTCTGCTGAATATTCAATTATCAATGGTAAGCTTGCACCAAAACCTTTTCTTAAAAATGTAAACGGATTCGCAGAATACGACTATAATACTATTCCTGAATATTCTAATCAGATATTTAATACAGCCGCAGAATTTGGTGATTTCGGATTAATAAGAGAATTAAAAGTCCAGACTATCAGTCTATTCCCAATAAATTTTGACCCATCAACAAACCAAATAAAAATTTATAAGAGAATTGTTGTTAGTATTAATTATGGTCAATCTGATGGAGAGTTCTCTGAACTAAGTGATAAAGAATTAAATTCTTCAATACTTAATTGGGAGGTTGCTAAAAAATGGGGTGAAGCAAAAAGCAATGAATTTAGATTGCTAAAAACTAGTTCAATTTTTGGTTCTGCAATTTACCGTTTATTAGCACCTGAAGAAGGAATCTATAAAATTGATAGGGCATTCCTTCAGTCAGTCGGTATCAATCCCGATAATGTTGATCCGCGTACAATAAAAATTTATAATAACGGTGGTTATCCACTTAGCGAATCGCAATTAGAATCCACGGATAATCTAAAAGAGATTGCAATATATGCTTTCGGAGAAGAAGACGGAGTATTTAATCAAAGTGATTATATTCTTTTCTATGGTAGATCAGTAGATTTTTGGGAGTATGATAAAAAAACAAAAATTGTGAGAAGCAAAAATCCTTATACTAAAAAGAATTATTATTGGATAACTTCAGGTGGTGAGCGCGGCAAGAGAATGGTTGTTAAGCAATCGGTTAATGACCAAAGCGGATACAATCAAACAACTACTACTGCATTTAGATTCTACGATAAAGACAGTATAAATATCGGGAAAAGCGGAAGAGATTATTTTGGTGATGAATTAGACCAAACGACCAAAAGCCGGAATTTTATTAATACACTTAATAATATTTTTCCTAATAGTCGAATTAATTACCGTTTTAGAATAGTTAATGCTTCTGATCCTACAATCACTATAAAAGTAGCCGAAAACAATAATCAAATTTATCAAGCGTCAGCTCTCGGTAAAACAGCGTATCGGTATGGAAGGGAACATAATGGTTCAGCAATTTATACCGGAACGTTACCTGATGATCGTAGCAATTTGAAATTCACTATGGAGAGCGGTTCTACTAGTGCTCGTTTGGCTCTTGATTATTTTGAAATTGAATTTACAGCTCAATTAAAAGCGGCAATGGATAATTTGATAGTATTCTCGAAAGATACCACTTCATTGATATCTTATAATTTCTTTAATTTTTCAAATAGTTCCATTAGTGGTTTTGATGTAACTGATTTTGAGAATGTAAAGATAATTCAAGGTGCTAGTATTAGCGGTGGAGAATTTAGATTTTCAGCCTATGAAAATAAAGGAGCTATCTCAAAATATTATGGTGTTAATTCGGGGGCATTCAAAACTCCGACTGGAATTGAAAAAATTGAGAATCGTGATTTAAGAGCTATATCATCAGGTGCAGAGTATGTAATTATTACCAATAAGCTTTTTAAGTCCCAAGCTGAACGCTTGAGAGATTTCAGAGCAAGTGATAATCTTTCTCCATTATCGGGAGATATATTTTATGTCGATGAAATTGTAAATCAATTCTCTGGTGGTAATCTTGATCCATCAGCTGTACGTAATTTCCTATCAAATGCATATAAGACTTGGCAGACGAAACCATTTTATGTATTGTTATTTGGTGATGGTGATTATGATTACTTAAATTCTGAAAAGCAGGATAAAAACTATGTCCTAACATATCAAACAAGAGAATCATTAGATGAAATTTTAGCTTATCCTATGGATGATTATTATGCTAGAATAAACGGGAATGATGCTAAGGCAGATCTTGCTATCGGAAGATTAAATATTCGTTCGGTAGAGGATGCTGAAACTGTTGTCGATAAAATTATTCAATATGAAGAGAATGTAGAAAAAGGATTATGGAAAAATACAATTACACTTATTGCGGATGATGGTCCGGCGGCTACAGGGCAGGATGATGGAAGTATCCATACACGCCAGACAGAGAACTTAGCAAATAATCGTGTTCCGAAATATTTTGATCAAAATAAAGTTTATTTAGCTATGTATCCAACTGTGGCTACAGGATTAGGAAGAAGGAAACCATTAGTAAATCAAGCTATAATTGATGCAGTTAATAATGGCACATTAATTTTGAATTTTATCGGTCATGGAAATCCGGATGTTTGGGCACACGAATCTGTTTTTGAAAAATCAACGACAATTCCGCAATTAAAAAATGACAAATATTTTTTCTTAACAGCCGCTACGTGCGATTTTGGAAAGTATGATGATCCTGTTCTTCAAAGTGCCACAGAGATAATGATAACAAAACCAAACTCTGGAGCTATTGCTGGTTTTACGGCTGCACGCGTAGTATATTCTTCTTCTAATGCCGCCTTGAATGATTCATTCTATTCAAATATTTTTAGAAATCGTGAAGGTAATAATATCCCAATTAGATTAGGTAGAGCATATTTCCTTACTAAACAATTTAGAACAGAAGAGAATGATGAGAAATTCCATTTCTTCGGTGATCCTGCACTTAGATTAAATGAACCTCGCATTCCTGTTAGAATCGATTCAATTAATAGTACAGCACTTAATACAGATGTTCAGATTAACGCACTCGGTGAAGTTAGTATTAAGGGTACTGTTATTAATTCAGCAGGTCAACAAAATAACTTCGATGGTGAAGGTATAATAAGTGTATATGATTCTGAGAGGAATGTCGAAATTAAAGAGATGAATTATACCGTTACCATGCAAGGTGGATTAATATATCGCGGTAGAGTAGCTATTAATAATGGTTTATTCCAAACTGATTTTACTGTCCCTAAAGATATTTCTTATGAGAATAAAAACGGTAAAATAATTTCATATATTTTTAATGAAGACAGTGATGGTATTGGTGTAACAAATAGAATTAAGGTTGGCGGCACTAATCCTAATGCCTCTAATGATGGTAAGGGTCCAGAAATAGAAGTCTTTTTCGATGATATCTCATTTGAAAATTCTAATCTTGTTAACCGTGATTTTACATTACTTGTTAAACTAAAGGATGATACTGGATTAAACACAACCGGTACAGGAATAGGACATAAATTAGAGGGAATATTAGACGGCAACGAAACATCGACATTAGACCTTACTAATTATTTTATTGGAGATCTTAATTCAGGCGGTAAATCGGGTTTAATTAAATTCAAATTTACAGGCACTGATTTAGGTAATCACAATATCAGAATCAAAGCTTGGGATGTTTTTAATAATTTCTCTGAATCAACTACATATTTTACAGTAGTTGACGAGGGAACAATTACATTAAGTGATATTTATAATTATCCGAATCCTTTTTCTAATGAAACGGATTTTACTTTTCAGCATAATCTTACTAAACCAATTGACATAAAAATCAAGATTTATACAGTAGCCGGTAGATTGATTGAAGAGATTGAAGCATTTAATGTCTTTGATAAATTTGTTAGAGTTAATTGGGATGGAAGAGATGCTGATGGCAATCAAATTGCTAATGGTGTTTATTTTTATAAATTAATTGTAGAAACTGCCGATGGTGAATTTAAGAATTCCTATCTCGGTAAATTAGCAGTAATAAGATAAATTGAAAATAACTGGAGGTAAATAAAGTATGAAGAGAATGATTTTTATCCTGATATTAATGATATCTGTTATCTATACAAAAGCCACGTATGCACAAGGTGAATCAGCGGTTCCATTTCTTTTGTTAGCACCCGATTCAAGGGCTGGCGGTATAGGTGAATCCGGAGCCGGTTTAGCAGATAATTCGGCGGCAATTTTCTGGAATCCTGCCGGTATTGCTTTTTTAACCGGTTCAGAAGTTACCTTTACTCATAGTAACTGGTTACCACAATTCCAGCTCGATCTTTTCTATGATTATGCAACTTATAGACAGTATATAGATGATTTAGCCGGAAGTGTAACAGCAAGTGTTACATATATGAACTTTGGCGAATTTGTTAGAACATCTTCAAATTCACCTGACCCTATTGGCACATTTAGGTCATTCGATGCCGCTTTAACTTTAGGTTACGCTACGAAAATATCAACAGATTGGGGCCTTGGATTTAATTTCCGTCTTATTCATAGCCGTCTTTCTGATAAACCTACTGAAGTGGAACAGGGTACAGGTGTTGCTACTTCTGTAAGTTTTGATGTTGGAGGAATGTGGCGTCCATCTGACTTGGAAATTCCTTTTATTGGTAATATTGGCGATATGTTTAGTGTTGGTGTTAATCTTTCTAACATTGGTCCAAAAATATATTATATAGATCAGGCTCAGGCAGACCCTATACCAACTAATTTCCGTCTCGGTTTTGCAGCACGTTTCTTTGAAGATGATTATAATTCACTCACTATGACACTCGATTTTTCGAAGCTTTTAGTTAGCCGGGTTGATTCAACTAAAAAGAAAGATGAGTTTTATAAAGCAATATTTACCTCATGGGCAGATCAACCATTAAGTGAAGAATTAAGAGATGTTGTAACTTCGATGGGACTAGAATATTGGTATGGAATCCCTGAAGATTTTATGTTTGCTCTTCGTGTCGGATTCTTTTATGAAGACCCTGCTTATGGAAATAGAAAATTTGCTACTTTAGGTGCGGGAATTAGATATGATCTTTATGGATTCGATTTTAGTTATATAACTACTGATCTATTTAAGAATGGCGAAAACCATCCTTTATCAAATACATTACGTTTTACCCTTCTTATTGGTTGGGGCAATACTTCTACTCAAACAAAAGGTTTCCCTCGCGGAATATAATTTTTTATGAAAAAGTGTATTTTATTATTATTTACGATTTACTTGGGCAGTTTATCTGCCCAATCTTTTAACAACAAAGTTAAAGATGTATCTCATATTAAAATTCTTGCTGTAATGGCAGAGTTTGAAAAAGATACAGATCAAAATACTTTTGGTAATGGTAAGTTTGGTTCGATCTATTCTAAAAACTATGGGGATACCATATTAGACCCATTGCCATTTGATAAACAATATTTTGAGAACCATCTTCTTTTTGCCAAAAATTATTTTAACAAAGTATCGAAAGGTAAGCTTTCAATTGATTACACAGTTTTACCTGATGTAATTAATTTAGATAAAACGATGAGAGATTATTCTCCTACTCCTCAGAATCCAAATGATTTAACAAAGCTTGGTAAATTTTCAGAGGAAGTGTGGAATAAGGTAGCTCAACAAAATGCTGATTTCGATTTTAGCTCTTATGATTTGTTTGTGGTATTCCATGCCGGTGTAGGTAAGGAATTTAATCCTCCGGGTAGTATTGGCGGCGAGCGAGATATGCCTTCTATTTATCTTGGTCTTAAATCACTTAAAGAAATTGTGGGAGCTTCTTTTACAGGTTTTAATCTTCCTAATAAACTGGTAACTAATACATTAATTCTTCCATCGACTGAATCGAGGGAAATAAGTACTATTTCGGGTGATATCTTAATTGAATTGACAATAAACGGATTGATAGTATCTAGTATTGCAAGTCATCTTGGATTGCCTGATCTATTCAATACTACTACTGGCACAAGTGCAATAGGAAGAACCGGATTAATGGATGGTGAATCGATCTTTGCATACAGCGGTGCATTTCCTCCTGAACCATCAGCATGGGAAAAAATATTCCTCGGTTGGGAAACACCTATAACTATTAATTCAAATGACAATGTTTATTCCATAGCTTCATCGCAATCAAATGATTCAGATTCTCCAACTATCTTCAAAGTGCCTATTAATAATATGGAGTATTATCTAATAGAGAACAGAAATAGGGATGCTCATAATGATGGTGCAACCGTAACTTATAAAATTGGTGAGCAAACTTTTACTTCAAATTACACTAAAGGGGGTAATAGTTTCCAATGGTATTCCGCAGACACACTTAAAGGTGTGGTTGTTGATATTGATGAATATGATTGGGCTGCTGCTGGTAATGGTATTTATATTTGGCATATTGATGAAAATATTATAAATGAGAAAATTGATAAAAATGAGATAAATGCTGATCTTCTAAATAGAGGAATCAAATTAGTTGAAGCAGATGGCATTAATGATATTGGACAGAAATTCTATGATATATTTGGTGAAACAGTATATGGGCAGGCAACTGAAGATGACTTCTGGTTTAAGGGAAATAAATCAAAATATTATAATAATGTTTTCTCTAATGATTCTAAGCCCGATTCGAAATCTAATAAAGGTGCTAATTCGCTTATTACAATCGATAATTTCAGTGAAACTTCTCCTTTTATGTCATTTAATCTTAGTTATAATTCAGATGCGGCTAAGAGAATTTTATCCACTCAAATGTTAGTTGATAATGAAACTGCTTCACTAATTCCCTCTAATTTAGGTGGAATAAATAGATACTATCGATTATATGATGGGAGACTTTTTCTTATAGATTATAAATTAAATTATATAAGGGAATTTGATTACTTCTCTAAAATATCTCCTGTTCTATTTGACCATGAAGGAAGTAAATATATTGTTGGTGGATATGGGCAGAATTTGAATATTCTACAACATGGTGGTTATGATGATGGTTTTAAAACGATTACCTTCTCTAATGAAATCAGTTGGGTATCCGTTAATAATACACTTAATAGTGGAGTAAGATTAATTGTTGCCGTAGATAATAAAATCTACTCTGTTGCTTTTGATCCGGTTAATTTAACATTAGAATCATTTTCTTCTGATAAAATTTTATTAACGATCCAGAACGAGAATTTATTACAGATATTGAATAATAATACAGCATATTATGTGCTGACGGATAAGAACTATTATTCACTATCAAATAATAATACTTTTACTTTTTCTGATATGCCAATTAAAGCAGCTTTGACAAAAAACAAAAATGGCGAATATGTTACGATTGTTTTGACTAAAGGGAATAGGTTTGTAGTTCTCAATTCAGATAATAGTATGAGGAGTATAGAACCGGAAACAGTTAGTGATATAAATAATTTTATTCTTGCCGATGTATCGGGTAAGGGAGAAAACTCAATAATTTATACTAGCGGTAATAAATTGTTTGCTTATAATTTTACTGGTGCATTAGAAGAAAATTATCCTTTTGCCATCGATGAAAAGAAAACATTTATGGGTGAACCGGTTGCTTCCGATATAGATAATGACGAGTTAAATGAAATAATTGCTGCAACGAATTCTGGTGAGCTTTTTGCTTTAAGAGATGGAAAAGTAATTGAAGGGTATCCATTAGCTATTAATGAAAGTAATAATATTAGATTATTTCTATTTAATTCACATGAATCGGCAAACACACTTCATACGGCAGTTGGTGTGATCACCAATTTAACTGAACTTGAAGTTATAGATATTGGTTTAAAGAGCGATAAAATATGGGGTTCTTCTTTTGCTGATTTCAGTAAAACGTCTTTCTTTTCAATGGCATCAGTTAAAAATGTATCATCTGATTTTTTACCTGAAAAATCGGTTTACAATTATCCTAATCCGGTTACAGGAAGTACAACGAATATTCGTTATTACTTAAAAGAAAGTTCAGAAATAAAAATTATGATATTTGATCTAGCAGGTGCACTTGTTGCTGAATTAAACTCAACCGGTATCGGTGGATTTGAGAATGAAACAGTTTGGGATGTATCTAATATTTCCAGCGGTGTTTATTATGCACACGTTGATATTAAAGGAAATTCTGGCTCGTCCGGAAATAAAATTATTAAAATAGCAGTTATTAAGTAATTTCTAAAAATTTGAAGAATCTATTATGTTAAAAAAAATCCTCTTTATACTCTTTACGTTTAGTTTAATTGTTAATGCACAGTTTGATGAATTTCACTCTGAATATAATTGGTTTACGATAAAAGGGAAGCACGTTTCAGTACACTTTCATGAAGGTGCAGAAAGAACTGCCAAAACAATTGCCAAAATTGGTGATGAAGTTTGGGGTCCTATTACATCTTTATATGGCTACGAGCCGGAATCTGCTCATTATGTAATAAAAGATATTGATGATTATTCAAATGGAGCTACATATTTCTTTGATAATAAAATTGAAATATGGGCTTCGGCTCTCGATATGGATTTGAGAGGATCACATAATTGGCTTAGAAATGTTATCTCTCATGAGTTTACTCATCTTGTTCAAATTCAAGCGGCGATGAAATTATCACGATCTATCCCCGCAGTTTATTTGCAATTCTTGAATTATGAAGATAAGAGAAGACCCGATATTCTTTATGGATTCCCTAATTTTATTGCTTCTTATCCTGTTGCAACTATTAATATACCAGCATGGTTTGCCGAAGGCACAGCTCAATATATGCGTAAAGAATTTAATTACGATAATTGGGATTCGCACCGTGATATGATTCTCCGTTCTTATGCGCTTGATGGAAAACTTCTTACTTGGAATCAGATGGGTGTTTTTAATAAAACAAGTTTAGGTAACGAATCTGTTTATAACTCCGGGTTCGCCTTAACACGATATCTTGCTCAAAAATATGGTGAAGAAAAAATTGCAGAAATTACTCGAAGATTAGGTAAATGGTCTAATTTTACTATTGATGCCGCTTTCAAGGACGTTCTTGGCAAAGATGGTGATGAAATTTATAATGAATGGACAAAATTCTTAATAGATGATTATAATAAAAGAATAGAAAACGTTAGAAAAAATGAAGTATCCGGTATGCAAATAGTCTCCACCGGATTCGGAAATTTTTATCCTCAATTTTCACCTGATGGTAAAAAGTTTTTATACGTAAGCAATAAGAAAAATGATTACTTCAGTTTATCATCAATCTATTTACGCAATCTCTCTGATTCCACCGATAAAATGTTAGTATCAATGGCTAGTTCCACTGTCGAATTTTTAGGAGATAAAAATCAGATTATTTATGCTAAGTTAGATTATGATAATCCAGGAATGGCTTTTATACACGATCTATTTATTTATGATATAGATAAGGATAAAGATACACGTTTAACTTTTGGTTTAAGAGCAAATAATCCTTCAATTTCCCACGATGAAAAGAGTATTGTATTTGTCTATCAAAAAGATGGTACAACTAATTTAGGTTCAGTCGATATTGAAGGTAAAAATTTCAAACGGCTTACATTTTTTGAAAAAGGTGAACAAGTATATAACCCCAAATTTTCTCCCGATGGTAAATGGATAATTTTTGATTATTCTTACGCTAATTCGAGAGAAATTGCAAAAGTAAATGCTGATGGCTCAGGTTATGAAGTCCTTATTGAAAATGGAACTGATAATCGAAATCCTGTTTTTAAGTCCAGTAATGAAATTCTTTATTCTTCAGACGAGACAGGAATATTCAATCTTTATATGTACAATTTAGAGACAAAGACAAAACAACGAATCACAAATGTAATTGGCGGTGCGTTTATGCCTGCAATTGATAAAGATGGCAATATCCTCTACGCCGGTTACACATCGTCTGGATATAAAATATTTAATCTTTCTGTCGATTCTCAATCAAATGTAAATAACGAAGCGCAATACGTTCAAAGAAATAATCCACCTTTAGAAAATGATCTACCAAAAGGGGATATTACAAAAGAAGCATTCAGTAAATTCAAAAACTATAACGACAAAGATTTACCAGAGTATAATATTGAAAAATATACAGGTGTTTTTTCTAAGCTAAGTGTTATACCTTTTATTCGTTATGACAATTATAATATTTCTAACTCGGCATTAGATAGAATTAAACCGGGTATATTTTTAGCGTCTAATGATTATCTAAATCGGTATAGCATTTTTGCAGGTGGTTCTCTAAATAAACGATTTGAAAGAGACCTGCTTCTTCAATTCGATTATAGAAATAAATTACCGATTCTATTTAACCTGGGCTTAAGACCCACTCTTACATTAGAACTATATAGTATTTCGAGAAAGACTAATACTAATTTGATTTTTGATTCATTAGATAATTCTCTAAATACTTCCACAGATGTTACATATAATCTTTTTGAAGTTGATCTGGCTGCTAAGAATAAATTTATTAATGATGAAAATTTTATCGAGCTACGATTTATCTTTAGTCGATATTCAGCCGAAATCGGAAGTTTTATTTTCCCAAATACGTCGATATTATATCCAACTTCAAATGATGTTTACTTAATCGGTAGAAATCTTAGATTAACTTACAATCTTGAGGGAATAATACCATCTGTTGATTCTGATATTAATCCAATCGGACGAAAAGTAGAATTTAAGTATGATTACGAATTTAATAGATTCAATAAAGATAACAATTACGAAATTGTAGAAGGAATGTTAAAGCCGCTATATAGAAATTTCAATTTTCACCGTGTTGAACTTAATTGGAAAGAACATATCCAATTAATGAAAGATAACGTATTGACATTCCAATTTAGAGGAGCTTCAATCTTAGGTCCTGCCGTTCCTGATTTCTTTGATTATTATTTGGGCGGATTAATCGGAATGAAAAGTTATCCATTTTATGCAATATCGGGTAATGAACTTTTATGGGCTAATTTAACATATAGATTCCCATTATTCAAAAATATCGATAAGCGTCTCGGTCATCTATATATTGATAAAGTATATTTTTCAGTCTTTGGAGATTTAGGAAATGCTTGGACAGGCGGCGGAATACCTGCAATTGATAATTTCAAAAAAGGTTTAGGGGCAGAAATAAGAATTAAGGTTAATTCCTTTTATCTCTTCCCTACAAGTGTTTTCTTTAGTTCTGCTTATTCGTTTGATAAAATCACCAAAACTATTCTCGGAGAAACTATTAATTATGGGAAGGAATGGAGTTTTTATGGAGGGATACTTTTTGAATTTGATTTCTAAAATCATATTGATAGTAGCTATATCTGCATTTACTATTACTGCCCAAAATAAATTAACAGGCAATTCAGAATTAGATAGGAAAATTGCATTTGATAAAACTTATGCCGAAAAAAAATCATTATTAAATTAAGAGATGAAAAAATCTCCTTTAGTTGCAGGAGCAATGTCCTTTGCAGTCCCGGGTGCAGGACAATTATATTCTGAAAGTTATATCAAAGGAGCAGCTTTCCTTGTATTAGAAGTTGCTGCAATTTATACAGGTTTAGTTTATGATAAAAAGGGGGATGATCAGACCGAAGTTTTTCAAGAATATGCCGGTCAACACTGGGATGTAAAGAGATATGCAAAATGGACGGTTGCTAATGCTTCCAAAATAAACGAAGGTGTTAACACCTCGAATTATAATGTTTTTGATAATAGTGGTAACGTAAATTGGAACGAATTAAACAGATTAGAGAATGCAATAAGTGCTTATTATTCGCACAAATTAGCCCCTCTGGGCGATCAACAGTATTTTGAGATGATTGGTAAGTATCCTCAATTTAATCCCGGCTGGGACGATTTTGGAGATGAAAACACAGCTTATAAGTATGGAGACCCGCTTACTGCGAGATTTCATTATTATTCAGGGCAAAGAGGTGAGGCAAATGATTATTATAATATCGCTTCTAAAGCGGTTATTGTTATAATAATAAATCACATTATTAGCACAGTTGATGCTATATTTACAACTAAAAGTTATAATAAAAAGATAGAATTGAATACGGATTTGCAAAAAGTGCAATATGGTTTTGTAGAAGACCTTAATTATAAAATTAATTTGAGAGTAAGATTTTAATATGAAATTACCTTTAGTAGTAATTGTAGGACGACCGAATGTTGGAAAATCAACCCTCTTCAATCGATTGACAAAATCCACTACGGCAATTGTTGATGATTTTAGCGGCGTTACGCGTGATAGAAATTATGGCGAAGTTGAATGGAACGGAAGACTCTTCCGTATTATAGATACTGGTGGATATGTGCCACATAGTGCAGATTTATTTGAAAAAGCAATTAAAGAACAAATAACAATTGCAGTTGATGAGGCTGAAGCTATTCTATTCGTGGTTGATGGTAAAGATGGAGCTACACCGATTGATTATGATATTGCAACTATTTTAAGAAGATCATCTAAACCGGTTTATATCCTTGTAAATAAAATAGATATGCAATCAGCTGCTATGAATGCAGCAGAGTTCTATAGCTTAGGTATCGGTAAGCTACATGATGTGTCTGCTCTTAATGGAAGAAACCTTGGTGATTTCCTTGATGAGATCATGGCTGAACTTACGTTTGCTGATGATTATTTAGAAAAAGATGAGAACCTTAAGATTGCAATTGTAGGAAAACCGAATGTTGGTAAATCTTCTCTAGTTAATTCGCTTCTTGGTTTTGAAAGAAGTATTGTAACGGATATACCGGGAACAACACGCGATAGTCTTGATTCTACTTTAAAGTATTATGGCGAGGATATTACGCTCGTTGATACTGCCGGATTAAGAAAGAAAGCCCGAGTTACAGAGAATATCGAATTCTTTTCTACTGTAAGAACTTATAGAGCTATCTGGGATGCTGATGTGGCAATTTTGCTTATTGATGCGGTAATAGGTATTGACAAACAGGATCAAAAGATTTTAGACGAAATTATTAGAAGAAGAAAAGGTGTAATAATTGCAGTTAATAAATGGGATTTAGTTGAAGAAAAAGAAACTAATACCGCTAAATTTTACGAAGAAGAGGCGAAGAAAAAACTTGGTAACGTAGATTATGCGCCTGTTATCTTTATTTCTGCTCTTACAAAGCAGAGAATATTTAAATTGATCGATTTAGCAAAGATAGTTAATGAAGAAAGAAAAAGGAAAATACCTACTAGCGAATTGAATGATGTGCTTCTTCCTGAGATAGTTAGAGTATCACCTCCGGCTTCTCCTACCGGAAAAGAAGTTAAAATTAAATATATTACACAAGTAGGGGATTACTATCCAATCTTTTTATTTTTTACAAATGAACCTCGTTTCATACCTGATAATTATAAGAGATATTTAGAAAAATTAATAAGATCTAAATTCGGTTTCCAAGGAGTACCGATTACATTATCCTTCAGGGATAAATAAGACCTATCTTTAAACATTCTTTATTATATTTAATTTAGTAATTTCTAATAATTATCTAATTAATAATGCTAATAAAGAGACCTCAAAATATTGTTGTTGTTGGCGGAAATGCTGCCGGAGCCGCAGCTGCTGCTAAGGCAAAGAGAAATTCCCCCTCTTCTAATGTTATTTTATATGAGCGTAGCAAATTTATTTCTACCGGTACTTGTGAGTTGCCTTATCTGATCTCAGGTGAGATTAAAGATTATAAAGATATAGTTTTCTTTTCGGCAGATTCATTTAAGGAAGAAAAACAGGTAGAGGTATTTGTTGAGCATTCTGTGGAAAGTATAGATCGCAGAAGTAAAAAAATAGCTGTTAAAAATGTTATTTCAGGGCATATATATTATCAAGATTATGATAAACTTATATTAACAACCGGTTCTTCTGCGATAAATCACCCTGATTTATTAGAGCCAAGCCAAAATCTTTTCCATCTTAAATCTGTTCCTGATTATATTAAAATAGACAATTACTTGAAATCCAATAAATGCAAGGATGTTTTAATTATCGGTGGCGGTTACATCGGTTTAGAGACTACAGAGTCTTTTCATAAATCAGGTTTTAATGTTACAATTCTTGAAAGAGATTCACTTCCATTAGGTAATTCAGAAATCGAAATTAAAAACCGAATTAAAGAAACGCTTGAGAAAAAGAATATCCGATTTTATGGCAATAGTGACCGATTAAAGGTTTTCAAAGAAGGTAATTACATCAAAAAAATTGTTGCCAATGGGATTATTTTTGAACCCGATATGGTAATTGTCTCCATTGGATTTAAGCCACGAACTCAGATTGGACAAGCAGCGATGCTGAATATTGGAAAATATAACGGCTTTAAAACTGATTCTTTCCTTAAAACAAATGATCCTAATATCTTATCCGCTGGGGATAATAGTGAGGTAACTAATTTTATAACAAAGAAAAATGATTATATACCACTTGCCACTATTGCACATTCGATGGGTCATATAGCAGGAGATAATGCTTCAGGAGCATTTAATAAATTCTTACCTGTTATAAAGAATATAGCGGTAAAATTATTTGATAATTGTTATTCTCAAGTAGGATTAACTCATAAAGAAGCAACCGAACATCGATTTAATTTTGAGGTCATAACTGCTGAAGTTCCCAATTTAGTAAAAGTAATGAGTAACACAAAACCCACATTTGGGAAAATATTATACGAAAAGAATAGTAAGCAGATTCTCGGAGCATCATTCTTTGGGCAACAAGAAGCAATTGGTAATGCCGATATAATTGCTACACTGATACAAAATAAAATTACAGGGAGCACACTTTATAATGCAAATTATAATTATTCACCCCCATGCTCCCCATTTATAAATTTACTTTCAGTTTTGGGTAGAAAGATCAATAAGGATTGAAATGAAAAACTTAATTAAAGTTCAGAGTCCCCTTATAAAAAGAGATATTACGATTCTTAGGAATATCGATACGAATACGGAGCAGTTTAGAAATGCGTTATCGAGAATAGCATTTGTCATGGCAAGTGAGATAAGTAAATCGTTTGAAGTTGCAGAAATTGATGTTCAAACTCCACTTGAAGTAACGACTGGTTATATCATTAAAAAACATATAGTTCTCGTGCCTGTCTTAAGAGCTGGATTAAGTATGGTACAACCTTTTTTGGACATGATTCCAAATGCGCGAGTTGGGCATATTGGTTTAAAGAGAGATGAAAATACCTTGCTCCCGATTGATTACTATTATAAAACGCCAAAAGAATTACCAAAAGCTAAGACAATCTTATTGGACCCAATGCTTGCCACCGGGGGTAGTGCAGTAGTAGCTTTTAATTACCTTAAAGATCAGGGAGCAAATGATTGTATCCTTGCATGTCTAATAGCTGCTCCCGAGGGTGTAGAAAAAATGCAAAGGGAGCATCCTGAAATTCCTGTTTACACCGCTTCCTTAGACAAGGGATTAAATTCTCAAGGTTATATCCTCCCGGGACTTGGTGATGCCGGAGATAGAACTTTTGGTACATTTTAGTCTTGTTTTATTAAGCTTGTTTTAATATATATCCATTTGATAATTGGGTAATACAATTTATGCCGGAAGAAATACAAAATAGCAAATTAAATAAGATCCTTGAAGAATTATTAACTCTTTGCAAAAAGAACCTTCCAATGGTAAATGAAGAGTTAATTACTAAAGCATTTATGTTTAGTTATGAATCACATAAAAATAATTTCCGTGCTTCCGGTGAACCATATTTTAACCATCCTGTTGAAGTTGCTTCCATAATTGCCCGTGAAATCCCTTTGGATGATGTATCGGTAGCAAGTGCACTTTTGCATGATGTTGTCGAAGATAGTAGCATTGAACTTGGATTGATTTCTAGAGAATTTGGCAAGGAGGTTGCGGAAATTGTTGATGGTGTTACAAAAATAAGTGGAGTGTTTAGAGGACAGGAAATTGTTCAAGCCGAAAATTATAGGAAGCTTCTCCTTTCTATGGTTAAAGATGTACGTGTAATATTAGTAAAATTTGCAGATCGTCTCCATAATATGCGGACTTTAGAATTTGTTCATCCTCAAAAGCAAAGAAGAATTGCGAAAGAAACTTTAGAAATATATGCTCCCTTTGCAAATCGATTTGGATTAGGAGCAGTCAAATGGGAAATGGAAGACTTAGCATTTAAGTTTCTCAATCGCGATTCGTACGATAATATAGCTAAAAGTATTAATAACACAAGAAAAGAAAGAGAATTATTTATTGGAAAATTCATAAAACCAATTGATGAAAAACTTAAAGAGCTTAAAATAAATTATGAATTAGGTGGCAGGGCTAAGCATCTTTATTCTATTTATCGCAAAATGGTAAAGCAAAACCGACCTTTTGAAGATATTTACGATCTATTAGCTGTCAGGATTATTCTTGAATCAAATGATCCTAACGAATGCTATTATGTACTTGGAATTATCAGTAATCTTTATAAACCGATAGGTGAACGATTCAAGGATTTTATATCGATTCCCAAAAAGAACAATTATCAATCAATCCATACTACTGTTATCGGACCGGATGCGAAGTTTGTAGAAGTGCAGATCAGAACTCGAAAGATGCATGAAATAGCGGAAAAAGGAGTGGCAGCTCACTGGAAATATAAAGAAGGAGTAATGGCATCCGATAAAGATTTGGAAGATTGGGTGAACTGGGTCAGAGACGTTTTTGAGAATGCTTCTAAGGATGAAGCTACAAAGGATATTCTTTCAAGTTTTAAACTAAACCTTTATCAAGACGAGATTTACGTCTTTACACCTAAAGGTGATTTAATTAAGTTACCACTTAATTCTACTCCAGTTGATTTTGCTTATGAGATTCACTCAAAGGTGGGGAATAGCTGTATCGGAGCTAAAGTCAATGGGAAAATTGTTCCGTTAGATACCATGCTCCATAGCGGGGATCAAGTTTCTATCATTATGGGTAAAAATCCTCGTCCAAATAAAAGTTGGCTTCAATTTGCTTTAACACATAAAGCAAAAACTAATATTCGCAAATTCTTAAATAAAGAAGAAGAAAGAATTGTGGAGCAAGGTAAGGAAATTTGGGAAAGAAAAATTAAAAAACTTAAACTTGCGTTTTCACCCGATGATGTATCAAAATTATTTAGAAAATTGAAATACGAAAATGCTTTACAATTTTATGGTGCAATTGCACAAGATAGAATTAATCTTGATAATATTCTTAATCCAATTCAGGAGACGGAGCAAAGGGAAGTTCCTGAGCTAGAATTTGAAAAATTTGCTACAAGTGTTAGAACAAGTGCCGGTGGTGTTATTGTCGAGGGAGAAAATAAGGGTGTTGCATATAGTTATGCAAAATGTTGTAATCCTATTCCCGGCGATGTTGTAGTTGGTTATATTACCATTGGCGAAGGGATTAAAATACATAAGAAAGATTGTAAGAATTTAATTAATATGGTGCGTTATGGCGAAGATCGATTGGTTGCAGTTCAGTGGCCTAAAACAGAAGGAGCTTCTTTCGTTGCGGGATTAATTATTAAAGGTGATGATATGCCCGGAATACTTAAAGACCTCTCCAACGCCGTTACAACTTATCAAAATACTAATATTAAATCGGTAAACATATCCACAACAGATTCAATGTTTAGGGGAACGATTACCGTTTTTGTTAGAGACCTTGTACATCTCAGAGGATTAATTGAGAAAATTAAAAAAACAAAAGGTGTATATTCGGTAGAGCGTTTTGATGCTGATAGTTGAAGAAAGAATTATGGCTATCGATTTTGGGGAGGTTCGTCTTGGAATCGCTATTACTGATCCACTTAATATGTTTGCTTATCCATTAGAAACAATTCCTAATAATAATTTAGCCACAAAGAAATTATTAGATATAATAAAAAACTATTCCGTAAAGTTTATTATTATTGGTATGCCCGTAAAAGAAAGTGGTGAACAAACAAAATTAATGGAAACGATCCAAAAATTTTCTATCGAACTAAAAGAAAAATCGGGCATTGACTTTGAGTTTTTTGACGAGCGATACACATCTAAAATGGCAACCCAGATGATTAATGAATCGAATCTATCAAAGAAAAAGAGAAGAGATAAGAGTTTGATTGATAAAACTGCGGCATCAATAATGCTTCAAGACTATTTAAAAAAAATAGAGAATCAATCAATAAACAATAAATAAGGATTGACATTTTTAACTATATAAGCTATTTTTTCATTACTTTTCATTTTAATTGGGAGCACATTATATGACACTTGACGCACTTGGAATGGTGGAAACCAAAGGGTTAGTTGGTGCAGTCGAAGCAGCGGATGCTATGGTAAAAGCTGCAAAGGTAGAATTAATTGGTAAAGAGACAATCGGCGGCGGTTATGTAACTGTTATGGTTCGTGGTGATGTTGGTGCAGTAAAAGCTGCGACAGATGCCGGAGCAGCAGCAGCACAGAGAGTTGGAGAATTGGTTTCAGTTCACGTTATTCCACGTCCGCATACTGATGTTGAATTAATTCTTCCTAAAAGACCAAAACTTTAATTCGCTATTATGGAATTAGCTCTTGGGTTAATAGAAACTAAAGGTTTGATTGGTGCAATTGAGGCTGCCGATGCTATGCTTAAGGCAGCCAATGTTAAACTAATTAGTAAAGAAAAAATTACTGCCGCTTTAGTTACTATTAAAATTGTAGGTGAAGTCGCTGCTGTCCGTTCTGCAATTGATGCCGGAGCAGCCGCTGCACAAAGAGTGGGTCAGTTAGTCTCAACTCATATAATCCCAAGACCTGATGATCAGTTGATACCTTTCATTTATGATCTATTGCCCGAACAGAATCAAAAAAAATCAAAATCAAAGAAAGTAACTAAAACTTCTATTGAGCATCCTAGTTTATTCTCGCAAGAAGAATTGCATATCGATTATGCTGAAGAAGGTGGTGATGAAGATTTTTCTGATCCAGATGAAGAGGTTATATCTAAATCCGAGATTGATATTATTGAGAGCGATTCAGAAAAAGGAATTTCTAAGATAGAAATTTCTGATTTTGATTCTGATGAAGATATAGAAACTGAGATGGAAGATGAATTAGATGATGAGGCTGATCTCGAATTAGGTAAGGAAGATTCATTAAATGAGGAATTAGAGTCAGATTTTCATAAGGTAAATGAAGAAGAAAATTTCTCTTCCGAAATTGAATCGTTCAATGAAGACGAAAATGATGAGTTAGAAAATATTCCTGAATATGAAGAAGAATTAGAAGATGAACTTCCCGAAGAAATTGATGGTGAACTCGATGGTGATTTAGATACCGAGATAAATGTTGAAGTAAGTGATAATATAGATACTGAGATTGATGTTGAGTTTAATAAAGAGTTTCCAGAAAAGACCAAAAGTGATCTTGATGATAGTAAAACTGTAGAATCTTTTAAGAATAATGTTGGTGATATACATTCAGGAGAATCCGAAACTACGGTAGCGGCTTCTGGTGATGAATCAGAAATTCCTAAAGAGGATGAATTAATAAAATTAAATGTTCATGATCTGCGTAAATTAGCGCGCTCTTTATCCGATTTTCCAATTAAGGGGAGAGAAATCTCCAAAGCGAATAGAAATCTACTTATCGATTATTTCAATCAATTAAGAAAATAATTTTCCTTAAATTCCCTTCTAATTAATAACTTTATTTATATTGAGATTATGAGTAAAAAAATAATAACAATCTCTTTTATTGTCTTCTTTTCTTTGGCTCTTTGGGTTTCTGTTTCGTTATCCAATGAATACTATACTTTTATAACTGTTCCGGTTGTTTATACTGATTTACCGGAAGATTATATAGTTGGGAGTTCTTCGGCTAATGAAATTAGGATTGGGCTTAAAGGTGAAGGATGGCTGCTTACAAAGCTATTCACAGGTAATTTGCCTGTTTTTGAGATATCTCTTAATAAAAGTAGCTCAATTAAAAATTTGTCCATTCGTAATTTCACCGAAAATAATAGTTGGATAACCTCGAGAATGCAAGTTGTAGATATTAATCCTAGTCAAATAACAATTGATATAGATCGAGTTTTTATTAAAAAAGTTCCTATATTACCTAAAACGAAGCTTTCATTTAAAGAAGGATATGGAATAGCATCTAAGATTTTTATCGAACCTGAATCAGTATCGGTTTATGGTACAATGTCGAATATAAGGAAAATAAATAGTGTAGAGACTTTTGAAAAAGAGTTTGAAAATATTGATGAAAAAGTTGGTTCGTCGCTTACCTTAAAACCTGTTCCAAATGTTTATTTCAAAAGAGATAACACATTAGTTTATTTTGATGTTCAAAAGACATCAGACAAAACTTTCTCCGATATAGATATTGAGATTGTAAACGTGCCAAAAGGTAGAGAGCTTGTATTATATCCATCAAAAGTTTCTGTAGCTTTCCGAGGTGGGATTCTAAATCTAGGAAAACTTAATAAGGATGCAATCAGAGTTTATGTGGATTATTGGAAAGTTATTAGAGATACTTCCGGCGTAATTGAACCGGAAGTGGAACATCCACAGAATATAGAATTATTAAATAAAATACCAAATTCGCTAAAATATATTATTAAAGAGTATTGACATGTTTATTTCCTTTGAAGGGCTTGATTTTTCCGGAAAGTCAACACAGGTAGAATTACTTAAAGAATATTTTGAAAACAAAGGAGAAGATGTTCTTTTGATTAGAGAACCGGGTGGGACTTCCATCTCGGAAAAAATAAGAGATATACTTTTAGATAAAAAAAATTCTCAAATGCATATTGAAACTGAACTTCTGCTTTTTACTGCTAGCAGGGCGCAGTTAGTAAATGAAGTTATCATACCGGCTTTAGATGAAGGTAAAATTGTTATTTCCGACCGATTTCACGATTCATCAATTGCTTATCAAAGTTATGGAAGGGGAATCTCTCTCGATTTTGTTTTGGATTTACAAAATTATATCATAAGAAATGTTGTTCCTGCATTAACCTTTTTTATCGATATTGATATAATTGAAATGTTCAATAGAAAAAATAGTATTCTACTTTTTGATTTAGACCGTATTGAATTATCTGATGAAATATTTTATAATAAAGTTAGAAGCGGCTATTTAGAGATCGCGAAAAAGGAAGAAAGATTTATTTTAATTAATGGTACTGATTCTATTGAAGATATCCACAATTTTATTCTTAAGAAAGTATTGAGTTATGAAACCACTATATAAATTATCTATAATATCGATTGTAATCATTTCATTAGGATTTTTGCCCGGTGATAATGATATCTATTTTCAAATATCAAAAAACATTGAGCTATTCGGAAGGATATATAAAGAGGTAGCAGTTAATTATGTTGAAGATGTTGACCCTGAAGAATTTATGCTTGCAGGTATCAAGGGCATGCTCTCTTCATTGGACCCCTACACTAATTTTATTGATGAAAATCTTCAAAAAGATATTGATGTAATTACGAAAGGGAAATATGGCGGAATAGGTGCAAGCGTCGGTATTAGAAATGGCAACGTTACTATTGTCGATCTCCTTGAAGGATATTCAGCCCAAAGACAGGGAATAAAAATTGGGGATGTAATTTCTAAAATCGACAACAATAATATTTCTGTGGGTAACTATGAGCGTTTGACTGAATTTCTAAAAGGTGACCCCGGCACTTCTGTCAATATTCTAATAAAAAGAGTAGGAGAATCTGAACCGATTAATTTTATTATAGTTAGGGAAGAGATTGAAGTTAAGAACTTGACTTACTATGGATTTGCTCCTGAAAGTTCTGATAACGTTTATTTGAAACTAAGCAGTTTTAATAGAACCGCCGGAGATGAAGTAAAAAAAGCTCTTATCGAATTAAAATCAATAAAAAATATCGGTTCGATAATACTCGATTTAAGAGGTAATCCGGGTGGATTATTAGATGCCGCAATTGATGTTTCGGAAAAATTTTTAATGAAAGGGCAATTAATAGTTTCAGTTCAAGGGCGCGATTCTTCCGAGACTAAATACTATTATTCTCAAGAAGAACCGGTTGCTCAAAATATAAAACTAATTGTTTTAATTGATGAAGGTTCTGCGAGCGCATCCGAAATTGTAGCAGGTGCTATTCAAGACCACGATCGAGGTTTGATATTGGGAACTAATTCATTTGGCAAAGGTTTAGTTCAGACTATTGTTCCATTGAGCTATAAGACTTCTCTAAAAATAACTACAGCTAAGTATTATACTCCTTCAGGGAGATCGATTCAGAGAATTGATTACGGTAATAATCGAGTCTTTTTAAATAATAAAGAAGAAGACACTACCTTCTATACTGATTCTCATAGGAAAGTAACAGCTTATGGTGGTATTAAACCCGATTCTGTCGTTCAAGGTGAATCGAAATCTAAATATATCCGTAATCTAAAAGCCGAAGGAATGTTCTTCAGATTTGCAACAAAGATGAATACAAAATCAAATGAAAATTTATTAAAAAATCTAACCGATAAAAAACTCGTTGATGAATTTGGTTCCTTTATTAAGGAAGAAAATTTCGTATTCAAATCGGACCTTTCAATTTTATCGGATGAGCTTGAGAAGAATGCTCGTGAAGAGAAAAATAGTAATTCCCTTCTGGAGGGAATAAAATTATTAAAAGAAAAAATTAGTTCATTTGAAAAAGAACAAATTAATCTTTATAAAGAAGATTTTCTAATGGAGATAAAATTAGAATTGGCAACTCATCTTGAAGGAAGGAAAGGAAGAATTTCAGAATCTCTTAAGAATGATAAACAATTTAAGGTCGCATGCTCTATCGCATTACCTGAAACGAAATAATCACTAAAATATAATTACTTTGTTGATCTTTTAATTATATTTAATTTTATAGCAATTTTAATTATCTATCAATTTAAATCGGTTTTATTAAATAATTAGGATAAATGAAAAGTCTAAAAATATTTGTTCATAGAGACCCCCAATTTGGTAAATGTCCGGGTTGTAATGAAATTGGCACACTTCATCGCTCAAGAGCAAGAAGTATGAAAGAGCAAATCATTAAGAAATTAACTTTCTTTAGTTTGTTTAGATGCAGAACATGTGGATGGCGTGGTTTTAGATCAACTTTTTCATTTACACAACAATCTGTAAAATCGATTATTCTTTATTTGGCAATGATATTAGCAACTGCACTGATAATTAGGCTTGTTTTAACTAAATTTATTATCAGGTAGTCTAATACCTGTTTTTGCTGCTAAATCCATTATACCTGAATAATTTTTAAGATAATAAAGATTGTAAAGCATTTTATTTTTTGAAAGCCAACTCATTATTATTTTTATTCGCTCGATATCCTTTATATCAAAATCCTCTTTCATTTGAAAAACAGTTTCAAAATGTTCTTCAAGCAGATTAAAGAATTTACCATTTTCATTATTGAAGAAATTAAATATTGCCACTTTTCCATCTTTCATCAGAATAAAATCAGAGCCAATTTCTCTTTTGATTTCGATCAACAGATTTGCTTGATTAATCGGTTCTTTGATCGAAACAAGACGATGAAGATTATTTAGAAGGAAATTAATCTCGTCTCTCATTTTAGCGGCTTCTTCATATTTCTTATTCTCAGAAAACATCTTCATTTTCTTTAACATTCTATCCAATACAGTTTGTTCGTTTCCTTTTAAGAAATCAGATAGATGTTCAAGCTCTGCTTCGTAATCCTCAGGGCTATATGTTTTTAGGCAAGGTCCGATACATTTTTTTACTTCATATAAAAAACAGAGCTTCCCTTTAGAAAATTCTTTTTCATTACATTCTCTTAGCATAAAATTTTTATTCAGCAGTTCATATAATTGAATAACGCTATCCCTGCTTGAGAAAGGTCCATAATAATCTCCTCCATCCATTTCGAATTTTGTTTTTATTTCAACTTTGGAATATGGTCGTTCAGTTATTTTTATAAAGTAAGTATTTGTGTATTTTTTCAGTAGCTTATTTAAAGTTGGTTTATTTTCCTTAATCAATTCCGATTCTAAAATTAATGCGGACAATTCTGAATTTGTGTTAAGAAATTCTATTGTTGAAGCACGTTTAGTTATTTTTTTCTGTTTAGAATTTGATGAAGAAGTAAAATATCCTGTTACGCGGCTCCTAAGAGATTTAGCTTTTCCTATATAAAGAATTTTACCTTTTGCATCTTTGAAGAGATATACACCGCTATTCTTAGGTATTTCTCGTTTTTCATCTGAAATCTTTTTTAATATTTTGTTATCAATTATACGTTTAGATTCAGGGAATTGGAAATCGAGAAGGTTTTTAACTGTTCCAGAATCATATATTTCATTGTATATATCAATAAATTTAAGAAATAATTTTGCTGTTGCGTGGGCATCTCCTAATGCTCTATGAGTCGATTTATGAAGTATTTTCATACTCCGGGTAAGATTGCCTAAAGATTTAGGTTTTATTTCAGGAACTAACTTTTTTGCTAATCGGACTGTACAGATAGATTGATTTTCTGGCGGGTCTTCTGACGACCTTTTATATTCCTCTTTAAGGAAAGACATATCGAATGGAGCATTATGAGCAACAACGACTGAATTATGCAATAATTTGTCGATTTCAGGAATTAGCATATCGAAAGTTGGTGCATCTTCTACGTCATCATCCGATATACCGGTCAGATTCGTAATGAAATAGGGGATTCGACATCCGGGATTGATTAAAGAAGAAAATTTATCTTTTATTTTTCCATTCTTAATCTTTACTATACCAATCTCGATAGCCCTGTTATTAATAGCCGAGAGACCAGTCGTTTCAAAATCGATTACGCAAAATTCCGAATTTTTTATGTCTAAATCTAAAATAGAATTTAATTTTGCCATTAAATAAGTGTATTTTTCAAATTATACTAAAATTAGATATATTTCAGTAATATAAATAGGACAAAATGAATCTGAACATACTTTTTGTAGGAGATATCGTAGGTAAACCGGGATTGGACATGGTTCAAACTTGGTTACCAAGTTTAATAAAAAAATATAGAGCCGATTTTGTAATAGTAAATGGTGAAAATGCTGCTGATGGTAAAGGGCTTACTGAAAAAGAAGCAAAAATATTATTTGATCTTGGAGTTCATGTAATTACAGGTGGTAATCATACATGGGATAAACATCAATCGCAGGAATATCTTAAAGTTGAACCGCGTGCATTAAGACCCTTCAATTATCCACGTGGGACACATGGCAATGGTTATTTTATTATTTCAAAAGATAAATATAAATTAGCAGTTCTTAATTTGCAGGGTAGAGCTTTTATGGCTCCAATCGATTGTCCATTCCGTTCTGCTGAATGGGTAATCTCTAAAATAAGACAGGAAACGAAAAACATTTTTATCGATTTTCATGCAGAAGCAACAGCAGAAAAATTAGCATTAGGTTTTTTTCTTGATGGTAAGGTATCAGCAATTGTTGGAACTCATACTCATACTCAAACTGCAGATGAAAGAATTTTGCCGAAAGGTACTGCATTTATTACCGATAGCGGTATGACAGGCCCTTATGAATCAGTGATTGGAATGAAAGCAGATGCGGCGATAAATCGTTTTTTATACCAGACACCGCAGAAGTATCAAACAGCTACCGATGATCCGCATTTGTGCGGAGTTTATGTGAAAATTGATTCTGAAACAGGTTTAGCTAATTATATTGAAAGAATTATACTACCGGATTTTGATAAGGGTACAATATAAATGTCACAAATAATTGATGGTAAATTAGTTGCTTCACATATTCGAAAAGAATTGAAAAATGAAGCAGAAAGTTTATTAAAATTAACCGGCAAAAAACCGGGTTTAGTTGCTATTTTAGTGGGTGATAATTCCGCTTCTAAAATTTATGTTAATTCAAAAAGTAAAGCGTGTAATGAGGTTGGTTTTCACTCGGTTATAAAGATTATGGAAAATGATACAACCGAAGAAGACCTGCTGAAAGTAATTAAAGAATTTAACGCTGATGATGATATAGATGGAATTTTAGTTCAATTACCTCTTCCAGAACAGATTGATGAGGACAAAATTATTGAAGCCATTTCCCCTGAAAAGGACGTGGATGGATTTCACCCGATAAGTTTTGGTAATCTTGTAATTGGCAAGGAAACCTTTTATCCATGCACACCTTTTGGCATTATGGAATTATTGAAATATTATAAAATCGATACAAAAGGAAAACATGTAGTAGTGGTCGGTAGAAGTAACATTGTAGGTAAGCCGATTGCAAATATGCTTGTTCAGAAAAAGGATGGGGCAAATGCGATTGTAACAATCTGTCATACTGCTGCGCCTGATATAGCTTTTTATACAAAACAAGCAGATATTCTAATTGCTGCCGTTGGTAAAGCGAATTTAATTACTAAAGATATGGTAAAGGATGGTGTAGTTGTAATTGATGTAGGCATAAATAGAATCGAGGATTCAAATTCAGCTAAAGGATATAAAGTGGTCGGAGATGTAGATTTTGAAAACGTAAAAGAAAAAGCATCTTTTATCACACCTGTTCCGGGTGGAGTTGGACCAATGACGATAGCAATGCTTCTAACTAATACATTAAAATCATTCAAACAAAAAATGAATATAAAATGAGCTCAACAACAATTGATAAGATAGTATCGCAAGTTTTTATGGAAAAAGCATTGCGCGATTTTTATTGCACTGGAAATACATGTGTCGGATGGGAAAGAAATGTAATTGATCAACCGAGCACTGTAAAAAAAATAATCGATACTGGTGCAGAAAGAATTGCCGCAGGTCCCGGGGTGGGAGTTCAGCTCCCGGATCAAAATATCGCAAAATATATTGATCATACACTTCTTAAACCGGATGCGACTCCGGACGAAATTAAAACGTTATGCAAAGAGGCAAGAGAATATAGTTTTGCTTCGGTTTGCATTAATCCTTCTTTTGTTGAGCTTTGTGCAGAATTACTAAAAGGAAGTTCAGTAAAAGTTTGTACAGTAATAGGATTTCCATTAGGAGCAAATACAACTACCATTAAACGTGCAGAAGCTGAAGAAGCCCTTAATCATGGTGCTAAAGAGATTGATATGGTTATCAATGTCGGTATGCTTAAACAGGGTGAATATGAATATGTATTTAATGATATTAATCAAGTAGTATTAGCTGCTAAAAAGAAAAATGCTCTATGCAAAGTAATTATTGAAACGGCTATTCTAACCGATGAAGAAAAAATAAAAGCTTGTCTAATCAGCAAAAATGCCAAAGCAGATTTCGTAAAGACTTCCACAGGATTTTCTAAAGGTGGCGCAACAGCAGGCGATGTAGCTTTAATGAAATATGTAGTTGGAAGTACTGTCGGCGTTAAAGCGTCAGGCGGAATCAGGACTACCGAAGATGCACTGAGTATGATATCAAGCGGGGCAGATAGAATTGGCGCAAGTGCGAGTGTGAAAATTGTTACTCATCAAAAAGCATCTGAAAGTGGTTATTAGTGGTATTAACTCTAAATGTAATAAAAACTGATGACGGCTTTGATGCTATTGTTCCTTCTGTAAAAGGATGCGAAACATGGGCGGCAAATGAAGATGAAGCCATCGAGAAAATTCTTGATCTACTAAAGTTTTATATAAAACTGCCGGAAGATAAGAAATTGGTAATTGATAAAGCTGCTCAAAAAGGTAATAAAGGAATTTATAAAATTCTCTTCCAAAAACCATGAAACTAAGAGATTGCAAATCTGAAAATAGAATTAATAAGATTAAACGAACCATTTCCTTAAGGCAGGGTGGGCTTCATGTTGTCTTAGAAAATATCCACGATCCTCATAATGTAAGTGCAATTTTTAGATCATGCGATGCCACAGGGGTTCCTAAAATATCATTATTATATACAAATGAATCATTTCCCAAAATAAGTAGAACATCCTCGGCTTCTGCAAAAAAATGGGTTTATTCAGAACGCTTTGAAGCAGTAGAAAGTTGTTTTGAAGATTTAAGAAATCAAGGATTTTCGGTCTTGGCAAGTTCATTGAAGGAAGATTCCAAAAATTTATACTCATTAGATTTAACAAAAAAAGTAGCATTAGTTTTTGGAAATGAACATAGAGGAATTTCCGACGATGTAGAAAAACATGCAGATGGTTTGTTTTATATTCCGATGAATGGAATGATACAGAGTTTGAATGTCTCGGTAGCAACCGCAGTAACACTATATGAAGCATTAAGGCAACGTACAGAAGCGGGAATGTATGATGAGCCATCTTATCCCCCTGAGCAATTAGAATCGCTTATAGATGAATGGTGCGATAAATGAAGCAATCATTTAGCAAGATAAATAAAGTAGAAGGTGAATTAACTTTCCGAGGTGATAAATCGATTTCTCATCGTTCGGTGATATTTAGTGCTTTATCAGAAGGTAAATCGATAATAAAGAATCTTTCTAATTCTGATGACGTCGCTTCAACAATTGGATGCTTTAAAGAACTCGGAGCCGAATTTAATTTTCTAAATGATGAATTAGAAGTTGTTGGTAAGGGAATAAATTCATTCAATGCACCATCTAAGCAATTGGATGCCGGCAATTCAGGTACAACCGCACGATTATTATCGGGTATTCTGTCTGCACAAAATTTTGATAGCGAATTAATTGGAGATGAGTCATTATCTAAAAGGCCAATGAGCAGAGTGGCTAATCCATTAAGAACTATGGGAGCTAAAATTACTTTGGCTGATGATAATTTCCTTCCTATGAAAATTAGCAATACATCATTACATCCAATTGAATACGAAATGGAGATTGCAAGTGCACAAATTAAAAGCGCGCTTCTGCTTGCCGCAATACATCTTCCACAAGAATCTAAAATTATTGAAAAATTAATTACTCGAGATCATACAGAAAGAATGCTCCGGTTACCAACTTATTATGAAGCCGGCAAAAAAATAATTTCTGCTGCGCAATTGAATTATCCAAAAAAATCAATATATAATGTCCCAGGAGATATCTCTTCTGCATCATTCTTTATTGTTCTTGCTTTGTTAGCTAAGGATTCTGAGTTAGTAATTAGAAACTGTTCATTAAATGAATCAAGGATAGGAATAATAGAAGTCTTGCAGAAAATGGGTGGTGATATTACCATTATTAGTCAAAGCAGTAATATGGGAGAACCCGTAGGGGATTTACTTATTAGAAGCACCGAACAGCTGACAAATATTAAATTAGATGAAAGAATAATTCCGAATATAATCGATGAACTACCAATATTATCGATAGCAGGAATATTCGCTGACGGTGATTTTGAAGTACGGAATGCAAAAGAATTAAGGGTAAAAGAAACAGATCGAATTAATGCTGTTTGCAGAAATATGGAGCGAGCGGGAATAAATGTTACCGAATTTGAAGACGGATTTAGATTTTCAGGTTCGCCAAAATCTCAATCTAATATTTTTGAAAGTTTCGGCGATCATAGAATTGCAATGTCTTTTTCAATTCTTGGTATGCTTTTAGAAAATGAAACTATAATAAATGATTTTGAATCAGTTTCTATTTCAAATCCGTTATTCTTAGAGCAAATCGCTAAAATATTAAATTAGATTTCGATTACTTGGTGTTCAAATTTATTTATCTGCAATTGAATAAATAAAAATTTTATAAAATCAATACCATATTTATTTGAAAAGTGAATAAAGCTAAGTTCTCTTTCCTGTAAATTATCTAATGGATAAAGATTATTTCTCATCTTTTGTAATTGTTTTATGGCAACATCATGTTTCCTTATTTCTGCTTCTCTTGTTTTATCCTTGAGATTATTTAATAACTGTAAAATTTTGGAAAGTGTTTTCTCTGAAACAACCGTCAAGTTTTTATCAATAATTTCAATTCGGCTATTTAGTTGATCAAATTCCTCTTTATAAGTTTTTTCAATATTATTGAATAAGTGTGAACTTGCGAAATCTGATATTTTCGATAATACTTTTTCATTCAAAGAAGATTCTTCTCTAAAAAGATCTTGGTAATTTAGGTTGTATTTAGAAAGCAAATTTGAGAATTGCTTTTCAACTATAACTGCCGATGATCTCGGATAAATAATTGGTTGTACCAAATTATTTAGTTCATAGAGGGGAGATACTTGAGCGAAATAACTGATTTCACTTGGACCTGCAACATAAAATGCTGTTGGCAGAAGTGTATCTTGACATATTGGTCTTAGCAATACATTTGGGCTGAATTTTTCAGGATGATTTTCTATTTCATTCAGGATTTCTTCTTTTGAGAATTTTTTCCTTTTCCCTTTTAGTCTAAATTCATCCTCGACCGGTTCGATCAGTAATCTTTCATTCCCATCATTATAAAAAAGATTAATCGGTTTAACTTTAACTTGAGCATGATATAGTTCTTCTAATTCAGCACTTCTTTCCACTAATAATGCTGAACTTTTAGGAAAACTTGTAATCTCATTTTCAAAAATTGGCATTAATGATTCTTTAACTTTTTTATCGGTAGGATCAAGAATTACAAGTCCATATTCATCAAATAGATGGATGAGTAATTTTTTCATAGAAGTATTAAAATTAGCACCAGTGTAATAGCAATTTTCAATCAATGAAAATAATTCTTTAGTAAACTCTGTTTCTCTTAAATTATCTTTTAATTCATTTAAGAGTTCATTAAAAGACTCATTTAATTTGAGAGAAGAAACAGGACCTCGATTTAGTCCTTCTTCGATCTCTTTATTATAAGTTAATTTTTTGACTGAATTATCATTTGCAATAATATTAACTGAACGAATTTCATCAAAATCATGATCATCGCCTTCAAGCCAAAAGACAGGCACAAAATTATAACCTTCAAAATTTTCTTTCAGCCATGCGGCAAGTTTAATAGCGGTTATTGTTTTATAGAGAGTGTATAATGGTCCACTGAACAAACCTAATTGTTGCCCGGTTACCACAGCTAATGTTCTTTTTGATTCAAATAAGCTTATATTTATCTCAGTCTGTTTAGAAACTTTATAATCTTTATATTGATTTTTAAGAATTTCTATTAGATTTTGCCTATTACATTTTTCATTTGTAGATAATTCTTTAAAGTGATCGGCATAACTATCTATATCTCTAAAATTCTTTGAAAAAAAAATATTTACATTTTCAAATTCATGCAAGTAATCAAGAAATAAATTTTGACTGCCGGGTATGTCAGAAAAATTAACAAACATTTAATCTCCTTAATTAGAAAAAATATCAAATAATAAGATAAAATTTAATAAATTAGTACATAACATAATAACATAACTTTGGAAGAACGAATGGAAACAAAAAAAATAATATCAGTAGATCTAGGCGGAACGAAAATATTGTCTGCTTTAGTTAATTCAAAAAACGAAATCGTATCACGCGTTAAAATACCTACCGATCCTTCCAAGGGAAAAGAAAGTTTATTAAAAGGTATTGCTGCATCTGTCGAACAGCTTCTTGGCGAGAATCAATTAACTCAAAACGATATCAAAGCAATAAGTCTCGGCGTTCCCGGAACAGTAAATCCTAATACAGGAATTATCGGGGAAGCTCCTAATTTAGGTATTAAAAATTTCAATATAAAAGAGGGAATGGCTAAGTACTTGAGTATCCCGGTACTAATTGAGAATGATGTTAATTTAGCAGGACTCGGAATTAAAAGGTTTGAGTATAATGATGAAGTCAATAATATGCTCGTTATTTTTGTAGGTACAGGTATTGGCGGTGCACTTTTCTTTGATGGTAAAATATATCGCGGTTCTTCATTTTATGCTGGTGAAATAGGGCATATACATATTGATCCAAAAGGAAATTTTTCAAACCGATCAAAAACTACTTTTGAACTTTCTGCCGGAAGACCTGCAATAGCAAAAGGGATAACTAAAGATATTAAAAACGGTAAAAGAAGCGTTCTAAAAGAGTATATTACTCAAAAGAAGGCTATAAAAAGTAAAGCTCTTTTAACAGCATTGAAGAAAAAAGATAAAGTAACAATTCAGCACATTAATAATTCTGCCGATATAATTGGTACTGTACTTGGTAATGTTACTACTATTTTAAATTTAGATACAATTGTTGTCGGCGGGGGTGTAGTAGAAGCGATGCATTCCTATTTCATTCCGAGAATTAAAAAAGCATTTAAAGAGAATGTATTAAAAGAATCGGGTGCGCACGTAAAAATTAATTATACAAAGTTAGGCGATGATGCTCCTTTATATGGCGGTATTGCATTAGCCGAAGAATTTCTAAAGTAGTTTATTAAAACTTTCTTCTAGTTCAATTAATTGGGAAGTTAATTCTTCCCAATTAATCATTTTTTCCTGCAGAGAAATTTTTGAACTTTCATAAAATTTACTTTTTTCTTTTGCTAAAATTGGGTTGTTATAAATCTCGGGGTCTAATAACTCTTTTTCAGCAGTACAAATAAGCTCTTCAAACATTGCAATTTCTTCTTCAATCGAATCGACTTTTTTCCTTAATTCTTTAGTTGCATCGTGTCTTTTTTTCCTTACTTCTGCTTCTACTCGTTTCTGATCTTTTCTAGTTTCTTTTGATGATGCAAAAGATTTTTCTTCAACAAGTTTTTCATTCTCTGATAGCTCTTTCTTTTTATAGAAATAATAATCAAGATTGCCCATATAAAATTTTGCGCTACAATCTCTTAATTCGAGAACCTTATTAATTATTGGATTAAGAAAATCAATATCGTGCGAAACAATTAATAGAGTTCCGGGAAAATTAATTAATGCTTTTTGAAGTTTCGATTTAGAAGAGACATCCAAGTGGTTAGTAGGCTCATCTAAAACAATTACATTTGATTTAGTAAGAAGAAGTTTTGCTAAAGCTACACGGCTTTTTTCACCACCTGAAAGAACTTTGATTTTCTTAAACACATCATCTTCTGAAAATAGGAATGCTCCAAGAAGCGATCTTAATTGTCCTAAAGTTATATTCTCATTTATTGCTGAAACTTCATCAATAATTTCATTTTCAAGATTAAGGTCTTCGGTAGCTTCTTGCGCGAAAAAAGATAAAAATGAATTATGACCAAGTTTTATAGTACCAGAACTGGGCTCAATTTTGCCTGCAATTAATTTAGCGAATGTAGTTTTGCCTGCACCATTCGGACCAATGATAGCAATCTTATCACCGCGATGAATCTCAAGATTAATGTCAGAAAATACTTGGAGCGCATCGTAGTTTTTAGAAAGACGACATACTTCAATGGGAACGCTCCCTGATGCAGGAGGAATAGGGAAGCGCATCTCTAAATTATTCTCTTTTTCTGTTACTTCGCTTATCTCAATCTTATCGAGCATTTTAATTCTGCTCTGAACTTGCCGTGCCTTTGAGGCTTTAAATCGGAATCGTTCAACAAAACTCTCAATCTCTTTAATTCTTTTTTCTTTATTCTTTAATTCGCTCCTAAGTTGAATTTCTCTTTCCTCTTTATATCTAAGATATTTATCATAGACACCATTATAGAAAGTAACTTTTTTGTTATATATCTCGATTGTCTTACTTGTTACTTTATTAATAAAATAATGATCATGTGAAACAAGAAGGATTGCACATTTTAGATTAATCATATAATTTGTTACCCAATCCACGGTATCAATATCAAGATGATTTGTAGGTTCATCTAATAGAATCAAATCATTATTGCCAAGAAGTATCTTAGCGAGATGGATTCTCATTTGCCAGCCACCAGAAAACTCTTCCGTGTATCTTTCAAAATCACGCTCTCTGAATCCGAGACCTATCAAAACTTTTTCTATCTTATTATCGATACTGTAAAACTCGGAGTTTTCTTTTTCGATAGTTACTTCACCTAATTCATCAAGTATGCTATTTCTTTCTTCGTCTTCAATTCCTTCTGCATTTAGCATTTCAATTAGATGCTCTTCGCGTTGGTGGAGACCAATTAAATTTTCCATTGAACTTTTTACTTCATCGAAAAGAGATTTACCTCTGAATGAAAGAAAATCCTGTGGTAAATAACCTAATCTAAAATTTCGTGGGAATAAAAGCTTGCCCGATTCCGGTTTTTCTGTGCCGGTAAGTAATTTTAAAAAGGTTGATTTGCCACTTCCATTAGAACCTACGAGTGCGATTTTATCACCACGATTAATTTTTAGATTTACATCGCTGAATAAATCTTCACCGGTAAATTGAATAGAAAGATTTACAATATCGATCATTTATTAATAACCGCCACTTTTGAAGTTGCAGTATTATTGCCTTCAGAATCATAAGCAACAATTATATAAATACCGCTTGCGACATAATTGCCATCTAAATTTTTTCCATCCCAGAAAGCAATACTTCCGCCCGGGCTTGTTATTTCATTAATCATTTCACCGGAAATAGAAAATATTTTTATTTTACTATTTTGTACCAATCCTTCAATTGTCAGTTTAATCGTATTGCCATCGATATAAAGGGGATTTGGATAAACAAATAATTCTGTAAAACTTTCCTGTGGAAGCAGTGCCGATGTTTTTAATGAAGTCAACCCGTAATCTGAACCGGCATATAAAATACCTTTATTTTTGTCGAAAGCAAGATTCTTAATATCATTGGTAGGCAATGGACTATTCTCAACTGTGTAATGTTCTAATAGCTGAATGCCGTCAGAAGAGAAATAATAAATTCCGTTCTTTGTTGCTATCCATTTATTGTTGAGAGGGTCAACTAAAATAGAAGAAATAGACTGGCTTCTTAAGGATAATGCAACAGCATTAGTAATTTTAGGTTTCGATACGTCGGGAATTAGACTTATTCCTTGATTAGTTCCTATCCAAAGTTGTCCCCTCAAATCAATTGCAAGAGAAGTTATTTCATCGCTTATTAATCCATCATTGCGGCTAAAATATCCCGATTTATCATCGGTTAAATTCTCAAAAGTTTTTGTCTCATCGTAGTAGTAAAGTCCTCGGTCGCCAACTGTTACAGTAAACCATTTCCTATCGTTTTGATCGATAACTAAATTACCTATTATTTCATTCTCATTAATTAGTGGATTTTTAAATTCGTAATGATAAAATTTCTTTTCTGGAGTCATTACGGATAAAGGTTTTCGAGAAGCAGATTGAAGATTAGTCATCCAAATATTTCCTCGAGAATCGGTTTTTAAATCATAAATAACAACAAAATTAGGATCAGCCGGAATTCCTACTAAGTCACTTGTTTTAGCATTATAGTTATTAAAAACTCCATCTTTGTACGAACTAAATCCTCGTCCCCAATTAGCAAAATATACAGTCCCTTCTGATGAAGCATAGACGTTATGGTATGAATTAGAAACTAGTTCCGGATTAGATGTTGTATTAAAATCTTTCCAAGAAGAGCCATCGAATTGGAAAACGCCAATTCCATAAACATCTCTACCGGTTGCAACCCATAGATTACTTTTAGTATCTACCGACATATTTATAAAACTGTTATTAGTAGGACCTTCGGGTAAAAGCACTACTGATTCACTGCTTGTTATTTTTACCAATCCTTTATTAGTCCCAATATAAGTCCCAGTTGAATTTTTAATTACGGATGTTAAAGTTAGATTCGCATTTGAATATAGTGATTTGGCATTATTAGTTTCTGAAATTGAAAAAAGTTCATTAGAAGTAACCATTAATAATTCATTCTGAAACGTGTAAATATTTATTACGTCTGTATTTCCAAGTGCAATAAGATTCCATATGTTATTCTCGCCAAGAGAATAGACCCCGGTATTAGTAGCAGCAACTAATTTATTTTGGAAGAAAGCGATTTTGTTAATATTCGATACTTTAATGTCAGTAAATAGATTAAAATTATTCCAAGATTCCGGAGCTAATAGATTTTGTGCTCCCGGTTTTTGAACTGCAATTCCGCTTTCAGTTGCCACATATAATAAATTCTTTTTAATAGAGTTTCTTACTTTAACTTCAGAGGCAAATGAACCAAGTTTTAAAAATGAATCTAAAAATGTAAAAGAAGATGTATTTATTAATGATAATCCAAAATCAGTAGATACAAAAGCGGTATCATTTGAAATATATATATCATTAATTTGTTTTTGACTTTTAGTGGTATTAGCAATATCATTTATTTTAATAAGAGATTTATCCATTGGGTCATAAACATTTATAAACCCTTCAAAAGATCCAATCCAAATTTTGCCGGATTTATCAATGGCAATAGAAGTAATAATCTGGCTGCTTAAACCGGCAGTTTTACTTATGGTCTCAAATAAATTCTCTTTAGTATCAAAAGCTAAAATACCTCCATTTGTAGAACTCCATATATAAGAATCTGAAACGGCAATCCCTTTTATATTTTTCATATCGGAATAGTTTTGCCAAATTTGTGCTTTTGAAATTGTTGCTATAAGTAATAGAAGTATCGAGATTTTTAATCTCATTTAAATCTCCATTAAAAGTTTGTACAAATTTACGATTTTTTGTCGATTAAGGAAGTACAGAATTAAATACTCTTGCGGATTAAAGATGAAGCATTTTTTTCATTGTTTTAATATAAGAAGGGGTAATAAAAAACTTACCAAGATACGAATCATCATTTTTCTTTCCACCATGAAAATCTGAGCCACCTGATGCTAATAAACAATATTGAGCAACAATTCCTTTATAAAATTTTACTTGAGACTCTGAATGACTCGGATGAATTACTTCAATTCCATCAATACCTGCATTAATTAATGCTAGAATAACGGATTCTTTCATATTACCCGGATGCGCAATAAAAGATAATCCTCCGGAATCGCTAATAATTTTTAAAGCACTTTGAGGAGAGACATGAATTTTTCTTTCATATGCGGGTCCATTATCTCCAATATATTTATCGAATGCATGATAGTAATTTTCAATATATCCTAGATCTAATAAAGCGTAAGCAATATGAGGTCTTCCGATAGCAGAATTATTCGCATGGACTAAAACATCATCCATAGAAATTCTAATACCCAACTTGTTCAATTTCAATACAATTCTTTTTGCTCTATGAAAACGTTCATCCCTAAAAAAAGAAAGGTATTTATTCAGCTCCTCGTTTTTAATATCCATAAAATAGCCGAGAATATGAACTTCGCGATCTTCAATATCAGTGCTAATTTCAACACCTGAAATAATCTCTAACCCATAATCATAAGCAGCCGAAATTGCTTCTGATATTCCGCCTGTATTGTCATGATCGGTAATACTGAGTATAGATATTCCTCTTTCAGAGGCTAGTTTAACTACCTCAGAAGGAGAATAAACCCCATCTGATAAATGTGTATGAGTATGGAGATCAACTTTTTCCACGTTAGATATAAGTTTCTTTAAATTTTTCGTAATCTAGAATTCGTAATTTAGAACCTTCTAATTCTATTAATCCTTTTTTAGCAAATGAATGAAGTGTTCTTGAAATTGTTTCTCTTGAAGTCCCTGCCATATTTGCAAAGTCTTGCTGTAATGGTAGTTTTTCAATTTCCACAATACCATGTTTAATCTTACCAATATCATCTGCAAGCTGCAAAACAACGGTAGCTACTTTTCCTTCCGCATCTTTAAGAGAAAGGGCTTTAATTTTCATATCAGCTGCACGCAACCTTTTGGTAAGCTCTTGCAAAAGAGATATTGAAATTTCGGGATAAGTTTTTAATAATTCCAAAAATTCATTTCTCTGTATCATAAAAAGTTCGGTTGGTTCCGTGGCAGTAACTGTTGCAGAGCGAGTAAGACCATCTAAAATCGCCATTTCTCCGAAGAAATCACTTTCGGATAAAATCGTAAGAATTACTTCTCTACCATCTCCGCTTGAGCGAGATACTTTTACTTTGCCTGTTACAATCATAAAAAGCGCAGAGCCAACTTCTTCTTCCAATAAAATGATCTGGTCTTTTTGAAAATTTCGACGAGAACCGATCAATTCGATTTTTTCAAGTGTAGAATCAGGAAGTTCCATAAATATTGGAACGTATTTCAAAAAATCTAAAGAGGGCATAATTATCCTGCGATTTTTTTTTAATGTATGGAACTAAAAGAAAAATATGTTTTATAAAAATTAATTAATGATAATACGATTATTTATACAAATAATCTATTAGTTCTAAATTGAATAATCATATCCTTTTTGCTATATTTAAGATTGAATTTAACTAAAATAATTATATATGGAGGAAAAATGGCCGTTAAAGTTGGTATTAATGGATTTGGAAGAATTGGGCGCTTAGTTTTTAATGCGTTTGTTGAAAAAGGTTTATTAGGCAAAGAAGTTGAAGTTGTAGCAGTAGTTGACGTTTCAACCGATGCAAAATATTTTGCTTATCAATTGAAATATGATTCAGTTCATGGTCAATTAAAGGCTGATATTTCAAGTGAAAAAAGCAGCGCAGAAGTAGAGTCGGATGATGTATTTGTAGTTAATGGTTACAAAACAAAATGCGTTATGGCACAGAAAGAGCCATCACAACTTCCATGGAAAGAATTAGGTGTCGATTATGTTATTGAAGCCACCGGATTATTCACATCTTTAGAAAAAGCACAAGGGCACATAGATGCGGGTGCGAAAAAAGTAATTATTTCAGCTCCAGGTAAAGGCGGCGTAAAAACTCTCGTTATGGGTGTTAATGATAACGAATATGATGCTGCAGTACATCATATTGTATCGAATGCTTCATGTACAACTAACTGTTTAGCTCCGGTTGTTCATGTAATTTTGAAAGAAGGTCTTGGAATTGAAACAGGTTTAATGACTACAATTCATTCATATACTGCAACTCAAAAAACAGTTGACGGTCCATCCAAAAAAGATTGGAGAGGCGGCAGAGCTGCTGCAATGAATATTATTCCTTCATCAACAGGTGCAGCAAAAGCAGTTGGCGAAGTTCTTCCTGTAACTAAAGGTAAATTAACAGGTATGTCTTTTAGAGTTCCTACAGCCGATGTTTCAGTTGTTGATTTAACTTTCAGAACCGAAAAAGATTCATCTATAGAAGAAATTGATGCTTTATTCAAAAAAGCTTCTGAAACATATTTGAAAGGTATCTTAGGATATTGCAATGAAGAATTAGTTTCTACTGATTTTATACATGATAATCGTTCTTCAATCTATGATTCATTAGCTACTATGCAGAACAACTTGAAAGGCGAAAAGAGATTCTTTAAAGTTGTTTCATGGTATGATAACGAATGGGGTTATTCATGCAGAGTAGTTGACTTATTATTAAAGATGATTAAAGCATAATCGTAATGTAATTAGTTTAATAAGACGCAGTTCCTTTTTTAAGGCTGCGTCTTTTTTATATGTATATATTTTTTGGAGGAATAAATGAAAAAATTATCAATTGATAATGTGGATATTAAAGGGAAAAGAATACTTGTTAGAGTGGATTTCAATGTGCCTTTCGATGAGAATTTACAGATCACCGATGATATACGAATTACATCAGCTTTACCTACAATTAAAAAGATTATTAGAGAAGGTGGAAAAACAATTTTAATGAGCCATCTTGGCAGACCTAAAGGTTCACCAAATCCAAAATATTCTTTAAAGCCGGTAGCAGTTCGTCTTGGCGAACTTTTAGATTGTGAGGTAAAATTTGCTTCTGATTGCGTTGGCGACCAAGTAAAAGTGATTGTTAATTCACTTAAAGATGGGGAAGTATTGCTATTAGAAAATTTACGTTTTCATGCTGAAGAAGAAAAAAACAACCCTGAATTTGCTGCTCAATTAGCTGAATTAGGTGATGTATATATCAATGATGCTTTCGGGAGTGCCCATAGAGCACATGCTTCTACCGAAGGCGTAACAAAATATATAAAGATTAATGCTGCGGGTTACTTAATGCAGAAAGAACTCGATTATCTTGGAAGTGCAGTATCTAATCCAGAAAGACCATTTACTGCAATTCTCGGCGGTTCTAAAATCTCCGGAAAAATTGACGTAATCGAAAATCTATTGCCGAATGTTGATTATTTATTAATCGGTGGCGGTATGGCTTATACTTTCTATAAAGCTATGGGTTTAGAAATTGGCGGCTCTTTATTGGAAGCAGAAAAAATTGATCTTGCTAAAGAGATGTTAGAGAAATTTAAAACTTCTAAAGCAAAAGTTATATTACCTAAAGACGTTGTGGTTACTAAAGAATTTAATAATGATTCACCTTCGCATGTTGTAGAGATTGATTCTATTCCGGCTGATGAGCAAGGATTAGATATCGGTCCTAGAACTATTGTAGAATTTGGTGAGATTATCAGAAAGAGTAAAACAGTTCTTTGGAACGGTCCAATGGGTGTTTTTGAATTTGATAATTATGCTAAAGGGACAGATGCAATAGCACAAGCACTTGCTGATGCTACTGCAGATGGTGCAAAAACAATTATCGGCGGTGGTGATTCTGCTGCTGCTATTAAAAAAGCCGGACTTGATGATAAAGTATCTCATGTATCAACAGGCGGCGGTGCTTCACTCGAATTTCTCGAAGGCAAAGTTCTTCCGGGAGTTGCAGCTCTTAACGAAGCATAAGTATTTATATTTAATCCCGGTGAGATTCCGGGATTAAATATTTTTATCTTATTGAAAAATAAATTAACTTGAGATTTGATTAACAGGGGAAATGAATGGCCTTAGATTCACGCGATTATTACAAACCTTCGGGCATGGGAGGATTTAGTTACTTCCCGCCGGTACTTAAAATTCTGCTAATGATAAATGTAGCTGTCTATTTTATTCAGATGCTATTTGATAACGTAATGTTCGGTGGTTATCCGGGGGCTTATATTCTTAATCGATATTTCGCTCTTAATCCTATCGGTGGATTTGATCAAGCCGGTTTTAGTTATAATTTTCAAGTTTGGCAGCTAATCACCTATCAGTTTATGCATGGTTCATTCTCTCATATTCTTTTCAATATGTTTATGCTTTGGATGTTCGGTATGGAAATTGAAAATATCATGGGTTCAAAGAAATTCCTGGTTTTTTATCTTGCAGCAGGAGTAGGTGCAGGATTGCTTCAAGTGATAGCATCTCCATTTTTAGAAAGTACACTAGCCCCTACAATCGGCGCATCGGGTGCAGTTTATGGTGTAATGATAGCTTTTGCAATGTTTTTCCCTGATCGATACATTTTCCTTTATTTCCTTATCCCTGTTAAAGCAAAGTATTTAATTGCTTTCCTTATTGTTTTTGAATTTTTATCGATTAATACAAGTGGATTTGTTGCTCATTTAGCACATATTGGTGGAGCTTTAACTGCCTTAGTTTTCATTCTTGCTGATAAAAAAAATAATTTTAATCTTAATAAGATGTTTAATTCCTTCAAAAAACCAAGCGGCTCTTCAGGGCAGTTTTCTTCCGGGTTTAGAAAACCAAAAAATCCTTTTGAGAAAAATGTTGAAGAAGCAAAGTATTACGATATAAATGATAAAAATAGTGATGAACCGATTGATGCTTCTCAAGAAGATATCGATAGAATACTCGATAAGATTAGTCAAAGTGGTTATCAAAAATTAACTGATCATGAAAAGAAAGTATTGTTTGAAGCAAGCAAAAAGAAATAATATACTTTTATTTATTTGTCTTTTTATTCTTCTTTCATGCAGTGGGATAAAGGATGAAGACTATAAAAACTATGCTAAATTTTATGTCGATAAAACTGTATTGATGGAAATATATAATCACGATTCAATTAAGTTAAATTCATCACTCGATAGTCTTTATTCAGCTACTAAAATTAATCCTGATCAGTTCAATAAATTTATCTTATCGCTTAAAGAAAATAAGGAGAAATGGAATAATTTTTATAAAGAGGTTGATGAATATTTGGAATCTCAAATCCAAAAACAGAAGTAATTATTCATTAAATAATTCTAATATCTTTACTCCAATTTTATTATATCTTGATAGATTGAATCCTTTAATCGCCATAAGTTGAGCAGGTGTTTTTGGTTTTTCTATCACAATTGCTTTTAGCAATTCATCCTTGCAAATTAAATATTCAGGTTGACTAAATTTTTTTGCTGCTTCAGCGCGTATTTTTCTAAGCTCTAAAAATAATTCTTCATCTTTTTCGTAATCAATTCTTACCGAAGTCAATTCACGTTGGCTAATATCGAAATCCAATTCATTATCGAATGAATTACAGTTATCACATTTGCCGCATTTAAAATTTGAATGCTTTTCTCCAAAATAATCAAGTATAAAATAGGAACGGCATATTTCGCTTTCAGCGAAACTTTGTATTTGATTTACTTTAGATAATTGATAATCACGATGTTTAAAAGAAGAAATAGAATCAATTTTTAATTCGTTGGCTTTAATTCGAAATCCTATTAGTTGGATAGCACCTTTTCCAGCCGGCAAAACAACTTGAGCTAAACCCATATTAGATAAGTTTTTTATTTTTTCTATAAACTGTTCGGCTGAAATATCTAATAAACCGGATAGATGTTCAATATTTAATTTTACTCCTGAATTGAATAGCTTCAGCCCTTCTATTCTAAGTAGTGTAACAGTAATATCTTTGAGAATCGAATCTGGTGTAGAATCAATAAATTCCCGAAGGTAATGTTGCGGTACAATAAATTTAATTGAATATGTGGAATGCAAGGAATTAAGTTGTCTGAAATAGCCTGATTGAGTTAATGCATTTATCGATACTTTTAATTGTGATTCTGATATTTTTTTTAGTATTGCAAGCTTAATAACATTATCATCGATATTCATAAAAGAAGAAGATGAGCTGCCAAGCCCAATTTGATAATAATTCAATAGCAGATCATAAACCATCATTATCTGGGATATATCAGGATAATTACTATTAATTATCTGTCTTTGTAAAACTATATCTCTCGGATTGTATAATAAAATAGCTTTTGATTCACTCCCGTCGCGTCCTGCACGTCCAATTTCTTGATAATAGTTTTCAATCGAAGAAGGGATTTCGTAATGAACAACACTTCTAATATTACTCTTATCTATTCCCATTCCGAACGCATTTGTCGCACAGATGATTTCTATTTTTTCATTTATAAAATCATCTTGAATCATTTTTCTTATTTCCGAATTTAATGCGCCATGATAGTAAGTAGCATTAAAACCAAACTTCTGCAATTCATTTGCTGTTTCTTCTGCAGAACGGCGAGTAGCTGTATATACAATTGCGGGAATATCTAATTTATTGAATAGTCTTAACAGGTCTCTTTTTTTATTTGTTGAATTAATTACTTTAATTGCGATATTGGGTCTTTCAAATCCTTCAACAAAAATTGATGGCTTCTTCATTTCAAGAAGTTTTACAATATCTTCTCTAACAATTTGATTGGCTGTCGCAGTAAAAGCAGATACTTTATTAATTTCGAGAAATTTTACAAATTCAATTATTTTTCTAAAACTCGGTCTAAAATTATGTCCCCATTCACTTATGCAATGTGCTTCATCAATAAATAAATAGGAGGGTTTTAATTCTTTTAAAATCTTTATGAATGAAGTATCACCTAATTTTTCTGGAGAGAGATAAATTAATTTCACTTTTTTCAGAGTAATTAAATTCATAGCAATTCGATAATCGCTATAATCCAAACTGCTATTAATAAAAACCGCATTCAAATTGTTTTTATTAATTGAATCGACTTGGTCCTTCATTAATGAGATTAAAGGAGAGATAACAATCGAAATAGAATCACTTAAAAGTGCGGGTAGCTGAAAACATAGAGACTTACCACCTCCGGTTGGGAGTATTGCTAAAACATTTTTTCCTTTAATTATATCTTTGATTATTTCTTCCTGACCACTGCGGAAAGAGGTAAATCCAAAATGTTCAGATAACTTTTCTTTTAATTTCATCTAACAATTTTACCATATAGATTACTAAATTCCCAAAAATAATCTTAAAAATCTAATTTTTATTAAAAACAGAAAAAATTATTGATAATTAAGGTAAATAAGAGGCAAATATTTGGTATAATTATTGTATATAATTTTTGATTTTTAAATAAATATTAATGGTTAATTATGGCAAATGACAAATTGAAACTCGAAGATTTACTAACTGGGGTGCAGCGCACAGATGATAGTGATCGAATTGAGTATGTAGCAATTATTGGTGGTGGTGTAATGGGGCAGGGAATTGCTCAAACTATATCCGCTGCAGGTATTGATGTGCTTGTAGTCGAACGAGACAAAGAAGGATTGGAAAAAGCTAAAGATAGTCTGAAAGCAAGTATGGAACGTGAAATTGCTCGCTGGGCTATGACTCAAAGTGAAATGAAATCGATCTTAAGTAGGATTAAATGGACTTTCGATAAGAATGAGATTCCTGAATGTGACCTTATTATTGAAGCAGTTGATGAAAATATTGAATTAAAGAAAAAAATCTTTTGTGAGCTTGATGCTATCGCTCGTCCTGATACAATATTTATTTCTAATACATCAACTCTTAGCTTAACGAAAATAGCAGATGCAACTAAAAGGAAAGACAAGATCATTGGAATGCACTTTTTAAATCCTGTTCCAAAAGTAGCACTTGTAGAATTAGTAAAAGCACTTGAAACATCGGACGAAACAGTTGCAAAGATGAAGAAATTCGCAGCCAAAATCGGTAAGACGGCAGTAGAAGTTTATGAATATCCTGGATTTGTTACTACAAGAGCAATAGTACCACTTCTTAATGAAGCAATGTATATTTTATTAGAAGGAGTAGCAAAGGCAAAAGATATAGATACTGCAATGTGTCTTGGTTATCATTTCCAGATGGGTCCGCTTGAAATGGCTGATTCGATGGGATTGGATGAAGTACTTGCTTGGATGGAAACTTTATGGCAAACTCTTGGTGAGCCTCGATATCGTCCTTGCCCAATTTTAAGAAAATTAGTAAGAGAAAGAAAATTAGGCAAAAAAACTTTAGAAGGTTTCTATGTTTATGATAACGAAGGCAAAATTATTGAAAAGAATTAGGAGTTAAAATGAAAATCTTAGTATTAAATTGCGGCAGTTCTTCTATCAAATACCAATTTATGGATACTGCTGATCGTATTGAATTAGCAAAAGGATTGGTCGAACGTATAGGAATGTCAAGTGCTGTACTTACTCATACACCAATTGGCAAAGAAAAAATAAGAATAGTAGGCGAAATTTTAGATCATTCTATTGCAATTGAATATGTAATTGCTGTTTTATTAAGTCCGCATCATGGCGTTATAAAAGACAAAAAAGAGATTGAAGCAGTTGGGCATCGCGTAGTACATGGCGGCGAAACATTCTCAGGTTCGGTATTGATTACTTCGCAAGTAATGAAAGCATTAAATGATAATATCGAACTTGCGCCTCTTCATAATCCACCAAATATTAAGGGTATTCAAGCTACAATAAATCATCTTCCTAATACTCCACAAGTTGGCGTTTTTGATACTGCATTCCATGCCACAATGCCATCTCAAGCTTATTTATATGGTTTGCCTTACGAGCTTTATAAAAAGTATAAAATCAGAAGATATGGTTTTCATGGTACTTCACATAGATATGTTTCGGATAGAGCTGCGGCTATGTTAGGAAAAGACTTAAGTGAAATTAAATTAGTTACTGCACATCTTGGTAATGGATGTAGTATGGCGGCTGTGGATAAAGGTATTTCAATAGATACCTCAATGGGATTCACGCCATTGGAAGGGTTACTAATGGGTACAAGAAGTGGTGATATGGATCCGTCCGTTATCCTCTATATTATGGGTAAGGAAGGGCTTTCACTCTCCGAAGCAAATACTTTATTAAATAAACATAGCGGACTTATTGGTCTAAGTGGCGAGAGTTCAGATATGCGCGAAATCGAAGCAGCGGTATTAGAAGGCAATAAAAAAGCTATTTCTGCATTTGATGTTTTCTGCTATCGAATTAAAAAATATGTAGGTGCTTATGCTGCAGCAATGGGCGGAATTGATGCACTTGTTTTCACTGGTGGTATTGGTGAAAATTCTACTATGGTTAGAGAAAAAGTGAGTAAAGATCTGGGATTTCTCGGAATTAAATTTGATAAAGAATTAAATGAGAACGTTAAGGGCGAATGCGAAATTAATACACCGGATTCTACTACAAAAGCATTAAGAATTCCTACTAATGAGGAATTAGTTATTGCATTGGATACAGAACAAATTGTATCCGAGCAATTAAAAAGCTTGGAATAATAATAATTAATTGAATCCCGCCTAGTGCGGGATTTTTTTTCCTCTCTCTTTTATGTAAATTACATTTTAAAATTAGGATAACAATGGATTTTAACTTATTTCTATTAACGTTTATTCCATTATTCGTGGCAATCGATATTATTGGAACTACTCCAATATTTATTGGCTTCACAGAAGGAATTTCTTCAATTCAAAGAAAAAAATTGATAATTGAAGCATGTCTTACTGCGTTCACCGTTGCAATACTATTCCTCTTTGGTGGAAAAGCAGTTCTAAGATTTCTCGGAATTACTATCAATGATTTTAGAATTGCAGGAGGTATATTATTATTGATATTGAGTATTAATGATATAATGAGTTCATCTGATAGCAGAAGAAATCCACATACTAATATTGGTATAGTACCACTTGGAATTCCATTGATAATGGGCCCGGCTGCTTTAGCAACTATTATGATACTGACAGATAAAAATGGGTTCGACTATACTGTTTTAGCTTTATTGGCAAATTTTATTATAATAGTTACCATATTAATAAATGCTAAGTGGGTTGCAAAAGTTATTGGAGAAGGTGGCTCAAAAGCTTTTGCAAAAATTGCGTCTCTTTTCCTTGCTGCTTATGCGGTTATGATGATCCGAGAGGGAATTGAGCAGGTAATAAAAACATTATAGGTGGCTTATGGAACTAAGTCTTCAAAATAAAAACGTCCTTATTACAGCTTCAAGTATGGGCATTGGAAGAGTTACTGCTGAACTATTTTTATCTGAAGGAGCTAATGTTGTTATCTGTTCGAGAAATAGAGAGCATTTAATTAAAGCATCAGAAGAAATTAATCATGCTTATAACAAAGAAGTTTTGTGGGAAGTATGCGATCTTGATAAATTAGCAGATATTGAAAATATAATAAAGTTTTGTGAGACACATCTTGGCTCAATAGATATACTTGTAAATAATTGTGGCGGTCCTCGTCCCGGTTTTTTTGAAGAGTTAAATGATTCTGATTGGAATAATGGATTCAATCAAGTATTATTAAGTGCAGTGCGATTTTCTAAATTTGTTCTTCCTGCGATGATAAAAAATAATTGGGGCAGAATTATTAACATAACTTCTATATCCGTAAAACAGCCGGTTGACAATTTGATTCTTTCCAATGCTTTTAGAAGTGCAGTTACGGCGATGTCCAAAACTATAAGTTCGCAAGTCGGAAAGCATAATATCACAATTAATAATGTTGCACCGGGATATACACTTACGCAACGTTTATATGACTTATCAGCAAGTAGGGCAAAATTATCAGGAGAATCGCAAGAAGATATTTTGACTAAGATGGCTAATGACGTACCAATGAAACGTTTAGCAAACCCTGAAGAGGTGGCATCCCTGATAGTTTATCTTGCTTCTGAAGTTGCCGGTTATATTACCGGCACTACAATTCCCGTTGACGGCGGCATAACAAAATCTACATATTAATAGAATGATTAAAGAAACTGAAATTGTTGTCCCACTTGATTTTATAAATGACTTTGAAAAAATTCGTGAGTTAAGTGCATTAAAAATTGGAATTGATTTAACTGAACTCAATTTCTTAAAGATTAGAAAACGTTCAATTGATGCACGCTCTAAAGAGCCAATATTTCGACTTTCAGTAATTGCATATGCAAATGAAGACCCACCGTTAGAAATATTTCCTATTAAATTTAAACCGGTAACAAGTAATCTTCGATGTCATATTATAGGAAGTGGTCCTGCCGGTTTATTCGCAGCACTCAAATGTATTGAGCTTAATATAAAACCAATAATATTTGAACGTGGAAAAGATGTTCAATCGAGAAGAAGAGACTTAAAAGCAATTCAACAAGAAGGAATTGTAAATCCCGATTCTAATTATTGCTTCGGTGAAGGTGGAGCTGGAACATACAGTGATGGGAAATTATATACTCGCTCGAAAAAAAGGGGAGATGTCGATTCCATACTTTCGCTTTTCGTCTTTCATGGAGCTTCTCCCGATATATTAATTGATGCACATCCACATATAGGCTCTAATAAACTTCCAAAAATTATTACTGCAATTCGCGATACAATAGTTCAATGCGGTGGGGAGATACATTTCGATAGTAAGCTAACAGGAATTACTTTAAAAAACTCACTAATAGACACAATCACAATAAATGAATCAGTAGAACATAAAATTGTTAAATTAATTTTAGCAACGGGACATTCGGCAAGAGATATTTATTATTTACTGCATAGTAAAAATATACTTGTTGAATCGAAGCCTTATGCAATTGGTGTTAGAATTGAGCATCCTCAAAAGCTGATTGATAAAATTCAATATCATTCAGAAATACGTCATGAGAACCTTCCGGCATCTGCATATAATTTTGCATGTCAAATCGGGGAGAAGGGAGTTTATTCATTTTGTATGTGTCCGGGTGGAATTATAGTTCCTGCATCCACTGAAGAGGATGAATTGGTACTTAATGGAATGTCAGTTTCCAGAAGAGATTCTCCATTTGCTAATTCGGGATTTGTTGTTAATATCGACGAAAAGGATTGGGGAGAAAGTAAAAATATTTTTGCCGGACTTGAATATCAATCATTGATTGAGCAGACGGTTTATAAAGCCGGAGGTGGTAGGCAGAAATCACCTGCTCAACGTATAACTGATTTTGTTGAAAATAAATTATCTAGTTCATTGCCCGATTCATCTTATATTCCCGGTATTGTTTCTTCTCCACTTCATGAAATATTGCCAAGGAATATTTCAGTCCCTCTCCAGAAAGCATTATTAGAAACTAATAAGGGTATGAGAGGATATTTTACGAGCGAAGCGCAAATATTAGCCGCAGAGACAAGAACGAGTTCGCCAATACGAATACCTCGTGATAATGAATCGAAAAATCATGTTCAGATTAAAAATTTATATCCATGCGGAGAGGGAGCAGGATATGCAGGTGGAATTATATCAGCGGCTATTGATGGGGAGAAAACAGTAGAAGCAATTGCTAAATCTTATTATTCCAAATTGTAATTTCTCTGTAACTTGAAGGTGCTTTCCCAAATAGTAGCTTTTGCTAAATCTATTTATTCTGAATAGTAATTTTTTTTAAGATTTTTGTAGCATTCTCCACATCCGAAGCTGATTCAAATAACAATCTAAAAGTACCGCCGAAACCTTCTCTTATTTTAATTAGTTCAATATCTTTGATGTTTATATTCGCTTTGTACATCGAAGTAGTAATATAACTTAGTACACCGGGCTTATCTTCCACTAAAAGATTTAATTCATAAAGAGGCGATAAAAAACCTTTGAAATTCTGTGGAATTTTACTACGCGCATTTCTTGATTTTAAAAAATCCTTTCCGATTTTTTTTGTGTTTTCGTCATTAAGATTATGAATTGTATTCTGAATTTGTTTTTCGATTGTTTGTAGAGATTTAATTATGTTTGATTTGTTTTCAATTAGAACGGGTTCCCAGACATTAAAATTGCTCGAGGCTATTCGTGTCATATCCTTAAAACCACCTGCTGCAAAATCTATAAAATCTTTACCATTTTTATTTTTTGCCACACTATTTACGAGAGCGACGGAAAGTAATTGAGGTAGATGACTTACATAAGCAACAATTTCATCATGAAGTTTTGCGCTTAAGAAGGTAATTCTTGCACCAAAGGCAGTATAAATTTTTGCTAGTTCTTTCACGGCAATTCTGTTTTTGTATAAATCAGAAAAAATAAAAACGGAATTTTGAAAAAGGAGAATATCAGAATTATCAAATCCACCTTTTTCTTTTCCGGTCATTGGGTGAGTTCCAATATATATACCCTTAACCGATTTTTCTTTCCATATTTTCTCAAATGGTTCTTTAATGCCGCAAACATCTGTAATTACCTGTTTCTTGTTCAAAAAGGGAATAAGCAATTCAAAAATATTAACAGCATGATCAACAGGTAAAGAGATTATGATTAAATCACTTTTTAATGAATCAAATGGATCAATTAATTTAGTATCGATCACTTTTTGATTAATTGCAGTTTCAAGAGTTGCAGGCAGATCATAAGCAGATACCACTATATCCGGAAAATTTTCCTTAAAACCTTTTGCTAATGATCCACCTATTAAACCAAGTCCAATAATAGAAACAGATTTAATTATCAATTTATAAAGTCCTGCCGATAGCTTGTGCAATAAGTTGTAGCTCGCTTATTAGCTGTAAATAATTAACAGGTAAAAGAGCTTGTGGACCGTCAGAAAGTGCTTTCTCAGGTTCATCATGAATTTCAATCATTAGACCATCAGCGCCCGCTGCCACTGCAGCTCTTGCCATCGATGGCACTTGATCTCTTAATCCTGTTGCATGAGAAGGGTCTGCTATTATTGGTAAATGACTTTTTTTATGAATCACCGGTATTGCTGAAAGATCGAAAGTGTTACGTGTATAACTTTCAAATGTTCTAATACCTCTCTCGCACAATATAACATTTGGATTGCCATTAGACAAAATATATTCTGCTGCCATTAAAAGCTCTTCGAGGGTTGCGGCAATACCTCTTTTAAGAAGAATCGGTTTATCTACTTTACCTAATTCCTTTAGCATTGAAAAGTTTTGCATATTTCTAGCACCCACTTGAAAAATATCAGTGTATTTATAGATCATATCAATCTGATCATTTTGCATAACTTCTGTTACGACCAATAAATTATTATTGTCGGCTGCCTTCCGCATTAATTGAAGACCCTCTTTTCCCATACCTTGAAACGAGTAAGGCGATGTTCTTGGCTTGAAAGCTCCTCCACGTAATATCTGCGCACCTGATTTTGCTACGATCTCAGCAAGTCGATTAATTTGTCCTTCATTTTCAACCGAGCAAGGACCGGACATCATAACAATTTTATTGCCACCAATTTCCACACCCTTATAATTTATTACAGTATTCTCTTCATGAAAATCTCTTCCAGCGAGTTTATATGGAGTTGTAATTCTATATACGTCAGCCACACCTTCCATTACTCTGATATTTCTTGTATCAAAATTTGGCTTTACACCCACAGCTCCGATAATTGTTCTTTCTACTCCGACTGATTTATGTATTTGGAATCCGAATGATACTAAGGTTTTTTCAATCCTTTCGGTATTCTCTTCTGATATATGATTTTCTAAAATTATAATCACTTCATACTCCGCTAATTTATTTTAATTTCTTTTTTAACTCATTTAATTTGTTTAATGCACCAATAGGTGTAAGTCCATCTATATCGATTCCCGACAATTCAGTTCTCAAAGAATCATCCTTAATTTCAAAAAAACTAAGTTGATTATCATCTGCTGATTTTTTCTTTTTATTTAAGAGCTGTTTCGTTTCATAAGGAGTTAATTCTTTACTTTCTAAATTAAGCAAAATTTCCTTAGCACGATTAGTTACGAAACTAGGAAGACCTGCCATTTGGGCAACTTGAATGCCATAACTAAAATCTGCACCACCCGGTTTCACCTTGTGTAAAAATATTACTTTATCTTCGATTTCTCTTACGTCAACTCTGAAATTCTTTATTCTCTCAAAAATTTCTGCCATTTCATTTAATTCATGATAGTGAGTAGCAAATAATGTTTTAGCGGCTTGGTAGGGATTCTCATGAAGGTACTCAGTAATTGCCCATGCAATTGAAATACCATCAAACGTGCTTGTACCACGCCCCACTTCATCCAATAAAATAATACTCTTATTTGTTGCATTATTAAGTATGTTTGCTGCTTCCTGCATTTCAACTAAGAATGTACTTTCACCGGCAGCCATATTATCATTTGCGCCAACACGGGTAAAAATTCTATCCACAATACCAATTTCAGCTTCTTTTGCAGGTACATAAGAACCAATCTGTGCCATTAGAACGATTAATCCGACTTGTCGTAGGAATACTGATTTACCCGACATGTTTGGTCCGGTAATAATAATAATCTGAGTATCATCATTAGAAAGAATAACATCATTAGGAGTGAACTTGTTTCCCGGAGGTAGTATTCTTTCTACTACGGGATGCCGCCCATCTTTTATATCTATTTTTCCATTCGTATTCAAGACGGGTTTTGCGTAATTATATTCTTCAGCTGATTGAGAAAGCGATTGGACGGAATCTAAGATTGCGATCTGTCTGCTATCATTCTGAATTTCATTACTCTGCTTTGCTACTGCTGTTCTGATATTATTAAAAATTTCTGATTCTATATCAATGATTTTATCTTCGGCAGTTAGGATTTTCTCTTCATATTCTTTTAATACGGGTGTGATATAACGTTCAGAATTTACAAGCGTTTGTTTCCTTATATAGTCATTAGGAACTTTTTCTTTATGCGTATTGCTGATATCAATATAATAACCGAAAACTCGGTTATACGAAATTTTCAAAGAATTAATTTTAGTTCGCTCACGTTCTTGTGATTGGAGATTAGCAATAAAATTTTTACTGTTATGAGCTATTTCTCTAAGTTCATCTAATTCTTGATTAAAGCCTTTCTTAATTACACCGCCATCTGAAAGAGCAAGTGGAGCATCATCATTAATAGTATCTTCAATTAAGGATATCGTGTTTTCTAAAACTAGAAGATTTTTATTGATTTTATTTAATAGTTCTGTATCTGCTTGATCTAATAATTGTTTAATCAACGGAATTTTTTTTAGTGATATTTTTAGATTAACTAGATCTTTCGGATTAGCTCTACCCGTGCATATCTTAGATATTAACCGCTCGAAGTCATCTATTTCATTTAATTCATTCTGGATATTAGTTCGTAATTTTTTATTATTAACTAATTCTTCTACTGAATTTAATCGGAGATTAATTTGATCCAATTTCAATAACGGTTTAATTAACCATTTTTTGAATAATCTTGCACCCATGGAGGTCTTTGTAAAATCAAGAACATTTATTAATGTACCTTCTTTTGAACCATCTTGTGAGCTATAAATTATTTCTAGGTTTCTCATTGTAGCAATATCTAAAACCATAAACTCAGAAGTATTATATTCTGAAATAGAACTGATATGCGAAAGAGAATTTTTCTGAGTTTCTTTTAAGTAAAAAAGTGCTGCACCGGAAGAAATTATTTCGAGTTCATTTTCTTCAATTCCAAACCCCTTCAGATTTTTTGTTTGGAAATGATTTGTCAATAATTCATAAGTGAAATCGCGGTTATATATCCAATCATCTAATCTCGAAATGCGAATCGTTGGAAGAGATTTTTTTACTAAATTTTCTAAGTATTCTCTATTCTTTTTATTAGTAATAATTTCAGCAGGGAAGAAATTAAGCAACTGTTCTAATAAATGTCTCGTATCAGTTTCAAAAGTAAGAAATTCACCTGTCGATACATCACATACCGCAATACCGACACGCTCGCCTTCAATTGCAATAGAAAATAGATAATTATTTTTTTTATTATCTAATAATTTATCTGAGAAGGTAACACCAGGCGTAACAATTTCAACGACTTCACGTTTTACAATCCCTTTGGCAAATTTTGGATTCTCGATCTGTTCGCAGATTGCTACTCTAAGTCCGCTTCTTACTAATTTGGGAAGGTATGTATCAATTGCATGGTGAGGGAAACCGGCTAATGGAACATCATTAGCTGCCCCATGTGACCTTTTTGTAAGAGTTATTCCTAATACTTTGGACGCTAATTTCGCATCTTCATCAAATGTTTCAAAAAAATCCCCGACTCTGAATAGAAGCAACATATCAGGGTTTTCTTGCTTAATCTTATAGTACTGCGTCATTAATGGAGTGGTAATCATCTTCTTGATTTTATTTAGTCTATGAATATAAACTAATAGCTCTTTTTTATCAATTTTATAAGAAATATAAAATTAAGTTTAGAATATGTATTATTTTTATTATCTATATAGATGTAATTGCTTATTTTTATTGGAATTTCCTTTCGGAGAAAATGATGAGTTTAAAATTTGAATTTCATATTGCTAAAACGATTAGAAAAAAGTATAACCTTAATGATGAACTCTTTTCGATCACGGGTAATGTTATATTCGCCGATTTTAATACTGTACGAAACTTTGTTTTTACAGTAAATAAACTTAGAGAACCAGATATTCAATTAAGTCCCGGGTTAGTAAATGCAGCAGGATTAATTGACGAGATATTTCATTACTTAATAAGAGAGTATGAAAATAAATTCAATCCTAATGCTTTCAAAAAAGCAATTCAAGCAGTAAATAAAAATCTTAATGAAAATGAAGTATTCAAGGTACTTTCCGAATTTTGTGAATTATTCCCACCAAAAGCAGTTTATAAAGATGGAATTTCTGTTTATGATTATTTAAATGGATATAGCGAAAGTAAATCTAATATTGAAATTGCATTAGAAGAATTAGTTCTTCTCCATTTCTCGAATATAAATCCGGGTAATAAAAAGTTAATTGAGTTCTTCAACCAGGATTATTTTACGAATAAAAATTCATATTTCACACTTATACAGACTCTAGAACTTTTCTTTAAGGAAGAAGTGAAAATCGGTGCTAAGAAATTAGACTTATTTAGTTTCTTAAAAGAACCACTATTGTCATTTCCTGATGATTTAGAAAGTCAGCTCAATTATATGCTAGAGAACTGGACTGAAATTATTGGGGAGAATCTTAAGATAAGGATTCTAAAGAGTAAAGATTTCATCAAAGAGGAAATAAAATTTGATAATAGCGGAGAAAGCGGTGGAGAAGGCGCATGGTCACAGCCTACATCTGTTCCAAGTTATGATAAAGAAAATTATGATGAGTTTCTTGTTCTCGGTAAGTCAGGTTATAAATATGCTAAAGACATATGGAAAGATTATGAAGAACCTGAGAATTTTACAGCTGATTTAGATTGGATGCCAAACGTTAAACTTATTGCAAAAAATAGTTATGTATGGTTGGATCAACTTTCAAAAAAATATAACCGCACGATAAAAACCCTCAATGAAATTCCTGATGAAGAATTAGACCAGTTAGCAAAATGGAATTTTAATGGTCTCTGGTTGATCGGAATCTGGGAAAGAAGCGATGCTTCAAAAAAAATAAAACACATACTTGGAAATATTGATGCGGTTTCATCTGCATATTCACTTTATGATTATGATATCGCTGCTGATTTAGGTGGGGAATCCGCATATCAAAATTTGAATGAACGTGCTAAACAAAGGGGAATAAGATTAGCAAGCGATATGGTACCTAATCATACCGGTATATTTTCTAAATGGGTATTAAACCATCCTGAATATTTTATTCAATCACACCAATCACCATTTCCTAATTATCGTTTTACAGGTCCTAATCTTTCAGATGATTCAAATTATATAATCCAAATTGAAGATGGTTATTGGAGCAAGAAAGATGCTGCGGTTGTATTTCAAATGATTGATAAACGAAACGGACATACCCGATTTATATACCATGGAAATGATGGAACAAATATGCCATGGAACGATACTGCTCAATTGAATTTGTTAAATGAAGAGGTACGTAAAGCAGTTATAGATAAAATTTTTGATGTGGCAAAAAGGTTTAGTATAATTCGTTTTGATGCGGCAATGACATTAACGAAAAGACACTTTTCACGGTTATGGTATCCTGAACCCGGAAGTGGAGGGGATATACCTTCAAGAACAGATCATGCTCTTACAAAAGATCAATTCGATTCAAAATTTCCTGAAGAATTTTGGCGTGAAGTAGTTGATAAAATAAATTTAGAATTACCTGAAACTCTTCTTCTTGCAGAAGCATTTTGGTTAATGGAAGGTTATTTCGTCCGTTCTTTAGGAATGCATCGCGTTTATAATAGTGCTTTTATGCACATGTTTATGAAAGAAGAGAATGAAAAATATAGAAATCTTATTACAAACACATTAGAGTTTGAACCGGAGATACTTAAGAGATATGTAAACTTTATGAGTAATCCAGATGAGGAAACCGCTATTAAACAGTTCGGTTCTGATGATAAATATTTTGGTGTATGCTTAATGATGATCACTCTTCCGGGACTCCCTATGTTTGCTCACGGTCAGATTGAAGGATACACAGAGAAGTATGGGATGGAATATCAACGTGCCTATTATAATGAACAACCAAATCAATGGTTAGTTAATCGACATGAAAACGAAATATTCCCTTTGATGAGAAAGCGATATCTATTTAGTGAGATTAAGAATTTTTGGATTTACGATTTTCTTGATTATAATGGAAATATTAATGAGAGTGTTTTTGCATTTACGAATTCAGCAAGAAATGAGAAAGCACTTATTCTATTCAATAATAAATATGATACAGCTTCGGGAACAATTAAATATTCTACAAAAAAATTAGTAAGCGATGGTAATAATAAAAATCTTGTTTCAGTATCTTTAGCTGAATCTTTAGGAATTAAAAATGACAATAAAACTTATTATATAGCTACTGAAACGATTTCTTGTTTGGAATATTTGTTTAATGCTGCTCAGCTTTATAGAGATGGTTTTAATATTACTTTGGAAGGTTTTGAGTCTCGCGTTTATCTCAATTTCAAAGAAGTATATGATGAAAACGGCGAATATGAAAATCTATTTAATTCGCTCAATGGTAGTGGGGTTGATAATGTTGAAATCAAATTAAAAGAAAACATTTTAAGACCAGTACATCAGTCAGTTGAAGATTTCTTTAATGAAAAACGAAAAGTGATAATTAAAAAGCTTTTTGATATAAAAGAGATTACACTTCTGCCGGATGATATTGAATATCTTAAAAAAGGTTACATCGCTTTTTTAAAGTCGATCGAAACACATCTTGTTCTGCAATTTAATGATGAAAAACTTGAAACTCTGTTTGATGAATATCTCTCGACATTTCTTGAGATGAAAAAATTATTAGAAAAATCATTATCAAAAAAATTAAATGGTTTTAATAATGAGCTACATTCATCTGTTATGTTTTTTAATAATGTTTTAGAACCTGATAATTATCTTATAAACTCTTTTTGGGTATTGACTAGTAGCCTAAATAAAATTCTTCCTGAAAATAAAAAGGAAAGTTTAATCGATTCTCTAATGATTGGAAAACCGATTAAGAAATTATTACAGAAAACCGGTAAAAGTGAATACGATATAGTTGCTGATTTTGCTTTGATAAATATACTTAATGAAAATCTTCAAAATATTTTTGAAGTGTCGGAGTTAGTAGAGAGAAAAAATATAATTGATAAGAAAATTGCAGAAAGTATTTTAAAAATACTAGAAAACAAATTTGTAAAACAATTCTTAAGACCAAATATATATCAAGGGAAAACTTATTACAGAAAAGAAAGTTTTGAAGAATTAATAAATTGGATATTTAGTAAGAGTCTTTTTGAACTACTCAAAACAAATAAAGTAATTGATCTAAAAGAATTGGAATTGATGATTAAATTAGTCGATGAATTGGTTGAATACTCAACTTTTAGCGGATATCAAATCGAAGTTTTAGAATCAAATTTAAAAGCAAATAATAACGAAACGAAAATGAGGTCTAAGTGATTATAGGAATTGCAAAAGAGATTATAGAAGGGGAGAATAGAGTTGGGATAACACCTGATGTAGCGGCAAAGCTAATCAAAAAAGGGTTTACAATAGCTATCGAAGATAATGCTGGATTGAATGCTGGATTTGAGAATGAAAAATATATTGCAGCCGGAGTTAAGATAGTTCCAGACCCAATCGAACTTTATAAAGAATCAGAAATTGTTTTAAAAGTCGGGAGACCTATTACACATCCTAAATATTCGAAATCAGAATTAGAATTAATGAAACCGGGGACTATATTAATTTCATTTGTTTATTCGCTCCATTATCCTGAAATAGCAAAGAAAGCTGCAGAATGCAAAATTAATTTAATTGCAATGGATGCAATACCACGCACTACAATTGCTCAAAGAATGGATGCTCTTAGTTCTCAGGCTAATCTCGCAGGTTATAAAAGTGTAATACTTGCGGCAAATTATTTAAAGAAAATATTTCCATTAATGATGACTGCTTCGGGGACAATATCACCGGCGAAGGTCGTAATTATGGGTGCTGGAGTTGCAGGACTTTCAGCTCTTGGCACTGCAAAAAGATTAGGCGCAGTTGTAGAAGTTTCCGACATTCGTCCTTCGGCAAAAGAAGAAGTGCAAAGTCTTGGTGGTAAATTTATCGAGGTACCGGTAGAAGAAAATATGCAGGATGATAAAGGGTATGCTAAAGAAGCATCAGAAGAGTTTTTGAAAAAGCAGAAAGACTTGATATACAAGCATATCACAGAAGCGGATATTGTAATTACAACTGCATTAGTCCCCGGAAGAAAATCTCCAATACTCGTAACAGAGGAGATGGTAAAGAATATGAAGCATGGTTCCGTTATACTTGATATGGCGGTAGAATTTGGCGGTAATTGTGAACTTAGTGAAGCAGGGAAAATTGTATCTAAATATGGTGCTATAATTATTGGCGAAGGTAATTTGCCAAGTTTAGTCCCTTATCATGCGAGTGAAATGTACTCGAAAAATTTACAAAACCTATTAGAATATGCTTCAAAAGAGGGAGTATTCAATTTTAACATGGAAGATGAAATTATCTCACAAGCAGCAATTGTAAAAGATGGTGAGATAGTTCACGAGAAAACTAAATCTATTTTAACGAAATAATCGGAGTAATTTAATGGAAATTTATGGCTTTATGATGATGATATATGTTTTTGTTTTAGCAATATTTATCGGGTTTGAATTGATAGCGAAAGTACCACCAACATTGCATACACCTTTAATGTCCGGTTCAAATGCGATTTCAGGGATTACAATTGTAGGAGCTATTATTAGTGCAGGTTTACAGGATTTTACTATTAGCACAATACTTGGGTTAATAGCTGTAATCTTTGCAACTATAAATGTAGTTGGAGGTTTTCTAGTTACTGATAGAATGCTAAAAATGTTCAAAAAAAAGTGAGCTAAAAATTGAAAATAATTATTGAAATAATTTATCTGGTCTCATCTATACTTTTTATTTTTGGAATAAAACAATTATCATCTCCAAAAACAGCACGTAACGGTAACTTCCTTTCATCTCTCGGGATGTTTATAGCGATTGTCGTTACACTATTCGATCAACACGTTATGACTTACGAATATATATTAATAGGATTAATAATCGGTTCAGGAATCGGACTGCTGTTTGCGTACAAAACTCCGATGACCGGGATGCCTCAAATGGTAGGATTATTAAATGGTTTTGGCGGAGGGGCATCAATGTTGGTTGCACTTTCAGAATTTTATAAAATGAAAAATTTCGATGCGTTTTCTCATGAACTTTCTACTGATGTTTCAGTAGTACTAAGTATTTTAATTGGAGCTGTTACATTTACAGGTTCACTGATTGCTTTTGGTAAACTACAAGGAATTGTATCTGGCAAAGTGATTAAGTATCCATTGCAAAATACGATAAACGTTATTTTATTAATCGCAGTAGTTATCGGTGGTGCTTATTTTGCAATTTATAATCCTACTTTAGATTGGGTGATTTTGTCGATAGGTGCTGTAGCTCTAATACTTGGAGTTCTACTTGTACTCCCTATTGGAGGGGCAGATATGCCGGTGGCAATTTCACTACTTAATTCCTATTCCGGAATTGCAGGGTCAATGACCGGATTCGTACTAAAAAATAATGAATTGATTATAGCAGGAGCATTAGTCGGTGCGTCCGGCATTATACTTACAATGATAATGTGTAAAGGAATGAATCGTTCGTTGATGAATGTGGTGCTAGGTGGTTGGGAATCTGCGGGTTCTATTACCATTCCGTCAGCAGAGACTTCTTCAAAGGGAACTGTTAAATCAGTTGACCCGGAAGAATTAGCCATGATTTTTGATTCAGCATCTAATATAATAATTGTTCCCGGTTACGGAATGGCAGTCGCACAGGCTCAACATGCAGTAAGAGATTTGGTTAATTTACTTGAATCAAAAGGAAAAAATGTGCGTTTTGCAATTCATCCAGTTGCTGGGAGAATGCCGGGACATATGAATGTTCTCCTTGCAGAAGCACAAGTATCTTATGAAAAAATGTATGCAATGGAAGATATTAATGATGATTTTAATAACACCGATATAGCTTTTATTATTGGAGCAAATGATGTTGTAAATCCTGCCGCTAGACATGATAAAAATAGTCCTATATATGGAATGCCTATTCTTAATGTAGATTATGCCAAAACGGTTGTTATTAACAAACGATCGATGAATGCAGGTTATGCCGGAATTGATAATGAGCTTTTTTTCTATCCAAATACATTAATGTATTTCGGCGACTCTAAAGAAGCAGTAAATAAATTAACCCACGAATTAAAAAATGTTTAATTAAAATTTCTTCTAAAATAGTTACATTATTTTCAAAAATAATGTAACTATTTTCCCCTTTGACAAGTCTAATCTGATAAATCATTAAATAGGGGTTTTATATGAAAGGGAAAACAACTTTATTTGTTATACTAATTTTATTAGTATCTGTTCTAAAAATTCAAGCAGAAGAACTCAAGGTAATAAAAACGGAATCCTATTCTGTTCAAAAATGGCAATCACTTTATGTCAATGTCCCCGGTGCAGATGTTAAAGTAGTTACAACCAATTCAAATGAAGCTCGATTGACCGTCTATGGCAATTCCAAAGCCGAAGAAAAATTGACTATTACAATGGAACAAACCAGCAAAGGACTAAAATTAGTAATAAAAAGAAAAGGTTCTTTTAATTGGTTCAATTTTGGAAGAGGAATTAAAGTAAAAGTAAAAGCAGAAATCCCAAATCAATTCAATGCGTATATTGAAACTTCGGGAGGTGATATATTGCTTTCTAAATTGACAGGAAATATTAAGTTAGAAACTTCGGGAGGTGATATAATTACTTCTGATACCGAGAGCAATATGATTTGTGAAACTTCGGGCGGTGATATTGAAGTAACAAATAGTAAAGGAGATGCCGATTTAGGTACTTCGGGTGGGGATATTAAAGCAAAAAATATTATTGGAAAATTAAGAGCAGATACGTCCGGTGGCGATATAACGATTGAGACAAAAGATGGTTCAATCAATGCCGAAACTTCCGGCGGTGATATTGATATAAAATATTATGGGAAAATTGATGGAATCAATGCTGAAACATCTGGTGGTGATATAAATATTAGCGTGCCAAAAGATGCTAATGCTGATGTCGATCTTGATTCAAGCGGCGGTGATGTTTCGGTTTCTCATAGTAAGTCTTCTAATACACGTATTAAAAGAGGTGAGTTTCAAGGTAAGCTAAATTCGGGTGGTGCAAAAATCTCTGGTTCTACAAGCGGGGGCGATATAACATTAACCGAAAACTAATCTGTTTTCTTTAAATTAACAATAGTTTTTAATACCTTTAGGTTCTATTAATTTTGTTTTTTAAGAGATCGTGGTACTTTAATAGTACCACGATTTTTGAATTTAAAGGGTTTTATTGATGCGTAATTTTTTTTTAATTCTTCTTATTAGTGCACAATTTGTTTCTGCTCAAGAGATAGTAATAAAATCTTTGCAAACTTACTTAGGGGATAATGAAGAATCATTTCCTGTAATAGATTACAACCAAGAGATTGAACAAAAGCTAACAATTAATTTTGATGTTGCCACTCAAAATGCACCAAATCTAATCATAGTATTTAAATTTTGTAATCAGAATTGGGAGCCATACAATAATATATTTCTAACTGACCCTTCGTATAATACCGAATATAATTTATGGCTATATGAATTACCCGCAAATGTAAAAGAAGCTGATTATCATTATTCAGGGCAGTTTCCAAACGATAATGTCCATTTTCCATTTTCGGGTAAATGGAAATTTTTTGTCATGGAATCTTACAATAGGGACAACATAATTGCAGAAGGGAAGTTTGCAGTTATACACAAATCAAAAATCAGACTTAGACCAAACATTACAAGAAGCCGATCTGAAAATGACATGTCTAATAATTCTGAATTAGGAAGGACTTTGATTTTGAAAACTGATTTTGTTTTGCCTGATACTCTTTATCCGAACTTAATTAAGGGTATGGAGATAATCGAAAATCGGAAAATCGAATATCCATATTTTATCAATAGAGACTTTAATACTGAAAATAAATTTGTCGATTGGAACGGTTCAAATAGATTTAGCTTTTTAATCCGAGATGTAAAACAGGGAAATAATTACAGAACTTTGAATCTTCGAAATAAGTCTAAGTATCAATATCCATATGCGGATGCTCAATTCGGTGGGATCGAGACTTCTAACTTCTATAAATTTATTCGAGAAGACAATCAAGGTGCATCAATAATTGATAGTTACAATAGTGACGATGCTCAATATCTTGATATAAGATTTAGGATTCGTCCGCCTGATGAAGTTAAGGACCCTGTATTTATTGTTGGCTCATTTAATAATTGGATTGTCGCACCTGAATATGAAATGTATGATAAGGAAGGTCTTCTTAGTTTGATCGTTGAGCTCAAAAGAGGTGTTTATGATTATCAGTATGTAACAGCTGAATACAACAATGATAGGATTAGTAATATAGACTGGAATATATTAGAAGGGAATTTTTGGGAGACTGATAATATTTATCATATTTTCCTTTATTATAGTAATCCGGATAAAGGTGGTTTTGAAGAAATAATTGCATATAAAAAAATCTCGAGTAGAGGAATATGAAAAAAATTAAAGTTGGTGTAATTGGAACAGGACATCTTGGAAAATTTCATGTAAAGCTTTTAAGCGAGCTTGAAAATGTTCATTTTGTGGGTGTTCATGATATTGACGAAAAAAAAGGGAAAGAAATTTCGGAGGAATTTAATACTGTATATTTCCCTAATTTAGAAGACTTGCTTTATAATGTAGATGCAGTTTCCGTTGTTACAACAACTAGCTCGCATTATGAAATAGTAAAAAAGGTATTTGAAAAAAATATTCATGTATTTGTGGAAAAGCCAATTACTTCTAAAATTTCGGATGCGGAAGAATTAGTAAAATTAGCTTCTTCAAGAAATCTTGTTTTTCAGGTAGGTCATATTGAGCGTTTTAATCCGGCTCTATTAGCTTTGGATAAATTCAATCTTAATCCAACTTTTATTCAGACTGATCGATTAGCACAGTTTAATCCAAGAGGTACTGATGTAGCAGTAGTATTAGATCTTATGATACATGATATTGATATTATTCTTAGTTTAGTAAAGAGTGATGTAAAATCAATAAGTGCAAGTGGTGTTGCTGTGGTTTCTGATAGTATTGACATTGCAAATGCACGTCTTGAGTTTGAGAATGGTGCAGTAGCTAACGTAACTGCATCTCGCATTTCTCAAAAGAAGATGAGAAAAATGCGAATGTTTCAAAAAGATTCTTATATTTCAGTTGATTTTCAGTCCGGTGTTTCGGAAGTTTTCAGATTGATTACTCCCGAAGAAGTAAATAATGGACATTTCATGACTTTTGGTGAAATGGGTGTAGGAGATAAAAAAAGATTTGTAGTTTATGAACAGCCGGAAATCGTAGAAGTAAATGCTCTTAAACATGAATTAGGACTATTTGTAAATGCGGTTCAGGATGGTACGCAGCCGGTGGTTTCAGGTAATGATGGATTAAAGGCTTTAATAGTAGCAGAAGAAATAATTTCAAAAATAGAAAACTCGAAAACAAATTAAATTCCATTGAGGATAGAATGTCAAAATCAAAGTATGCTGTGGGTGTTGACCTTGGAGGAACGTCCATTAAAATAGGATTGGTCAATAAAGAAGGTAAAATAGTAAAAAAAATTTCAGTCGATAGTAATGCTCAAAATGGACCTGATGAAGTTGTAAGTCAGATAAAGAAAGGAATAAAACTACTATTAAAAAACATAAAAGATAAAGTTGAAGGTATAGGAATTGGTTCTCCGGGAACAGTTGATTCTCAAAAAGGTACTGTAGAGAATCCACCTAACTTCCCGGGTTGGATAAAAGTTCATCTTGCTAAGTCGATTAAAAAAGAATTTGGTGTCGATTGTTTTGTAGAAAACGATGCGAATGCTGCCGCAATCGGCGAACTTATTTATGGATCAGGCAAGAAGTTTGATAATTTTATTATGATTACTCTCGGAACGGGTGTAGGGAGTGGAATAATAATTAATAAAAAAATCTATGGCGGAGAAACAGGCGGAGCCGGCGAAATTGGGCATACAACTATCGACCATAATGGAGCGCAATGTAAATGCGGTTCTAAAGGTTGTATCGAAGCTTATGTCGGAAATAATTATATTATAAAAAGAGTAAAAGAAGAACTTCCATTACAACCAGATTCGCTTATTAATAGACTTATTGAAAATGATATGTCTCCATTAACCCCTAAGATTATACACGAGGCGGCACTTCAAAATGATACTTATGCTATTAGTTTTATTGTAGATATCGGTACAAAAATTGGGCATGGATTAGCTAATGCGATAAATACTTTAGATATTACAAACATAATAATTGGTGGTGGTGTCGCCGGTTTTGGTGATATTCTTTTTAATGCTATTAGAGAAGCCACAGTTGATCGAGTAATGATTCCATTTAAGCCAAGAGTAAAAGTTAAACCGGCTAAATTAAAGAATGATGCCGGTATTAAAGGTGCAAGTGCTTTAGTTTTTTATAAATCTTAATGGTATTTGATGAATTTTAAAGGGATCTTTTTCTTTATATTTTTTTCTACGGTTTTATTTGCGCAGGAAAAGGATTCCCTTTTTGTAGCTGCTGATTCCACTGCAATACTAGATTCTCTTAAACTCCAAATCTCCGATTCAGCATCAATTAAAAACAAAAATCAAGTTGAAGATATCGTCTATTCTGAATCGAAGGATTCATTAGTCTTTGATGTTAAAAATAAAAAGATGTTTGTCTATGGTTCTGGTGCGCTTAAGTACAAACAGACTAACTTAAATGCCGGAAAAATTATTGTTGATTATACAATAAATGAATTAGAAGCCTTTGGCAGAATGGATTCTTCCAATACAAAATTAATCGAAACACCTGTATTGAAAGAAGGGGGTGATTCTTATGAAGGGGAGCGAATAAGGTACAATTTTAAAACTCAACAAGGTTTTATATCCGAAGCTAAAAACAAAGAAATAGGGTCGCGATACGAAGGAGAAAAAGTAAAAAAAGTTGATAAAGATACCTACTTTATTGATGGAGGTATGTTTACTACTTGCGATAGCGATACTCCGCATACTTATTTCACTGCCGATAAAATGAAAGTAATCCAAAATGATAAGATAATTGCTGATTGGATTTTTATGTATATCGGTGGTGTGCCATTGCCATTGCCAATTCCGTTCGCTGTTTTCCCTAATGAATCAGGGAGGAGAAGCGGAATAATCGTGCCTACTTATGGACAGATTGCAGACCGAGGTCAATATTTTAGGAACTTCGGATATTTTTGGGCTGCAAGTGATTATTTTGATATGGCTTTTACTGGGGATTATTATACAAAAGGAGGATATGCTTTCAGGAATAGAACTCGCTATACAAAGCGTTATTCGTTTTCAGGGAATTTTAATGCTGGTTACTCCCAAATTGTAACAGGTGAATCCGGAGACCCTAACCGTAGAAATCAAACGGATTGGAATATTAACCTCTTTCATAATCAGGAAATCAATCCTACTACTCGATTGGATGCTAATCTTCAATTCTTATCTCAAACATTTTTGCAAAATAATGCTATCGATTATAATGATCTTCTATCTCAAGATATTATTTCTAACGCCACATTTAATAAAAGATGGGAAGAAAGCGGAAGCAGTCTTACTATAAATTACTCTCGAAGACAAAATCTTAAGACAGGCGATACTCGTGAAACTTTACCAAATTTGAGTTTTTCAAAATCACAATTCAGTCCCTTTAAAAAGGATTCAAAAGATTATTCTTCCGAACCAAGTTGGTATGAATTAATCGCTCTTGATTACAATGGTCAATTTAAAAACGAGAGAATTAAGACCGAGGGAGATGTTGAAAAATTAGCAGGTGTTAACCATAACGTTAATCTGAATTTCTCTCCAAAATTGGGATATTTTAATATTACTCCGAATTTTAGCTATAACGAAAAATGGTACAATAGAAGGCTAGTGATTGAATCGGTTCCCGTGCTTTCCACAAATCCTAAAACGGGTGCCACAATTGTTACGGATTCAGTTAGCGAGAAATATATAAACGAATTTAATTTCGTTAGAACTTTTGATATGAGTGTATCTGCATCGACTAAGCTGTATGGAATAATGCAGACAAACTTCCTTGGTGTTGAAGCATTTAGACATACGATTCGTCCATCGATTTCTTATACGTATCAACCTGATTTTGCCTCTGATAGTTGGAATTACTATGATTCATATAAATTAAGTAGCGGCGAAGTTGTAAATTATGATAAATACGGAAGAGAAATTTTTGGAGGTGTAAGCAGTGGAGAAAGACAAAGTTTGAGCTTCTCACTTGGGAATGTTTTTGAAATTAAAACATTTAAAAATCCTCAAGACTCAACGAACGATGATAATAAAATTACATTGCTAAATGTAGATGCAAGTATTAACTATAATTTTGCTGCCGATAGTCTTAGGGTTAGTGATCTAAATCTCAGTTATCGAACACAAATCGGACAATTATTAAGCTTTCAAGGTTCTTCTTCATATACTTTCTACGATTATAATGGGACACAAAGAGTAAATAGATTTTTATATAAAGAAGGAAAAGGATTATTCCGATTAACAAATTTTAATTTCTCGATTTCTACATCAATTGCCGGTGATAAAATTGAAAAAAAGGAAAAACAGGATACAACTAAGACCGATGAATTAGATGCGTTTAGAAAAAAGGATTTTATTGCTTTATATGATAATAGCCAACCTGCTGATTTATCAATACCATGGGATTTAAGTCTTTCCTACTACTATAATCTTTCTAAGAATAGTCCAAGTATAGTAAACAAATTTTCTAATTTGGGATTAGACCTAAGTTTTAATTTAACAGAGAATTGGAAATTCAAAGTAAGAGGTAGTTACGATTTTGAACAAAAACAAATTTCGGCGCCACAAATCACGGTTTATAGAGACTTGCACTGTTGGGAATTTAATTTTACTTGGAATCCATTAGGCACTTATCGGGGATATCATTTCGAAATTAGAATGAAAGCTTCTGAATCTCAAGATATAAAAGTAACTAAAGCCCGCGGTTTATATTCAGGGAGAAGGTAATTTAATATGCTAAATTATATCTGGATTGCTCTTGCCGCTATCGGCATTATATCTGCTGTTACAATTGATGTCTCAAATTCTATAAATGACAAATATGCGAATGGGGGAGAGATCAATGCTGTTTTTTTTCTTAAAGATACAACTGATAATAAAGCTAAATCTGAATTGATAATCTCTAAAGAAACAATGAGAGCTATTTATGGAATAGGGGATACTAATAATTTTAAGTCAAATGCAGAACTAACTTTTACAAAATCAAATTCAGGTTCTTTCATATTAAATGTAAATTCAGATTCGCCTGAAATTATTCTGCAAATTGCTTCTGCCGATGGTAAGAGTGATGATATTTATGGGACTTTCACATCAGCAAGAAAAAAAGAATCAAATATTATAGAAGCTAAGATTGTATTTGAAAAAGTATCTTTCCTAAAAATGAAAGGGATTACAAACGCAATTTTAGATTATGCAAAGACCGCTGTAAACATTGCATTAGGACTTATTGGGATAATGGCTTTATGGCTTGGAATTATGAAGATTGCTCAAGAATCGGGTCTAATTACAAAATTTGCAAATGCAGCGAAACCGATTACAAGATTCTTGTTCCCCGATGTCCCCACCGATCATCCTGCTATTGGATCAATATTAATGAATATTTCCGCAAATATGCTTGGACTTGGAAATGCGGCTACTCCTTTTGGTCTAAAAGCTATGGAAGAACTTGATAAACTAAATCCCGAAAAAGGAACTGCCACAAATGCAATGTGTACTTTTTTAGCAATTAATACTGCCGGTCTAACATTAATCCCCGCAACTGCAATTGCTGTAAGGGCAGCAGCAGGGAGCAGTAATCCATCAATTATTATTGGTACTTCATTTTTTGGAGCACTATGTGCTACTAGCGCAGCTATTCTATCTGTAAAAATCCTTGAAAAATTTTCAATCCCTGGTTTCAAATTCGGTCAATGGATTAAGAATAGTTATAAATTGTTCTTGGGATTATTTGTTTTTTCATTAATTGCTGTGCTTCTTTTCACAACTGATATTATCAAATTACCTTCATTAAATGTCGATATCATTAAAGAAATCATTCAATTTATTTCTATATTAGCAATCCCTTTGATAATAATTCTTTTTCTTACATATGGAATGTATAAGAAAGTAAAAGTTTATGAAACATTTGTTGAAGGAGCCAAGGAAGGTTTTGATGTAGCTGTAAGAATTATTCCGTATCTAGTTGCAATGTTAATGGCAATCGGAATATTCAGAGCTGGCGGGGCAATGGATTTTCTAATCGTTTTATTAAATCCAATTACTAGCTTAATTGGATTCCCGGCTGAAGCTTTACCTATGGCATTAATGAGACCACTTTCAGGAAGCGGTTCTCTCGGAATTATGACTGAAATTATAGCAAAACATGGAGCTGATTCATTTATTGGTGTATTAGTATCCACTATTATGGGGAGTACAGAAACTACTTTTTATGTAATTGCTCTCTATTTTGGTTCAGTAAATATTAAAAGAGCTAGGCATGCATTAGCAGCCGGACTTATAGCTGATTTTATTGGTATTGTTGCTGCACTTTTAATTACCCGAATATTATTTGGATAATTATATATAGTTAAAAAAGAATTGGATATATTGTTGTTAATAATTATTTTTCTTTAAAAAATTAAGACTTAATTATGAGAATAGGAATTCCAAAAGAAACACAGCTCGAAGAAAAAAGAGTAGCATTGGCTCCTGCCGGTGTTGATTCTCTTATTAGAGCAGGACATACAGTTTTTGTTCAATCCGGTGCTGGAGTAGGCAGCCATTGTTCTGATGAAGAATATGCTAAAAATGGTGCTAGTATAGTTTATTCAACCGAAGAAGTATTTCAAAGATCAGAAATGATTGTAAAGATAGCCCCTTATACAGAAGAGGAAGCTGAACTTTTACAGGAAGATCAAATTACATTTTCATTTCTTCATTTAGCTTTGAATAAGAAAAATGTTTTAGATAAAATGATGAAGAAAAAAGTTACTGCTATTGCTTATGAACTGATTGAAAAAGATGGTCAATTTCCGGTACTCGAATCGATGAGTGAAATAGCCGGTCAACTTGCCGTTCAGGTAGGTGAGAGATATCTAGGAAGTGATAATCAAGTCGGAAGAGGAATCGTAATGGGCGGAATTTCCGGAGTAGCACCAGCTGCTGTTGTAATTCTTGGTGCAGGTGTGGTCGGTTATAATGCCGCTCGTGCAGCTCATTCAAGAGGTGCTCAAGTAATTGTTCTTGATAAAGATTTGAGAAGGTTAAGACGTATTCAATCAGAAATTTCTAAAAACATTTCTACTGTCGCAGCTAATCCTTTTACTATAGCACGAGGTGCTTCTTTTGCAGACCTATTAATTTCGGCTGTGCAAATTAAATCGGAAAAAGCACCAAGTTTAATAACTGAAGCAATGGTAAAATCGATGAAGAAAGGTGCCGTTATTGTGGATGTTTCGATTGATCAAGGGGGGTGTGTGGAGACAAGCCGTCCAACAACTATTTCCGATCCTGTTTTTATCGAACATGATGTAATTCATTATTGTGTTCCGAATATGCCTGCAATAGTAGCACGTTCTGCAAGTTATGGACTTAATAATGCTTCAATAGAATATATATTAGAAATTGCAAATAATGGATTGTCAAATGCTCTTATCGGGGATACCGGATTAGCTAAGGGGGTCTGTTCTTATAATGGATATTGTACAAATGAAATTATAGCCGAAGAATTCAAGATCGAATATAGACGGCTGCATATTTTTTCAAAAAATTAAAAATTTTAGAGATGGTTATGACAATCGAAGCAACAAAATCAACATTAAATACAAACGCTCCTTGGGTGGCAAAATATAATTCTAAATTAGTTACTGCCGATGAAGCAGTTAGAGTTATAAAATCTAATGACAAATTAGTTATTCAGCCGGGATGCGCCGCACCATTTGATTTAATTAATGCCATGGTTAGAAGAAAAGATGAATTAGAAGATGTAGAGATTTATCACATACTTATTGTAGGGGATTTACCATATCTTAAACCGGGAATGGAAAAGCATTTTCATCACAAGGCATTTTTTATTGGCGGCAATGCTCGTGGAGCTGTTAATGAAGGACGCGCAGAGTATATTCCCATTTTCCTTTCTGAGGTAACACAGCTATTTAAGAAGGGTGTTATTCAGGCTGATGTTGCACTTATTCATGTATCTCCTCCTGATGAACATGGATTCTGCAGTTACGGAATTGATGTAGGAAATATTAAAACTCCAACTGAAAAAGCTAAGTTTGTAATTGCACAGGTTAATAAAAATATGCCTCGCGGACTGGGTAATAGTTTTATTCATGTTAATAAAGTGGATCTATTTGTAGAATCACATACTCCACTATTAGAATTACCGCAAGTTGATCCAGATACAACACCTGAAACTTTAGCAATCTATGATAAAATAGGGGAGAATGTCGCTTCCTTAATTGAAGATGGATCAACTCTTCAGATGGGTATAGGGGCTATTCCCGATTCTGTATTAAAATATTTGAAAAATAAAAAAGACCTTGGAATTCATACAGAAATGTTTTCTGATGGAATCGTTGAATTAGTAGAAAATGGAATAATAAACGGCGAGCAGAAAACTTTGCATCCGGGAAAAATTATTGCAGGGTTCTGTCTCGGGACAAAACGTTCTTATGATTTTATTCATAATAATCCCGTTATAGAATTTCATCCGCAGGAATATATAAATGATCCATTTGTAATTGCTAAAAACAATAAAATGATTGCAATTAATTCTTCTATTGAAGTCGATCTGACAGGGCAAGTATGTTCAGATTCAATCGGGACTCGTTTTTATAGTGGTATCGGCGGACAGGTTGATTTTATTAGAGGGGCTTCTCATTCGGAAGGTGGCAAACCAATTATAGCTCTTCCTTCTGCTACAAAGGATTTAAAATATTCACGAATTGTTTCTATGTTAAAACCGGGTGCCGGAGTTGTTACTTCACGTGGAGATGTTCATTATGTTGTTACTGAATATGGAATTGCAAATCTTTTTGGCAAAACTATTCAAGATAGGGTAAGGCAACTTATACAAATTGCACATCCAATTTTTAGGGATGAATTAAATGAATATGCAAAAAAGGTTTTCTATATATAATTATGGTTGCTGTAATTGGTGATATACATGGTTGCTACTATACTCTTGTGGAACTTTACAAAAAGATAGTAAAAAAATACCCGCGGATAAAAATTATTACAGTTGGTGATTTGGTTGATAGAGGAAATCATTCACGTGATGTAATTAATTTTATTATTGAAAATAATATTAAGTTTACACCCGGAAATCATGATTATATGTTCTATCATTTTTTTAAGGAACCTTCGAGTGTATTCGCTCGTTCATGGCTTTTTAATGGAAGTGAATCAACATTAGAATCTTACGAACATTATGAAAATGATATCTTTGCTCATATTGATTTGATTAGTAAAGCACCTCTTTATATGGATTTAGATGATTGTTTTATATCACATGCAGGTGTATCGAAAACTTATAGAAAATTTCTTCCATCGGATTATAAAGAAAATCTTTCTGTTTTAGAGCCTTTAATTATTGATGATCTAAGAAGCGATAAAGGTATATTATGGAATCGTGATCCTCTTTTAGATTTAGGAAAGATACAAGTAGTAGGGCATACAAAGCAATCGCAGATTACAGTTGTTGAAGAATCTAATTCTTGGTATATTGATACGGGTGCCTGTGTAGGTAATAATTTAAGTGCTATTATTGTTCACAAAAATCAATTCATTGAATCGATTGAAGAGAAAACGCAAATAAAAGATATCATATAATCAATGTAAAAATTTTTCCCTCAAAAAGGAATTGCATATAAGTATGATTTTACTATATTTTTCATATATAAAAAAATCGGAGGGATTATAAATAAAATTCTACTATTAATTTAGATGTTTAATATATATCATAGGTATAATATCCATTATTCTCTCAGAAATATCTTAAAGTTGGGACTAAAGTTTTTCTTTGTTCCATTTTTTATTTTATATGTAGCTATATCACTTGGATTTTCAGGTCAACATACCACACAATCTAATGATCTACTTTTATTTGATAATTGTTTTGAATTATTATCAGTTATTAAAAATGATCTTCCCAATCAAAAATTTTCACAAAATGAGATATCGCATGATTCTCAAAAAGATTTAATTAAACCAGAACAAATAAAAAAAATAATCGATTTATTTGAAGCGATTGAAGATACTACAAAGAAACCTGCGGCTGATTCATTAATGAGTCAATTCAAAATAGACTCATTAAAAAGAATCGATTCTCTTTCGCAAGATTCAACTGCAAGGATAGAAAATTTCAAATATCAAAGAGATGATAAAGCATATACTGAATTTAGACCTAGTCGAAAGCTCTCGCTTTACGCCTATCCTTCGATGAATTTTTCTTCAAGAGTAGTTAAACTAGACTCCACAGGTACAAAAGTTACTATTACTGACAACATATTGGGTAAAGGCGCACGTCCTTTTTTGGAAATGCCTTTAGATGAATATATTGACTTTAGACTTAAATCGATTAGACGTGATGTTTGGGAACAGATCGGCTATAAATATGAATTGAAAAATAGTACTAAAGATCTTAGTCAATTAATTACAGATATTACTAATATTGAGATACCTTTACCAAGTACATCGTTTTTATCCATTTTTGGTCCTCCAAAAATAAGTCTTAAGATAAATGGTGCAGTAGATATACATGGTGCTTGGCGAAATGAAACAACCGAAGGAATTACAACTTCCGCACTTGGAAATACTAGGAATGAACCTGATTTTAAACAGCAGGTTCAGATTAATCTTAATGGTACAATAGGAGATAAATTAACAATTAATGCGGATTGGAATACAGAAAGAACTTTCCAATACGAAAATCAACTTAAGATTAAATATACAGGATACGAAGATGAAATAGTTCAAAGCGTGGAAGCAGGAAACGTTTCATTGCAGACTTCATCTTTAGTAGGTGGTAGTGAAGCACTTTTCGGTGTCAAAGCTCAATTTCAAATGGGACCTTTGAGCTTAACTGCGTTAGCATCACAGAAGAAAGGTGAAATCCAAGAAGTATCTGTTTCCGGTGGTGCTAAGGCACAACAATTTGAAATACATGTTTATGATTATTCATCTAATCATTACTTTTTGCACAAAATGTATGCAGATAGAAATTTAGCAATTTTCAATAACTATTATAGCAGTGCAATCCCTAGTGTTACGGATTCAGTTCTTGTTAAAGATATTGAAGTTTGGAAAACTATTACAGGTTTGGTAAATCCAAATGAACGTAAAGGTAATGCTTTTATTAATTTAGAGCCGAGAAGAAGAGGTGATTTATTAAACGTCCAAAGGGATAGCACTCTCCAATCGATCCCTGGTGTTCAAGAGATCGGAAGACGTTTTGTCCTTTTAATTCAAGGTATAGATTATGATTACCATGCAGAAACAGGATACATAAGTTTTAGGACACAAATTCAGGATCAGGATGCTGTTGCCGTTGCATTCCGAACCGAAGGACCTACTACATCACCGGATGATGATCGATATTATGGTGAATTTCTTGCTGATGTTGCTGCTGATACTTCGGCACAAATTGTTCTTAAATTAGTTAAACCTGCCAACCTTCAACCGCAATTTAAGGATGCTTGGATTCTTCAATTAAGAAATATTTATCCTATTGGTGGGCGCGAAGTTAAAGAAGAAGGGTTTAAGCTCGATCTACTTTATAGAATTGAAGGACAAGAACCGAGATCAGATTACGATGGTATCAAGCTTCTTGAAACATTCGGTTTAGATAGGACTGATCAAAGCGGTACAAGTGCCACTCCTGATGGTGCATTTGATTTCTTCCCAAATAAAACTATTAAACCATCAACCGGTGAAGTTATATTCCCATTCCTCGAACCATTTGGACGGGATTTACCTAATTCTTTACCTGACTCACTCCGATATGATGCTGTTTACGATACGACAGTTACTTTTGCAAAGCAGGATAGATCAAAAGATAAATTTATAATTTCAGGTGAATATTCTGCCGCCGTTTCATCTGTTTATACAATTGGGTTTAACGTAGTAGAAAATTCAGTTAAAGTTTTGCTTAATGGAATGCAATTAACAGAAGGTACTGATTATACTGTTGATTATAATATAGGTCAAATAATTATTAGGAAAGCTGAGGCATTAGTACCCGGTGCTGATTTAAAAATTACTTATGAGCAAAATGACCTTTTCCAATTAGCTTCAAAGACTCTTTTGGGGTTAAGGGGTAATATTCAATTTAGTAAAAAAACGTCTCTCGGATTTTCATATCTTAATTTGAATCAACAAACTCTAAGCGATAAAGTAAGAATCGGTGAAGAACCTTTAAACAATTCAATCTTTGGCGCTGATTTCCAAACAAGTATCGATTTACCTTTTATTACAAAAGGATTAGATAAAATAATTTCTACGAGCGCAGTATCTAATTTCGCATTGAAAGGTGAATTTGCATATATCGATCCTGATCCAAATACTAAAAAAAGTAATATTACATCAGATGCAGGAAAGAGTATCGCTTATATTGACGATTTTGAAGGGGCAAAGAGAACTATACCAATGGGAATGGCTTATGGTTCTTGGAAAGATGTAAGTGTCCCTAATAATTTACCTATAATAGGAAAGTTCCCAGAAATTAAACAGATGGATTATAAAGCCAATTCTTATTGGTATAATATAAATCCTTCTGATGTTACAGTTCAGAATTTGTATGGTGATAGGAAGCAGACTAGCAGAGAAGAACAGCAAATAACCGCATTAGATTTTGTTTATAATCCAAATACTAGAGGTTATTATAACTGGAATCCGACTTTAGACCAGACTAACTTAAATTGGGCTGGTATGATGAAACCACTTTCCTCTACTGCTAATAACTTAGTAGAAGAGAATATTGAATTTATTGAATTTTGGATGTACACTATTGCTGCTCCCGAAAACTTAAAACTTCATATTGATCTTGGACAAATTAGTGAAGATGTAATCCCAAACGGAAGATTAGATACCGAGGATAAGAACTCGAATGACCTTGTAGATGAAGGAGAGGATACTGGTATTGACGGTCTTAGAGATTTCGAAGAGCCAAATTATAATGCTACAACTAACCCCGATCCAAGTTTTGATAATTATTATTTTGCTGCCGGTGCAAATGTAGATTACTCTCGTGTCGTAGCTACAGAAGGGAATGCTAAGTCTACCGAACTTGGCAGACTTCCTGATTCAGAGGATTTAAATAGAAATTTTACTCTAGATCGAGTAAATAGTTATTTTAGATATGAAGTCCCATTGGATACAAGTAAAACAACGAATCCATTTATTCAGGGTGGTGGTTATAAGGGCAGTGGTTGGTATCTATTCAAAGTCCCTTTGAAAGATTTTGTTGAAAAATTTGGTGATCCGAGTTTCTCCGTAGTAGAAACAATACGTTTCTGGGTTTCAGGTGCTTCCTCTCCTGTCCATCTAAGATTCGCAGAATTAAATCTTGTAGGTAATCAATGGCAGAAAGTTCTCACACCGCCGAAAGTAACGGCAGAAGATACTGTAATGACAGTTTCAGTTATTAATTACGAAGATAATCCGGAATATTATTTGCCGGATGGTGTAAAACAAGAACGAGACCGAACAAATCCCGATCAGCAAGTTCTTAAAAACGAGCAATCTCTTAATTTGATAATCAATCAACTCGAAGATGGTGATAAAAGAGAAGTAGTTAAATATCTCTATAAACCGTTAGACGTATTTAATTATCAAGAAATGAAATTATTTATACATGGTGATTTGAGAAATGCGCCAGGTTCTATTTCGCATTATAATGATCCAATAGATTATGCTTCTGAAGTATATTTACGTTTCGGTTCTGATACATCTAACTATTATGAATATCGTCAACCGGTTCAAGCTAATTGGAATGAAGTGAGTTTGGTTTTCTCTGAGTTAACTGCAATTAAGCAGAGAAGAGATACAACCCAAATAAAAGGTGTTTATTTAGTGCCATTAGCTGATCTTCCGGGACATACATATGGTGTTAGAGGTAATCCTACTCTTACACGAATCTCTTTCTTCCAAATAGGTATTATAAATCCTACTGATAAGGGGACAAAAGGGGAGAGAGTTTCTGGAGATGTTTGGATTAATGAGCTACGCGTTCTCGGTGCTGATGATACACCCGGCTGGGCTTATACAGCTTCCACTTCTTTCCAGTTAGCTGATTTATTAAAAGTCAATTTTAATATTAGTCAGACTAATCCCTATTTCCACAAACTATCGGAGAGATTCGGTTCTAGAGATGATAGAAGAAATTGGGGTATGTCGGTAGATCTAGATGTTCTTAAATTGATCCCTTTAAATCTTACGGGGAGTAATTTTAAGGTTACTTATTCGAGAAATGAATCTACAACGAACCCACTTTATATGCCCGGGACTGATATTAAGGTAGATCAAGCTCAAAAACAAATTGAAGCTAATTTAATTGAGAAGAATGTTGACCCTGCTATTATTCAAGAACAATTAAAAAGTATAAAGGCACAAACTCAATCAGTTTCTGTATCCGAAATTTGGAGTGTTCAGAATTTTAGAATTAAAATACCTACTGATTTTTGGCTTATTAGAGATACATTTAATAGTCTTGCTTTTAATTTTACTTATAATAAATCGATGAGCCGAAGCCCTACTATCATTAATGATTTTAAATGGTCTTGGAATGCCGGAGCATCTTATTCGGTTAATTTAAGCAGAGATAATTTTTTCAAACCGTTGGATATCCCTTTCTTAGGTGATATTTTAGATATTTTTACTGACTATCGAGATGTAAAAGTATTTTATGCACCTACATCCATATCATCTAGTCTTACTGCTTCGAGAAGAAGGACTTTTCAGGTTAATAGGACTTCGCCTAATAAACCTAATATCCAGAGAGATTTCACTACGAGTCGCGGAGCTGGTATTGCTTGGTCTATTACAGAGGGTGGTTTACTAAACATAGGATTTAATTATAATTTTGATATACAATCATCATTGGCTTATCTACTTACCGAAAATGATTTAGAAAGAGCAGAAGGTGATGTTTGGCGTGATATTTTTTCCGGCGATATGTTCGGTAAAGATTATAATTATAGACAAAATTTTGATTTAAGACTTAGTCCTAAAGTGCCATCGATTTGGGACTTGAATAAATATATATCATTAACTACTAATTATTCAGTTTCATATACATGGCAAAATAATTTCCAGCAAGAGGAGCTTGGAAGATCGGCAGGATATTCAAATAGAATAAGTGCAGGATTAAATATTAGATTAAAATCAATCTTTGCACCTTTATTTAAGGTAGAAACTGAAAAAGACGCACCAAAAGGAACAATTCAAGCTCCTGCTCAAGGAGGCAGAAGAAGTGGTACAAGGGAGCAAACTCAACAACCATTGATACAGAAACCCGCACCACAAAACCCTCAGCCGCCGCCAACAGTTGCAGCTGCTCCAAAGCGCAGAAAAAATCCGCGTGCATCAATGTTCGCAAATAATACTAATATTAACCCGGCAGATACATCAGGATTAAGCACTCCTCTTATTCAGAGAGATTCTGTGGCACAGAATCGTCAGAGAATAGCGGTGGATTCAGTAACTCAAGTACTTAACTTAGCGCAAGCAGATTCTGTTACTAGGAATAGATCACTCTTCCAAGCGGATTCTACTTTTGATAAGGGTGTTGTAGCTCATCGAGATAATTCGATTATCAGCGATTCATTAGCATTTTCTGATTCATTAGTAGTTGCCGATTCTTTGGATAATGTACCATCCGAACCAATTTATATGATTGGATTAGAATATTTAAAACTAGGAGTTAAATGGCTCTTGCTTGATTATGATCAAATCAGTCTTAATTTCTCGCAGCAAAGCAGTTTAACCGGCAGTGGTCTTAAAGGTACAGGGACGGGATTTAATAATTTCTTTGGAATTAAACAATCAGGAAGTGCCGGACCTAATAGACTTTTCATGCTTGGTCTTACGAATAAAATAGGGGATCGCGCTCCCAATGGAAACCTTTCTGACAATTATTCTCATAAGAATCAATTTGATATTAAAACTTCCAGACCACTTTGGGAGGGTGCTCAATTAGATCTTAACTGGACAGTAGGTTGGGGCTTAAATAAATCTACGACAATTCAGACAGATTCGATGGGAGTTGTTTCTATAAAGAATTTAACTTCCACCGGCGATATTACTCGTTCATTCGTAAGCTTACCACCTGTATTATTTATTTCAGGCGGGATTAAAAAAGTAGCAGAGCTTTATGACAAAACTTCTCCACGCCCAACAGAGAATTTATCTAAAGCATTTGTCGAAGGATTGGAAACTTTCTCATTATTCTCAAAAGTTCCAGTTTTGAAAGATGTAATGAAATATATACCAAGACCAAATTGGTCATTAACGTGGAACGGTTTAGAAAAAATTGAATGGCTAAGTTTTGCTAAGAAAGTTTCTTTGCAGCACGCATATTCATCGACTTATAATGAAGGTTGGAAAATCAATACCGATGGTCTTCATGAAGTTCAATCTCAGAAGATAGAGTTTGGTTTTAACCCACTTCTAGGATTAAGTATGCAATTTGATAAAGTACTTGGCGGTAATTTTACCAGCTCCTTTAGGTTCTCCACAAAAACTATTTATAATTTAGGAGCTACAACAAGAAACATTACAGAGAGTTTTACAAAGGATATCAACGTTTCAGCAAGTTATCAAAAGTCAGGTTTTGAGCTTCCGTTATTCGGAATTTCACTTAAGAACGATTTGGAAGTTTCAGTCTCTTACACAAGTGGTAAATCATCAAGTTTAGTTTATAAGATGGATAATTTCAAAGAAGCTGGTGAACCTTTGGATGGAACTACAAGGACTACTATTGAGCCAAAAGTTAAATATGTAATGAGTTCACGCGTAACACTTTCAATTTTCTATCGCCGAACATCAGTAGAACCTCAGGGTGCTTCACGAATACCACCAACTACAACAAACGAAGCCGGCATTGATGTTCATATTTCGATTCAATAAATAAAGGATTAGAAAATGTCTCCAAGAAGAAATAAGATTTTATGGGTAGATGACGAAATTGAATTATTGCGCTCGCATGTTATTTTCTTAAATGAAAAAGGGTATGAAGTCCAAACTGTAACAAATGGCGAAGATGCAATTGATGAAATTAAAAATGAGAATTATGATCTAATATTTTTAGATGAAATGATGCCGGGTCTCGGTGGTTTAGAAACTTTAGCCCAGATAAAAGAAATTAATCCGGCTTTACCGGTTGTAATGATTACTAAAAGTGAAGAAGAGACATTAATGCACGAAGCAATCGGGAGTAAGATTAGTGATTATTTAATTAAGCCCGTTCTTCCTTCACAGGTTCTTATGGTCTGTAAAAAATTTCTTGAAAGTTCTAAAATTTCTGACGAGTATGTAGCTAAAGATTATCTTGAGGCATTCAATGAGATTACAGAACGTCTAATGCAAAATCCTGATTATAATGATTGGATTGAGATATACTCAAAATTAGTTAATTGGGATATGGAATTAGATGAACATCCTGAAGTGGACCTTAGACAAACTCTTAACGATCAAAGAAAAGAATGCAATAAAGAATTTTCAAAATATGTAGAGAAGAATTTTTCAGATTGGATTTATAGTACAAAAGAGGATGTCCCTGATTTTTCTCCATCAATTACAGAAAAATATGTTTTCCCGCATATTGTAGAACATAAGGGACCTGTTTTTTATTTTGTTATTGATTGTCTCCGTCTGGATCAATGGTTAATGATGGAAAAAGTGCTAAGAAATTTTTTCAGAATTGAAAAAGATTACTATTATTCTATTTTACCAACTTCCACACCTTATGCTCGCAATGCACTCTTTGCAGGGTTATATCCTTCAGAAATAGAAAAAAATTATCCGGAATTATGGACTTCCGATAACGAAGATGATGAAAGAAGCATGAATAAATATGAAAAGGATTTATTGCAGTTATTATTAGATCGGAAGAGAATTAAATTAGATAATGAAATGAAGTTTATGAAAATTATCGATCCTGATGTCGGGAGGTCTTTTGAAAATAATATTGCTTCACACAAAAAAACTCATTTCATGGCAGTAGTAGTAAATTTTCTTGATATGATTGCTCATGGAAGATCAGATTCGGAAATACTAAAAGAGATAGCTCCCGATGAATCTGCTTACCGCTCTCTAACAAATAGCTGGTTTCTGCATTCATCATTATTAGGGACACTAAAAACAATTGCAACTATGCCTAAAGCAAAGGTAATAATCACGACCGATCATGGAAGTATTCGTGCATTAAGAGGTGCTAAGGTTTTAGGTGATAGAGAAGCGAGCGCAAATCTGCGATTTAAATATGGAAGAAATCTAAAAGTAGATGATAAACATGCAGTTTATATAAAGAATCCATCAGATTACAAATTACCTAAGCGGGGCGTTACGATTAATTATATTATTGCAAAGGAAGATTATTATTTTGTTTATCCGACTGACTATCATAAATATTTAAGTCATTATAAAGATAGCTTCCAACATGGTGGTATATCAATGGAAGAGATGATTCTTCCTGTTATTACTATGGAAAGCCGAGCTTAAATAATGGTCGGTACTTATTTATGCAACTCAGAAGATGAAACTCGGCAATTAGCAGAAAAATTCGCCGCATCATTGATTCCGGGTACTGTCGTTTTGCTATGCGGTAATCTTGGTGCAGGTAAGACTTTTTTCGTCCGTTCTGTTTGCAGCTATTTTAATATTCCTGAGATATCTAGTCCTTCATTTTCTATTATTAATTCTTATTCAGGGAAATACGATATTACTCATATAGATTTTTACAGGATAAACGATATTGAAGAACTTTTCCCGATTGGATTCTATGACTATCTAAATGATATCTCAATAAAGTTTATTGAATGGGCAGATATGTTTCCTGAAATATTTGCGACAAACTATTTTATGATTAATTTTATAAGTAAAGAAGATGATTCAAGAGAAATCACAATTAAATATTATGAATAATTATTTCCCATATTTGGCAATTGAAACTTCGGCAAAAGTCTGTAGTACAGCACTTTTAATTAATGAAAAAGAATACTATGAATTGAATTTTAATAAAGCTCATATTCATTCAGAAAAAATTATTTATTGCATAGATGAACTATTAAAAAAAGCTGAAATAGACAAAAAAGAATTGAAAGTAATTGCAGTATCGAAAGGACCTGGTTCATTTACAGGTTTGCGAATTGGATTAGCAACTGCAAAAGCATTATCGCAGGCACTTGATATACCTTTAGTTCCTGTTCCCACCTTCCATGCTATGGCTTTATACATTTCAAATTTTCTAAACGAAGGGGAACAGTTTTTTATTATTACAAAGGCAAACCTTGGAGAATATTATTCAGCGAAATTTATTTCTAAATCTAATTCTTACGAAATCCTTAATGAAGTAACCATTATTAAAGATGAAGAATTAATAGAGATAAAAAAACAAAATAAAATATTTGGAGGTTATTCAGGTAACTATGAAAATCCGACAGCAATTTCAATTGCTTGGTGGGCTTATTTTTATGGTAAAGATTTATTAACTTCCGATATCGATTATTTAGAACCGGAATACATTAAAAAATTTGTGGTAAAGGTGAAGAAATGAAAAAATATTTATTAATCTCATTATTTATATTATTTGGAAATTTAATAGCACAACCTGCTATTTCAGTAGAGAAACCGAGCTTTGATTTTGGAGTAATCCACGAAGGTGAAAATGTAACTCACAATTTTGAAATCGTTAATACAGGTAATAGCGATTTGAAGATAACTCGTGTTTATGCTTCTTGCGGTTGCACAGCTGTAGAACCTGAAAAAGAATTATTGAAGCCGGGTGAAAAAACATCTGTAATGGCAGAATTTAATTCGACAGGAAGATTGGGCATTCAAGAAAAATATATTTTCATTAATTCTAATGATCCTAAGCAGAAAGAATTACGTCTTCATTTCAAAGCTGACGTTAAACCAAAAGTAGAAGCCGTTAATAATACTGAATCAAAATTATCTCTTACAAAAAACTATTTCGATTTCGGTAACGTAAAAGAGGGAAAGATTGTAGAAGTTACGATTGCATTTAAAAATAGTGGTAAAAAAGAATTAATAATAAAGGATGTAAAGACTTCATGTGGATGCACTGCCGTCCTTCTATCAAGTAAAAAACTTAAACCGGGTGAGCAAGGGGATATGAGAATTGAATTAGACACTTCAAATAGAAGTGGTAAATTGACGAGAACCGTTACCTTATATTCAAATGACCCTGTTGATCCAAGTCAAACAATTACAATATTTGCAAATATAACCGAGAATAAATAAATATATGGGATGGTTTAAAAGATCCAAACAAAATATATCGCCAGAAAGTAAAAAAAGTGATATCCCTGATGGTCAATGGTCAAAATGCGGTGACTGCGGCGAGATAGTGCACAATAAACAATTAGAACAAAATTATTCCATATGTCCAAAATGCGGATATCATTTCCGTATTGGCAGTCAGCAGTATTTTGATCTGATATTTGATGGGGGAGAATTTAAAGAACTCGATAAGAAAATGAGGTCTGCCGATCCACTTGAATTTACTGATACAAAAAACTATGCTGAAAGAATTGTTGCAACAATTAAGAAATCAGGATTGAACGATGCAATAAGAACCGGTGTCGGCAAAATTGAAGGTAAAAAAGCTGTTATTGCTTGTATGGATTTCGGCTTCATTGGTGGAAGCATGGGCTCAGTTGTGGGAGAAAAAATTTCAAGAGCTATTGAAAAAGCATGCGATGAAAAGATTCCTATGATTCTTATTAGTCAAAGCGGTGGTGCAAGAATGATGGAGGGTGCTTATTCATTGATGCAAATGGCAAAGACAAGTACACGCTTATCACGATTAGCAGAGATGAAACTTCCATTTATTTCGGTGCTTACTGATCCCACCACTGGCGGTGTAACGGCAAGTTATGCAATGCTAGGTGATGTTATAATTGCTGAACCAAAGGCATTAATTGGTTTTGCCGGGCCTAGAGTAATTAAACAAACTATTGGGCGTGATCTGCCGGAGGGATTTCAGCGGTCTGAATTTTTATTAGAGAATGGGTTTCTTGATTTTATTGTTAATCGTAAGGAATTAAAAGAGAAATTAGCTTTACTAATGGAATATTTTTCTTAAAATTATTTTTTGAAGTTTTTGCTTAATTTATAAAAAACTTCAAGTGCATAATCTAATTCATTAGTTGAATTAAAGGGGCTGAAGGATACTCTTATAGTCCCTTTTGCGTTTTCGTAATCATAGCCGCTATTAAGTAGCACGTGAGATGGCTTTAACGTTCCCGAAGTACAGGCAGAACCAGCCGAAGCTGCTATACCATTCAGATCAAGATACATCAGCATCGCTTCCGAATCATTATTGTAAATGTTATTATCAAATGTAAAATTCAAAATATATGGGAAATCATTAATTGGTTTATTGATTTTTATATCAGAAATTTGATTTAATAAATTATCTCTGAAATAATCACGAAGCATTGTTACATATATATAATTATCATCAATTTTATCGTGAATGAGTCTAACTGCTTCGGCAAATCCAATTATCGCTAAAGTGTTCTCTGTCCCACCTCTTCTATTTCTTTCCTGCGAACCGCCAATAATTAATGGTTCTAAAGGAGTGCCGCTTTTTACATAAAGAAATCCGGCACCTTTAGGTCCAGCTATTTTATGTGATGAAGCTGCTAATGAATCGATTCCTAATTCTTTTACGTCAATTTTTATTTTACCAAAAGCTTGTACGGCATCAGTATGAAAGTATGTATTATTATTTTTGGCAAGTGACGCTAATGATTGTATTTCATTAATAGAACCGACTTCATTATTAACATACATAAAAGAGGCTAATGAAACATCATCGGTTAATTCTTTTTTAAATTTTATTTGATCGATTAAAAAATCATTTCCATTTTCAATCAATGAAATAAGAAAACCAATATTACTAAGTTCTTTTGTATAATCTAGAACGCAGTGATGTTCAATAGGGGAGGAGATTATTCTATTTTTCCCTCTATCTTTTTTATCACCGATAGAAATGCCTCTTAATGCTAAATTATTAGCTTCTGTTCCGCCGCTTGTAAAATATATTTCACCCGAATCAGCATTAATAAAATCAGCGATAATTTCTCGAGCCTCTTCTAATGCTACTCTTACTTTTCTGCCAAAGGAATGAATTGATGATGGGTTGCCATAATTCTCTTTCATAAAGGGAACCATTTTTTCAATTACCTTAGGATGAATTGCCGTAGAAGCAGCGTTATCTAAATAAATTTTTTCCATTTTATCTTAGTGTTACATCTCCATAATGGATAAGCTCAGTTTTATCTCCCTGCCTTAGAACGAGAAAACCTTTTTCATCGATATCTTCGAGAACACCATATTTTGCCTGCTCTCCTTCAATAATTTTTATTTTCTCTCCTATCATTTTACATCTGCTTTTCCAATCAGAAAGTATTTTATCCGTTGAGTGATATAACATAGTTAAAATATGTTCAAAATTATTTAAGATATCACTTAGCAATCTTTCTCGTGAAATTAATTCATTAAATTCTAATCTAATAGAGGTGGGGGGAATTTCAAACTTGGTCTGAAAACTCGGTTGATTGACATTTATCCCTATTCCTATAACTAACCGTTCAATTTTATTCCCTCTAGAAACGGATTCTAATAATATTCCAGCAACTTTTTTCTTATTGATTAATACATCATTAGGCCATTTTAGTTCGACTTTCAGTTGATATAGATTTTCAATCGATTGAGCTACTGCTAAAGAAGCTCCAAGATTAATAAAATTGACATAATTCTCCTTTAGTTTTTCTTTTAATAAAATTGAAAAAGTTAAGTTCTGACCACTATTACTTAGCCAAACTCTGTCTTTCCTCCCTTTGCCTTGACTTTGATATTCAGCAAGGAGAACAGCACCATGCTTCGAATATTCTTCTGTATCTAAAAGAAGTCGATTAGTTGAGCTGACTTCATCACTATAAATAAAGTTTCTCCCAATAAACTCAGTATCTAACTTAATATCAAAATCTTCAATGTTAAACATAACAGTCTCCTGTTTATTGATGTCATAAAAGCATCAATTATGACACATATATTATCAAAAATAAATAAAGTATGACAAAACTGCATATTTCTTACTAATTAGTCTTTTGCTCTAACTCTTTGTATTAAAACAAGTTAAGTAAACCATAAATGCGGCACGGTTGTTGAATACATTATGTGTAATAAATAGAATAAAAGCACACATAATGAAAACAAATTTAATAAATTGTGATTAAAGTTAATACAAAGATTATGAATAGAAAACAAAAAGGAGATAAAAAATGGGAAAAATTATAGGAATTGATCTCGGTACTACAAATTCGTGCGTTTCGGTTATGGAAGGTAATGAACCGGTTGTTATACCAAATTCGGAAGGTACAAGAACTACACCTTCGGTTGTTGCATTTACAAAATCAGGTGAAAGATTAGTTGGTCAGCCGGCTAAACGTCAAGCAGTTACGAACCCTACAAACACTGTATTCTCGATAAAAAGATTTATGGGAAGAAAGAAGGATGAAGTTGGAACGGAAATAAATGAAGTACCTTATGAAATAGTTGCAGGTGATAATAATTCAGCGAGAGTAAAAATAACAGATCGCTTATATTCGCCACCAGAAATCTCTGCAATGATTCTTCAGAAAATGAAGAAAACTGCCGAAGATTATCTTGGGCAGGAAGTTACTGAAGCTGTTATTACTGTTCCTGCATATTTTAATGATGCTCAAAGACAAGCTACTAAAGATGCCGGTGAAATTGCAGGTCTTCAAGTAAGAAGAATTATAAATGAACCAACCGCTGCAGCACTTGCTTATGGATTGGATAAAAAACATAAAGATCAGACAGTTGCTGTTTACGATCTTGGTGGTGGTACTTTTGACGTTTCCATTTTACAGATAGGTGATGGAGTATTTGAAGTTAAATCAACCAACGGCGACACTCACCTTGGTGGTGATGATTTCGATCAAAGATTAATTGATTATTTAGCAGATGAATTTAATAAACAAGAGGGAATTGATTTAAGAAAAGACCCAATGGCATTGCAGAGATTAAAAGAAGCTGCAGAGAAAGCAAAAATCGAACTATCATCATCAGTTCAGACTGATGTCAATTTGCCGTTTATTACTGCTACTCAAGATGGACCGAAGCACTTAAATCTAAATTTATCTCGCTCAAAATTTGAGCAGTTAGTTGATGATTTAATTACTCGTACAGCAGGACCATGCGAAAAAGCAATGAAAGATGCCGGACTCAATCCATCTGAGATTGATGAAGTTATACTTGTTGGTGGTTCTACAAGAGTTCCTAAAGTTCAGGAACTAGTAAAAAAACTTTTCAATAAAGAGCCGCATAAAGGAGTTAATCCTGATGAAGTGGTTGCAATTGGTGCAGCTATTCAAGGTGGTGTTTTAGCAGGAGATGTAAAAGATGTATTATTATTAGATGTTACTCCACTTTCACTTGGTATTGAAACACTTGGTGGAGTAATGACAACACTAATTCAGGCAAATACAACAATACCATCAAAGAAAGGAGAAACTTTCTCGACAGCTGCAGATAGTCAACCTTCGGTAGAGATTCATATTGTTCAAGGTGAAAGACCGATGGCTGCGGATAATAGATCGCTTGGAAGATTCCATTTAGATGGTATTCCGCCGGCACCTCGTGGCGTTCCACAGATTGAAGTTACTTTTGATATAGATGCTAATGGTATATTGCACGTTTCTGCTAAAGATAAAGGAACAAATAAAGAGCAGAGCATTCGTATTACTTCATCGGGCGGATTAAATAAAGATGAAATTGAGAAAATGAAAAATACTGCTAAGGAGCATGCTGAAGACGATAGAAAGAAAAAAGAAGAAGTTGAAATTAAGAATCAAGCAGACAACTTAGTTTTCCAAACAAAGAAACAGATTTCTGAACTTGGTGATAAGATAGAAGCTAATGATAAGTCAAGGCTTGAAGCTGAGATTACGAAAGTGGAAGAAGCACTTAAAACGAATAACAGTGCAGAGATAAAGAGTGCGACAGAAAATCTCCAGAAGGTATGGGGAGAAGCCGCACAGAAGCTTTATCAACAGCCGGGTGCTAATCAAGGACCAGAGCAAGGCACAGGTACACAGCAGGAGCCACCACATGCAGAAAACCAGGCTCAAGGCGATGGAAAAGAAAATGCTCAGGATGCTTCTTATGAAGTTGTAGATGACGATAAGAACTAAGGATGGATATTAATGGGAATGCACTTCAGAAAATGAAAAGTTGGGATGAAGCTCTTGAATCTGAAAATTGGGTAGCACCATTAGTTGATATTGAAGAATCGGAAAAAGACTATATCATTATATGTCAATTACCCGGAGTCAATAAAAATAGTATGAAGATTAAGATAGAAGATGGTTATTTGGTAATTATGGGAAGAATTGATTACGAATGGCGAAAGAATAAGAAATATGCTCATAGGGAATCTGAACTAAATAACTTCTATCGTAAATTCAAATTAACTGATGGAATAGACGGTAATAGTATCGAAGCTGAATTAGAGAATGGTATATTATCAGTTAAGCTGCCTAAAAAAGGTAAAACTCAGAAACGAATAATAGAAATAAAATAAAAATTGAGCCGGTGATGAGCCGGCTCTTTTTTTTATTGCAAAACGAAAATGAAATAACTATTTTTACAGTCTATTTTTTAGGGCTCGTAGCTCAGTTGGTTAGAGCATCTGACTCATAATCAGAGGGTCGTTGGTTCAAGTCCATCCGGGCCCACTTAAAAACCTCGTTTTTTATAATGAAAACGAGGTTTTTTATTTTATACCCACCCAACATGTCCGAGATTGTGGCTAAAATTGTGGCTGATCTTACATCGCGAGATTTCTATTTCCAATTTTTTTCTCTATTCCCATAAAGATAACTAGTTTATTAAGATCCTCTTTTATCTGTTTTTTATTAATTCGTTCCCAATAAATTAATTTCTATATATATTTGTCTAATAAAAAAGACTGTTTGTATGAAAAAGAAGATTATAATAATTGGTGGCGGTTTTGGTGGATTAAATGCCGCTAAAGAGCTTAAGGACGTAGACGCAGAAATATTATTAATTGATAAAGCTAATCATCATCTATTCCAACCTCTCCTTTATCAGGTTGCCACCGCTGCACTTTCACCTGCAGATATTGCCTCCCCTATACGTGCAATATTAAACAAACAGAAAAATATTACTGTGCTTATGGGTGAAGTAATTAGTATTGATACTAATTCAAAAAAAATCTTAACGGAAGATTCAGAATACAAATATGATTACTTGATACTTGCTCCCGGCAGTCGTCACTCATATTTCGGGAATGATGCGTGGGAAGAATTTGCTCCCGGTCTTAAAACAATTAATGATGCTATTAATATTCGCCAACGAATATTAACCTCTTTTGAACAGGCTGAAAAACTTCATTTAAAAGACGAACAAGAAAAATATTTAACTTTTGTAATTGTTGGAGGCGGACCTACCGGAGTTGAAATGGCAGGAGCAATTTCTGAAATTGCAAGCAAAATATTACTAAAAGATTTCAGGAATATTGATTCTTCGATGACAAAAATAATTCTTGTTGAATCTTTAGACCGAATACTAACAATGTATGATCCTTCGTTAAGTGAAGCCGCAAGAAGAAACTTAGAAAAAATGGGAGTTAATACATTACTCAATACTCGTGTAACAAATATTGATGAAAAGGGAGTTTATATAGATGGTGTATTAACCGAAACCCCAAATGTGATATGGGCGGCAGGCAATTCAATTCCTAAAATTACAAAAACATTAAAGGTGGAGACGGATAGATCAGGAAGAATTCCAGTAGAAAATGATTGCTCGATTAAAGAGCATCCTGAAGTTTTTGTTATTGGTGATGCGGCTTCTTATATTCATGAAGGAAAACCGCTCCCTGGTGTTGCACCTGTTGCAATTCAACAAGGTAAATTTGTAGGTAAAACAATTACTAATGAACTGAATGGAAAGAAGAGAGAAGAATTCCATTATTTCGATAAAGGTAATTTGGCTACAATTGGCAGAGCAAAAGCAGTTATGCAAATCGGCAAAATAAAAATATCAGGAATTATAGCTTGGATAGCATGGATATTTGTTCATATAATGTATCTTATCGGTTTTCGAAATCGTTATAAAGTTATGTCCGAATGGATATGGTATTATTTTACTTATCGGCATGGAATGCGGCTTATTACATTTCTCAAAAAATGATTTGGGACATATTGGAACTAAAGTATATCTTCTGATAGGAAGAAGTCATAAAAGCTTACTATAATACTATTAGAAATATGAATATTTTTCTATCTCTTTTATTAGTAAGATATTGCACAAAGTGAAATTAAATTATATATTTGTTCTTCCGTTTTGAAGTAAAAATTAATATTTGTTAGTTTTTTGTAATGTTTGCGCCGGGATGGCGGAATAGGTAGACGCACAGGACTTAAAATCCTGTGGGTGGTAACGCCCGTGCCGGTTCGAGTCCGGCTCTCGGTACAACATTATATTTGTTTTTTTGTTTTGTAGGAAGATATATTTGATCTTATGGGTTCTTAGCTCAGTTGGTTAGAGCGTCTGCTTGACGTGCAGAAGGTCATAGGTTCGAATCCTATAGAACCCACTTAGCCGGAGTTAGCTCCGTTTTTTTTTAAATAAAATTATGACTGAAAAAATTAATATAACATTCCCGGATGGTTCGGTAAGAGAATTTGGAAAAGGCATCTCAGCTTTTGATATTGCTAAATCAATTTCTAATCGTCTGGCAGATGAAGCTCTTTCCGTTAAAATTAATGGAAGTGTAAAAGATCTTAACACAATCATCAACGAAGATTCGAAACTTCAGATTCTAACATTTGACGATTCGGATGGTAAAGACACTTATTGGCATTCCACTTCTCATTTAATGGCACATGCTATTGAATCACTTTATCCGGGTGCTAAGTTTGGTGTTGGTCCTTCTATTGATGGTGGATTTTATTATGATATCGATATTGATAAAAATCTAGCAGAAGAAGACCTTGTAAAAATTGAAAATAAAATGATGGAAATTGCTAAAAGCAAAAATCCATTCTGCAGAACTGAATTAAGTAAAGCTGATGCAATCAAATTTTTTGAAAATAAAGGCGATAATTACAAATTAGAAATCCTTAGTGAGTTGGATTCTAATGAGATTATTAGCATTTATAATGAAGGAGAATTTACTGATTTATGTACCGGTCCACATTTACCGGATGCAGGTAAAATAAAATTTGTAAAACTTCTTAGTGTTTCTGGATCTTATTGGAGAGGGGACGAACATAAGCAGAGAATGCAAAGAATTTATGGTATCTCTTTCCCTAAGAAAAAAATGTTGGAAGACCATCTTCTTTTCTTAGAAGAAGCTAAAAAAAGAGATCATAGAAAACTCGGCAAGCAACTTGACTTATTCTCGATTCACGAAGAAGCAGGTCCGGGTCTTATTTATTGGCATCCAAAAGGTGCGAAAGTAAGAAACGCTATTGAGACTTTCTGGAGAGAAGCACATCTTCTAAATGGTTACGAATTGCTTTATACCCCTCATGTTGGCAGAAGCTGGCTTTGGGAAACAAGCGGTCATCTTCGTAATTACAAAGAGAATATGTATGCTCCGATGACAATCGATGAGCAGAATTTTTATATGAAACCGATGAACTGTCCATTCCATATTCTAATTTATCAGACGGCACTTCGTTCATACAGAGATTTACCTTTCAGATGGGCTGAACTGGGTACAGTTTATAGATATGAAAAGAGCGGTGTACTTCATGGACTTTTGAGAGTAAGAGGATTTACTCAAGATGATGCTCATATTTTCTGTACTTACGAGCAGATTGAAAATGAAATTAAAGAAGTAGTCCGTTTCTGTTTATATATGTGGAAGTCATTCGGATTTGAGTCGCTTAAGTTTTATGTGGCTACAAAGCCTGAGAAAGCAGTAGGCGAAGATACCCTTTGGGATGAAGCTATTGGTTACTTGAAGCATTCATTACAGGATATGGGTATTGAATACGAAATGGATGAAGGCGGCGGAGCGTTCTACGGTCCTAAGATTGATATTAAGATTAAAGATGCTTTAAACCGTGAATGGCAGATGAGTACGATTCAGTTTGATTTTAATCTTCCTGAGCTTTTCAAGATGTCATATATTGGCGAAGATGGCAAAGAACATAGACCATTTATGATCCATAGAGCTTTATTAGGGTCATTGGAAAGATTTTTCGGAGTTTTGATTGAGCATTATGGTGGAGCATTTCCTTTATGGTTAGCTCCGATTCAAGTTGCAATTATACCTGTTTCTCAGTTATATTTAGAGTTCGCACAAAAAGTTGCTGATATTTTGAAAGAAAACGGTATATTTGTAGAATTAGATAAACGAAATGAGAAGATTGGGTACAAGATTCGTGAATGGGAAACTCAAAAAGTTCCTTATATGTTAGTTGTTGGTGAAAAAGAAGTTGAAGCTAATTCTGTATCTGTTAGAAAACATAAAGTGGGTGATCAAGGAAGTATGCCAATTGAATCGTTTACCCAAATGCTAAAAGATGAAATAAATAATAAAGTTAATCACATATAGAGAGGTATTACATTTCACAAATTAAATATCGTGTAAATTACGAAATTAAAGCACCTATGGTAAGGTGTATTGATGCTGATGGAGAGCAATTAGGTGTAATAAGTGTTAAGGAAGCAGTAAAGAAAGCTGAAGAACAGGAGATGGATCTAGTGGAGATTGCTCCGCAGGCAGATCCTCCCGTTTGTAAAGTAATTGATTTCGGTAAGTTTATTTATGAATTACAGAAGAAAGAAAAAATTCAGAAGAAAAAACAAACCGTTACAATTTTAAAAGAAATTAGATTGCATCCGAATACTGATACTCATGATTTCGAATTTAAAGCAAGGCACGCTGTTAATTTTGTTGAAGAAGGTAATAAAGTGAAAGTCTCTGTAATTTTTAAGGGACGTGAATTAGCTTATACGGAAGTTGGCGAGAAATTACTAAGAAAATTTATTGAAAAATTAGAAGATGTAGCTAAGGTAGAGCAAGAAATTAAGTTCGAAGGTAAAGCAATGACTACCATCTTAGCACCTACTAAAAGTAAAAAGAAAAAATAGAGCAAGGGTCATAAAAATGCCTAAAATGAAAAGCAACAGAGGAGCTGCAAAAACTTTTAAGAAAACCGGAACCGGTAAGATTAAAAGACATAGTGCTTACAAAGCCCACATCTTAACCTCTAAGACTACAAAGAGGAAAAGAAAATTACGAATGACTACTATGGTGGCAAAGTCAGATGCAAGAAAAGTTAAAATAATGATTCAATAACAGGAGTTGATTAAAAATGCCTAAAGCCAAAAATAACGTGGCATCCCATAGAAGACGTAAGAGAATGATGGAGCTTTCTAAGGGTTATTGGGGTGCAAGAAAGAACGTTTGGACTATTGCCAAGAACCATATTGAAAAAGGGTTAGTTCACGCTTATAGAGACAGAAAATTAAAAAAGAGAACATACAGAGCACTTTGGATTACTCGTATTAATGCTGCTGCAAGATTAAATGGTACTACATATTCTCGTTTGATTCACGCTTTAGATACTAAAGGTGTTTCAGTTAATCGTAAAGTACTTTCAAGCTTAGCCGCTGAGAATCCAAAAGCGTTTACTGATATCGTTTCTTTTGTAATGAATTAATATTAATCCCTCCGGCAGTTTTCTTTTATTAGATTTCTCCGGAGGGAATTTTTTTAAATATTTGGATATGCCATGGAACAGAGAATTATTGAAATTGGCGAAAGTTTCACAAAGGAATTAAATATTGTTAAGAACTCAAAAGACCTCGAGAATATTAGAATTAAATTTCTTGGAAGAAATGGTCTCCTATCTCAACTATTTGAAGATTTTAAGTCCCTGCCTAAAGAAGAAAAACCGAAATTCGGACAGACATTAAACGTCCTTAAGAATGATCTTCAGAATAATTTTGATATAAAACTTAATGAAGTATCTGCGAGTGAGAAATCAGAAAAATCATTTATTGATTTTACTTTGCCCGGTAAAACAAAATCAAAGGGAAGTAAGCATATTCTTATTCAAACACTTGATGAGATTAAGAATATATTTAAGGGATTAGGATTTTCTGTTGCTACTGGTCCTGAATTAGAATCTGATTATAATAATTTTGAAGCATTGAATTTTCCAGCGGATCATCCTGCACGTGATATGCAAGACACATTTTTTGTTAATCCTGATTTTTTACTTCGTACTCATACATCCCCGGTTCAAATTAGAACGATGCAGAAATATGCCCCGCCAATAAGAATAATAATACCAGGTAAAGTTTATAGAAATGAAGCAGTAAGTATGAAAAGTTATTGCTTGTTTCATCAGGTGGAAGGACTTTATGTTGATAAAGATGTAACCTTTGCGGAACTTAAAGGGACACTTGTATCATTTGCAAAACAGCTTTATGGTAATGATATTCAATATCGATTCAGAGCTTCATTTTTTCCATTTACAGAACCAAGTGCGGAGATGGATATCTGGTGGCAGCCTTCTGGTAAGGAAGGTCGTTGGCTAGAAATTCTCGGTTGCGGTATGGTTGATCCTAACGTTCTTAAAAATGTTGGTATCGATCCCGAAGTTTATTCCGGATATGCTTTTGGTATGGGTGTAGAACGTATGGCAATGAGGAAATACGGTATTAACGATATAAGAAATTATTTTGATAATGATAAAAGATTCTTAGAACAATTCTAAGTTGAGGTATTAAAAAGTGAAAATCTCATTTAATTGGTTAAAAGAATATATTGATCTTAGCGGTATCGAAATTCAAGAAGTAATTGATAAAATTACACTCGCAGGATTAGAAATCGAAGAAGTTATTGATCAATCAAAGATGTTTAAGAATTTTGTAATCGGACATGTAAAAGAAGTTAAAAAACATCCGAATGCAGATAAACTTCATTTATGTGTAGTATCTGATGGTGTAAACGATTTAAAAATAGTTTGTGGTGCACCGAATGTAGCTGAAAACCAAAAGGTGGTAATAGCAAAAATTGGTGCAGTAATTCCAGAAAATAATTTTGAAATTGCTAAAGCAAAAATCAGAGGGGAAGAATCTTTTGGAATGCTTTGCTCTGAACGTGAATTAAATATTAGTAGCAATCATGATGGAATACTTGTTTTAGATAATGCATTAGAAGCAGGGACCACGGCAGCAGATGCTATTGGTCTTAATGACGTGATTATTGAAGTTGCCATAACTCCAAATAGACAAGATGCTCTAAGTCATTTAGGGTTTGCTCGTGATGTAGCGGCAATATTTAATCGACCAGTAAAATTCCCTTCAATTGATATTGAGGAGATTAATGAAGAATCAAACTCACTAGCGTATGTAGAAATTTTAGACCCTGATTTATGTCCTCGATATGTTGGTAAGGTTGTAAAAAATGTTATTATTAAAGAATCACCGGAATGGTTAAAAACAAGATTGGAAAGCGTTGGTTTAAGATCAATTAATAATGTTGTGGATGTAACAAATTTTGTTATGCATGAAGTTGGACAGCCATTACATGCTTTTGATTTGGATTATTTATCAGATAATAAAATAGTTGTAAAGAAAGCCGGAGATGAAAATTCTTTTACTACTCTCGATTCGAAGAAGAGAGTATTGCAAAGTAATGACTTAATGATTTGCGATGGTGAGAAAGCTGTTGCAATTGCCGGAGTTATGGGTGGTGAAAATTCTGAAGTTACTTCGAGTACAAAAAATATTTTAATCGAAAGTGCATTCTTCAATCCAAGTTCAGTAAGAAAAACAGCAAAGAAGCTTGGTCTCCAAACAGATGCATCTTATCGTTTTGAAAGAGGCACTGATCCTGAAATAACAGTATGGGCTGCTAAAAGAACAGCGCAGTTAATTCAATTGACTGCCGGCGGTGAAATCTGTAAAGGTGAAATTGATGCTTATCCTGTTAAATTTGGGCTTAAGCAAGTAAAATTAAGATTCGAAAGAATTTCTAAAATTCTTGGTTATGATGTTCCTAATGAAAAAGTAACCGAGATTATGACTAATCTTGGTTTTGAAATTGTATCGGCGAACAATGAATCAGTTACAGTTACTATTCCTATTCGCCGTCATGATATCGAACGAGAGATCGATTTAATAGAAGAAGTTGCTCGAATTTATGGTTATGAAAAAATTCCTGATATTGAAAGGGTGAAAGTAACTCTAGAGCCTAAATTTGACGAAACTGAATTTGAAAACAAAGTTAGAGAAACTTTAAATGGATTAGGATTTTATGAAATAATTACTAATTCATTATTAAGTGAATCTGTTGCGAATCAATTTGGCAATTCTATCGCTGTATTAAACCCGCAGAATATGGATATGTCAAATCTCCGTACCTCTTTAATACCTGGTATGCTCACAACAATTTCAAGAAATATTAAAGTGAAAGAAAATAATTTACAACTTTTTGAAATTGGAAAAGTTTTTAATAAAAAGAATGATTTAATCAAAAGCTTTGATGATTTCTCCGAAGAATCAATATTAATGGGCATCATTACCGGAAAATCTATTGATACTGACTGGTATTCAAAGGATAGTAATTACGATTTTTATGATTTGAAAGGATATGTATATCAATTCCTTAAGTCAATTACAAATAAAGAAATTTTGCATTCTTATAATGCAGAAGATAGTTTATTAGTTGAATATTCCGTAATATTAGAATTGGCTGGTGAAGAATTAGGTACAATTGGAAAAATGAATGATGACTTAATTAGCGGATATGATATTGAACAACCCGTTTATTTTTTCATTTTTAATTTGGAAAAGCTATCTAATATTCCAGTTGAAGAGAAAAAATTTAAGGAATTATTAAAATATCCTAAGGTTTATAGGGATTTAGCATTTGTAATTGATAATAATATTACACATAATGAAGTATTAGAAACAATCAGGAATGGAAGTTCTAAGTTATTGCATAATATTAAGTTATTTGATATCTTTCAAAGTGAAAGTTTAGGTGAAGGGAAAAAGAGCCTTGCTTTCCAGTTAGAGTATTTTGATGTATCAAGAACTTTAACTGAGGATGAAGTTGAGAAAGATTTCAAAAACATAATTAAAATTGTTGAAAAGAAATTTAGTGCAAAATTAAGAGGATAGATTGCCCGAAGCTTCCAAATATGATCTTTTTATTGATGAATTAAATGCCCTTGAAAAGCAGGTACATTATTTTATTCAATCAAGAAGAGAATTAGAAGAAGCGAACTTTGCATTAAAAGAGAAATATAATAAGATTGAGAATGAAAATTTAGTTCTAACGGAAAAATTGAAAGATTTAGAAAAAAGATTAAGCGACCCATTAGTAAAAGGAGTGAGAGAGCTTAAGGATTCTGTTAAAGCGGAGGGCAAGGAAGATTTGAAAAATAAAATAGATGAGTTAATCGAAATAATCGATTATCATTTACGTTCTTAGTAAAATTGTCTTTACCGGATAAGACATAAAATGGAAAAAAAGAAGCTAAAAGTAAAAATATTTGACCAAGATTATTCTCTATTGGTAGAGAACGAAGAGGTTGCCAAGGAATTAGCAGAATATGTTAATGATATGATGGAAGATACAAAGGAAGAATTGCCCGGGCAGCCCAAAGATACAATAGCAATAATAGCAGCGTTAAATATAGCTTATGATTTATTTGTTGAAAAAAATAAATTTCTTGAATTTAATATACAAGCGACAGATAAAATAAAGAAAATCAAGCTTCTTATGAATAATTCCAAATTTATGTCCTCCGATTAGTTTTACCGCACTGCCGATTCGAATATAAAAAGAACTAATGTTAAACTACAAGGGTTATTGACTTGCGGCGTGTATTACAGGCCTCAACCTGTTTTTGCAGGTCTGTCTTTCGAGACAGCTAGTGGAAGTAAAAAGCGTTGGGCGATTTCCCGCACTGAGTAGGTAAAGTTCTTTCTTACTTACCAGGTCGGCAGATGCGGCTTTAATTTTCTATTTATGGAGGTATATTTGATGGAGAACATTATTGTTCTTATAGTAATTGTTTTAGTTGTTGCCGGATTGGCTTTTTATTTTGGTTGGTTTATTAATAGTAAGATCGGTTCTAATAGTGTTGTAAGAGCAGAAGATGAAGCGAAACGTATTAAAGAACAAGCGCAAAAATTTCTAGAAGATGCAGAAAAAGATGCTAAACATATAAAACGTGAAAAACTTCTTGAAGTAAAAGATGAATGGTTAAAGAAAAAACAAGAATTTGATGTTGAAGTTAATACCAAAAAACAAAAATTACAAAGTCAAGAAAAACAGCTTGAAACAAAAGAAGAATCGCTAAACAAAAAAAATGAAGCGATTGTCCAAAAAGAGAAATCAATAAAAGATTTAGAAATTCAGCTTAATAAATCAAAAGAAGATTTAGAGAAGAAACATGCTGAATTGGATAAAAAGATTTACGAGCAAAATGTCCGTTTGGAGAAAACCGCTGGATTGACTTCAGACGAAGCTAAAAAGATGCTTGTAGAGAATATGCTTAGCAAAGCTAAGTCAGATGCAGCTCAATCGATTAAAGAGATTCGCGACCAAGCAAAAGTGGATGCCAAAAAGGAAGCTCAAAAGATTGTTGTTATGGCTATTCAAAAAACCGCCGTAGATCACTCTGTTGAATCTACTGTATCAGTTGTTCAAATTCAAAATGATGAAATGAAAGGGAGAATCATTGGGCGTGAAGGAAGAAATATACGTGCCTTTGAAGCTGCAACAGGTGTCGATGTAATTGTTGATGATACACCGGAAGCAGTTATTCTTTCAGCTTTCGATCAATTCAGAAGAGAAGTTGCTCGTATTTCATTAGAGAGATTGATTGGAGATGGAAGAATCCATCCTGCAAGAATCGAGGAAGTAGTAGCAAAAGTTGAGCAGGAATTAGATGAAGAGATTCAGAAAGAGGGTGAAAATACTCTTATTCAATTAGGTTTACATGGACTTCATCCGGAATTAATAAAATATGTTGGTAAGATGAAATACCGTTCAAGCTACGGTCAAAATTTATTGCAACATAGCATTGAAGTTGCTTATTTAACCGGAGTAATGGCGGCTGAATTAGGATTTGATGTTAACCTTGCCAAGAGAGCGGGATTATTACATGATGTAGGTAAAACAGTAGATAAGAATATTGAAGGACCTCACGCACTCTTAGGGTACGATTTAGCTAAGAAATATAAAGAACACCCGATTGTAGTTAATGCAATTGGTAGTCACCATGAAGATATAGAAATGGAACATCCAATCTCTGCATTAGTTCAAGCAGCAGACGCAATAAGTGGTGCAAGACCTGGGGCAAGAAGAGAACCACTTGAGAGTTATGTTAAAAGATTAGAAAATCTTGAGACTCTTGCTAAGTCGTTTGAAGGTGTTGCTAAAACTTATGCAATCCAAGCAGGAAGAGAAGTGCGCGTTGTAGTAGAACCTGATAAAATTGATGATGTCTTATCTGATAGATTAGCTTATGAGATATCGCAAAAGATTCAAGAAGAGATGCAATATCCCGGACAGATAAAAGTTACAGTGATAAGAGAAGTAAGAAAAATTGCTTACGCAAAATAAAAATTTGAGAGTGCTTTTTATTAAGCACTCTCTTTAATTATATCTATATGCCTTCAAAATCGATATTGGTCGGTATAACCGGCGGAATTGGGTCTGGAAAATCTTTAGTGTCAAGAATGCTAATTGATAGCGGCTATCCTGTACTTGATGCAGATTCCATTTCTAAAGATTTGGTTAATTCTGATCCCAAAATCAAATCTTCTTTAATTAAAGAATTTGGTGAATTGACCTATAAAGAAAACAAATTGAATGCTAAATATCTATCAGATAAAGTATTCGGTGATGAAAAAAAATTAAAAACTCTCAATTCTATTACCCATCCGATAATCATAAGGAAGATCGAAGATCTTTCGGCAGAACTAACTCTAAAAAATAAAATAGTTTTTGTAGAATCAGCACTTATCTTTGAAGCTGATTTTGAAGATATTTTTGATTATCTGATTCTAATTTATACGGATACCGATAAACGCATTGAAAGGGTAATGGAGCGTGATAAAGTATCTAAAAAAGAAGTCCTTAAAAGAATCGATTCTCAAATAACAGATGATGAAAAAAAAGGATTAGTAGATTTTGTTATCCAAAATAATAGCACCGAAGATGAATTAAAGAAGAAGATAGAATTTGTAACAATGATACTTAGATCGATAAATATAAATAAAAAGGATAGCGAGGTCTAAGCTTGATTTAGAGCTTTCCTTAAACTAATTTTGAATGTTCAATCATTGAAAAAGGTGCATCGTGAAAATGCTTAATCAGTTTATCGTTTCGTTTGTTAAATTACTACCGAAACCTGTTGTAAAGATTTTTGCTCAAAAGTATATGGCTGGTGAAAAGTTAGAAGACGCTGTAAAAGCTGTAAAGAATTTGAATGCTAAAGGTATTGTAGCAACTATGGATGTTTTAGGTGAGGCTATTAAAAACAAAAAAGAAGCTGAAGACGCTAAGAATGAATGTCTCCAAGTTTTAGATGCTATTAATGAAAATAATCTTGATAGCAATTTATCAATTAAACCTACTCAATTAGGTCTAATTATTGACTCTAATCTATGTTACCAAAATTTATGCGAAATTTTAGATAAGGCAAAATCTTATAATAATTTTGTCAGAATCGATATGGAAGATTCACCTGTTACTAGTGATACTATCGCTCTATTCAGAAAACTTCGAGAAAAGTATGATAATGTTGGAATCGTAGTTCAGGCATACTTAAAGAGAACTTATGATGATGTAGTGGCTCTTAATAAAGAAGGTTCAACTTATCGTCTATGTAAAGGTATTTATGTAGAACCGGCGGAAATTGCTTATAAGGGAAAAGAAGAAGTTAGAGATAGTTTCTTAAAAATATTAGACCGTATGTTAGATGATGGTAATTATGTTGGTATTGCTACACATGACGATCCATTAGTTATCGGTGCTTATAAAATGATTAAAGAAAAGAATATTGATAACAGTAAGTTCGAGTTCCAGATGCTATATGGAGTTAAAGAAGATTTACGCGATAGAATCAATAAAGATGGTTATAAGATAAGAATATATGTCCCTTACGGAGAGCACTGGTATGCTTATTCAATTAGAAGATTACAGGAAAATCCGCAATTAGCATGGTATATTACAAAAAGTATTTTTTCATTTAGTTAATGAATGTATTAGGATTAGAAAGTTCCTGCGACGAGACATCGGTCTCGATTATTGCAGATGATGTAATAAAATCGAATTTAATTTCTTCACAAGATTTTCATATTAAATACGGCGGGGTAGTGCCTGAACTATCCAGCCGTGCTCATTTACAGATTATAAATCCCTTACTCAAACAATCATTGCAAGAGGCGAATTTATCTCTTAAGGATATTGATTTAGTTTGTGCAACTGCAGGACCAGGATTAATAGGTGCTTTATTAATAGGGCTTACTTATGGGAAAGCTTTAGCATATGGAATGGGCAAGCCATTTATTCCGGTCGATCACGTTGAGGGACATCTCTTCTCCGGATTCTTAATGGAAGAAAAACCAGAATATCCTTTTCTTTCTTTGACTGTATCCGGTGGTCATACGCTTTTATTATTGGTCAGCAGTCCAACTGATATTAAGAAATTGGGAACTACGATTGATGATGCGGTAGGCGAAGCATTTGATAAAGTTTCTAAAATGCTCGGATATGGATATCCCGGCGGACCAAAAATCCAAGAAGCTGCATCAAAACATCTGGGTGATTTGATTCCATTTCCGATTTCAAATACAAAAGGGGAATATGATTTTTCTTTTAGTGGAATTAAAACCGCAGTATTAAGATATATTCAGAAAAATTTCGACACTGCAGAGAAACTAGAAGAAGAAGATAAAAATTTAATATCAGCCTCATTCCAAAATTATGCGGTTAAGGCATTGATTCAAAAAGTAGAAAAAGCTGTCAAAAATTTTTCAGTAAAATCACTTTCTCTCTCTGGTGGAGTAGCCGCAAATATATTTTTAAGAGAAGAACTTTCGCTTCTTGCTAAAAGAAATAATAAAAAATTAATTATTCCGGCTATCCAATTTTGTGGCGATAATGCGGCGATGATTGCGTTTAGAGGCGAGATGCTTTATAAAGAAGGGCTTTCATTTTCAAATGAATTAAATGCCTATCCAAGTCTTACATTTAATAAATTGATAAGGTAACTACAATATCGAAACTAATAGCAAACTTATTCTTTTAACCAAAAAAGAGTTTAAAACAGTTATTTACTTCTTTTCTTTAATGGTTGGATTTTTCACATATATATTTTTCTTTCCTAATAGTTATTATTACAATCCAAAAGTATCTTTAGATATTAAGCAAGGGATGAATTTTAATGAAGTATTAGATTCATTAAAATCGAAAGGTGTTATTCAATATAAACTTCCGCTTAAATTTGTAGCATATATCTATAATGCTGAAACAAAAATAAAAGCAGGAAAGATTCAAATCCCGAATACATTATCAAATGTGGAATTGGTAGAACTATTACTCACTACTACAAAAAAGACAGATAAGTTAATTTCTATCGGTGAAGGGATCTGGCAAAATAAATTAGCAAAGTTATTCAAAGATTCTCTTGGTATCGATTCATCGAAATTTATGGAGCTTTCAAGAGATAAAACATTTTTAAAGAGTATCGGATTTGATGGCGATAATATTGAAGGATACCTATTACCGGAGACATATTATTTTTATGTTGATTCATCACCTGAGAATATTATCAGTAAGTTATATAAGGCTCAAAACAGTTTTTTTAATAATTATGTAAAAAATAAGACTTTTACAACAGAATTAACTCGTAAGGAAATACTTATTCTTGCATCAATTGTAGATGGAGAATCGAATAAAGAAAGTGAATTTAGGACTATTGCAGGCGTTTATTTAAATCGTCTGAAAATTGGAATGCCGTTACAAGCCGATCCAACAGTGCAGTATTTAGTTAGAGAAGAAAGAGGCGATCAATTATTTAGAAGTGATTTCAAAATTATTAGTGATTATAATACATATCTAAAAAGGGGGATGCCACCAAGTCCTATAAATAATCCCGGTAAAGAAGCTATCTTGGCAGTAATTAACCCCGAAAAGCATAATTTTTTGTATTTTGTGGCTGATGGAACCGGGGGACATGTTTTCTCTTCATCTTTTATTCAACATCAAATTAATGTAGGCAGATATAAAGCATGGCAAAGAAATTCAAAATAGTTTTATTCGGATTCTTTTTATTATATGGCTGTGCAAATCAATTACCTCCCGGCGGTGGCGAGATAGATAAAATTCCTCCTGTTATTAGCGAAACCTATCCGTTAGATGGCACTACTAATTACAATGATGAATATATTGAGCTGACATTTTCTGAATATGTCGATAAAAGAACAGTTCAGGAATCATTATTTTTTGCTCCTTCGATTGGCAATGATTCGGAATTTTCTTGGAGTGGTACCACAGTAAGAGTCTATTTTAATACGGAACTAAAAGAGAATACTACTTATACTGTAAGTATTGGATCGGACGTTAAAGACCTCCGTAATTCAAATAAAATGGCAAGTCCATTTAGTATTGTATTTTCTACTGGCGATATAATATCAAAAGGCAAAATAACCGGCACCGTCTTTTCTAATGATACTGAAGATGTGTTTGTATTCGCTTATAAGATAATGGATGAAATCCCGGGTATAGATTCAGTAAAACCGGATTATATTTCACAAGTAGGTACCAATGGGAAGTATTTGTTTGCAGGGTTATCAGAAGGCAAATATTTAGTTTTATCAATTATTGATAAAATCAGAAATCAGGTTTTTGATAAAGATGAAGACCTGTATAACCTTTCTTGGAAACCTGTTGAATTGGAAAACGATTCTGTAGAGATTAATAATGTCGATTTCATTTTGATGAAAGAAAAAACAGTAGTTAAAGAAATTGTTGATTCATCCAAGATTGCAGAGAAAGATACAATTGCACCGTCAATAAAATCGTTTACAACAAAATATGAAAGCAACAAAATCGATTTTGATTCCCCGCAATTCACATTAGATTTTTCTGAAAAAGTAATTAGCGATTCCTTAAATAGTTTTATTCATATCAGTGACTTAAAAAAGAATAATTATCCTTATACAATAACCACTGCTGATTCGATAAAATATGAGGTGAGTTTTGCCAAGATAAAACCGAAGACTGAATTTATAATTAAAGTTAATTTAAATCCAATCATGGATTTATCAAGAAATAAAAAAGATACAGTAATTACAAAAACAATTTCAACTATGAATGATATTGATTTTGTTACGATTGCGGGTAATGTGGAAAACGATGAAAGCAACAAACATCCAATCAAAATAAAATTAACAGACACAAAATCGAAAACGGAAATAAACTCTGTAAATTTAGAGGAAAATAAATTTAAGCTGACAAAAGTTTTACCAGGAAAATATTTCTTATATGCTTTTATTGATGCGGATTCGAATTCGGTTTATACAAATGGGAAGCTATCCCCACTTGTATATTCCGAAAAATTTATTTTATATCCTGATACATTAAAAATAAAATCGAGATGGTCTTTAGAAGACCTCAAAATAAAATTACCTAAATAGATTAATTCTTTTTTATAGATGAAAGAATTGCTCTGTATTTCAATTCCACTTGATTAGATATTTCATTTACAAAAAGTTCATTTTGTTTAATGATTTCATAAGCAATAGTTTGATTTGCTAATGAAGAACAATTTATTACTACATTCAAATAAGCACCCTTAGAAGCAGTATCAGCTAATAATAAAGCCACTCCTACATCAGAAATCGAATTAGTATTCCCACGATCAGAAATCTCAATTAAGAACGGAACCAACTCATAACATTTTTTAATAACATTTGCCGGAACTATCGCGGCTCCAACTGTAGCATCTTGAATTTGTTTATCTCTTTCTAATTTATCTATATCAGTTTCTTTTGGTAATTTGAATGCAGTCATCACTTTATCAAATGCTTCATTATCTTCTTTAGCAAGGGTTAAAAAGTCGTCAGTAAAAGTTTTTAAGTTAGCCGCTAAGTTTATCATATCGCTTTCTACATTAACATATTTTTTTTTGCCAATCGTAAGATTGCAAACCATAGTTCCAAGTGCTGAAGAAAGCGCACCACAAAATGCAGCTACATTCCCTCCACCCGGAGTAGGTGAATTTGATGAAAGACTCTCTATGTAATTCTTTATTGTTTTATTAGTATCCATTATTTTCTCCTATATCATATATTCAATTATTTTTTCTTCCGGTACGAATTTATTAAGGAAACTTAGCCCAAGATTTTCGATTGCGGAATCTAACAATTCTTTTTCATTATTAGTTTTATTCTTTGTGTAAAATCTTCCTGCTTCTAATATTGCATCTAAAGGTACTAAACCTACAATCTCACTTCCTTTTACATTTACTCCTAATCGAGAAGCTTCTTTTTTAACTTCCTCAAAGGCAACATGAATAGGTGTTACATAATAATTTTTTAGGTTCATTGATACTTGTGTCATAGCGAATTTTTCGAGACTAACACCCATACCTTGAACTGATTTTAATTTGCCGGGTATTCTTACTGTTTCACCATTTTCTTTTACAATCTTGCCTGATTCATCACGTTTTGGATATCCGCTTTCTCGAACAATTTCTCCAATCTCTTTAGCATATTTAACTTCATTGGAATCGATATTAACGTTGAATGCAACTAAAAAGAATCGTGATCCTGTAACAATTGCCCCTAATTTTGGATTAAACTTTGCTTCACCAAAATCGGGATACCAATCCGGGTTTTTTAATTTTTCTTCTAAGCCTTCATATTCTCCTTGCCGAATATTAGAAAGTAATCTTCTCTTCGGCATTGAAGCGGCATCTTCATAAAGATAAACAGGGACATTTAATTTTTTCGCTATTATTTCGCCAAATTTTTTAGATATTGCAACGCATTCTTCAGTAGTGCTGTTTTTAACCGGAATAAATGGAACAACATCAATTGCTCCTAATCTTGGGTGCTCTCCCTTATGTTCCCGCATATCAATAGCTTCGGCAGCGGCAGTACAAACATTAACTGCTCCATTTAATATCCCTTCTTCATTTCCCGCTAGAGTAACTACCATTCTATTATAATCAGCATCCGGTTCTAAACTTAATAATTTTACACCCTTTGTTTCAGATATAGAATCTTTTATTAGTTGAAAGGTTTTTTCATTTTTACCTTCACTAAAATTTGGGACACATTCAATTATTTTCATCTATTCACCTTGTTTTGAGTAAACTATGTTACCTTTTTTGATTGTCATTACATTTAAGTTGGTTCCAATATTATAAATAATATCATTATAGTCTTGAATATTCATAATAGCAAAATCAGCATTTTTACCTATTTCAATACTTCCTATTCTTTCACTTCGATTTAATGCAACAGCGGAATTAATTGTATATGAAGAAATAATTTCTTCAAATGTCATTTTCATCTTCAATGCAGCTAATCCCATCACCAAACTAATATTGGAAATATTGGATGAGCCTGGATTATAGTCAGTGGCTAGAGCTACAATAACATTATTATCAATTAATTTTCTAGCAGGAGCAAAATCATAATCAAGGAAGAATGAAACTCCTGGTAGAAGAACTGCCGCAGTTTGGCTATCAGCTAACTTATCAAAATCAGATTCTTTAATTACCTCTAAATGGTCTATGCTTGTGGCATTGAATTTAAGCGCTGCATCAAGTCCACCCACGTTATGGAATTGTTCTGTATGCAGTTTTAATTTCAATCCTTGTTCAGCTGCAGAACTAAATATTCTTTCTACATCTTCGGAGGTGAATGCTGTTTCTTCGCAGAAGACATCGCAAAATTCCGCAAGTTTATTTTTAGCAATAAATGGAATTAATTCTGTACATAAAATTTGCAGATATTTTTTATGGTCATTCTTATATTCAGGAGGATAAGTATGAGCACCTAGGAATGTTGGTACAATTTCAATTTTTGATTTTGATTTTAGAGAATTAATTACTTGTAATAACTTAATTTCATCATAGTAGCTTAACCCATAACCACTTTTAATTTCTAATGTAGTAACTCCTTGCTCAATAAAACGATTAATCTTAGGGAGAGAATCATTCAGAAGTTCTTCATGGGACGCACCTCTTACTTTTTGAACTGTGGATAGTATCCCACCGCCACTAATTGCTATCTCTTCATAAGAAGCACCTCTAAGTTTTAATTTAAATTCATTTGCTCGTGAACCTAGAAATGTTAGATGAGTATGGCATTCAACTAAACCGGGCATTACAACTTTATCCTTAATATCAATTTTTTCAGTTGAAGAATATTTACTCAATTTGGAATTTGGAATAAAGTCTGATATTATCCCATTGTCAATTAGTATTGAATGATCTGAAATGACATCTAAATTATTGAGTTCTTTAGCTCCACGTTTATAGTTCTTCTTATTCGTATTAACTGTAACTATCTGCGAAGCATTTATAAGTAATGTTTTCATTTTTGATTAGTATTCTAAAGAAAAAGTAAGTTATGATGCCAACTCTTAATATGCTAATATTTTTGTCATTTTGCCAATATTTTATTAAATTTGAAGTCTAATTTTTAAGGATTTCCAATGCCCGCAGGAAAAAAATTAAAAATCCTATTTGTGACCTCAGAAGTTGTCCCGTTCATAAAAACAGGTGGATTGGCAGATGTATCATCTGCGTTGCCTCAAATATTGCAAGAACTAGGCCATCAAGTAAGGATTGTAGTTCCCAAATATGGTGCAATAGACGAAAGAAAATATAAAATACATGAAGTGGTTCGTCTTAAAGACTTAACCACAGAAATTGATAAAAAAGAGGTTGTTTTTTCCCTTCGCTCTTCATTCCTTATAGGACAAAAAACTAGAGTTCAAATCTATTTCCTTGATAATAATGATTATTATGGAAGCCGACATAGTCTTTATTCTGATCCTATGACTGGAGAAGAATATGCCGATAATGATGAGCGATTCATTCTTTTAGCAAGATCAATATTTGATCTAATTCAAAAACTTGGTTGGATACCAGACATTATTCATTGTAACGATTGGCAATGTGGATTAATCCCTGTCTACCTTAAAACAATGTATAACGATGATCCGATGTTCGAAAACATCAAGACAGTCTTTACAGTTCACAATTTAGCTGCGCAAGGCGTTTTCCCAAAAAGTTCATTTATTAAAACCGGTTTACCTAAAAACTTAGAAAAAGAATCAGGTGTGTTACAAAAAGGAAAGATGAATTTTCTTAAAGGTGGTTTGTTATTTTCTGATGCAATTAATACAGTAAGCGAAACTTATGCTAAAGAAATAAGTGAAGATAAAACTTTAGGTTTAGGACTTTTTGATACACTTTCTAAAAGAAAAAAGGATTTATATGGAATAATAAACGGTATAGATGATTCAATTTGGAACCCTGAAACGGATTCTAAGATAACTAAAAAGTATTCCATGAAAAATCTGGAACATAAAATTGATAACAAAAAGGCTTTAGCTGATAATTTTAATTTAGAATACAAAAAAGAAGTTCCAATAATAGGTCTAATTAGCCGATTAGTTGATAATAAAGGATTCGATTTACTAAAGAACGCTGTACCAGATTTATTAAAACTTGATGCACAGTTTGTAATATTAGGTACAGGTGATAAAAAGTATCATAAGTTTTTAGAAACATTATCATCGAAGAATCCAAATAAGTTTTCATGTTATCTTGGTTTTGATGATGAACTTGCTCATTTGATCGAAGCAGGTTCAGACATGTTTTTAATGCCTTCATTATATGAACCGTGCGGATTAAATCAAATGTATAGCTTAATGTATGGAACAGTACCAATTGTAAGAAAAACCGGAGGTCTAGCAGATACCGTAATTCCTTATAATTCGAAAAATGAAGAAGGGAACGGATTTGTTTTTGAAAAGTATAATGCAAAAGAAATGGTTGCCGAGATAAAAAATGCAGTTAAAGTTTATTCAAGCGACCAGAAGACTTGGCAGAAGATTATGAAGAACGGAATGAAATCTAATTTTTCATGGTTAAACTCTGCTAAAAATTATGTTGACCTCTATCGGAAACTTACAGACTAATTAATGCAAAACAAAGCTATATTTTTGGACAGAGACGGAACTCTAAATTATGATCCGGGCTATATCTCCGATCCGGAGGTAATAAAATTATTACCTGGTGTAGTTGAAGGATTAAAATACCTCCAAGTTGAATTGCATTTCAAATTAATAGTAGTTTCAAATCAAGCCGGCATTTCCCGCGGGCTTCTTACTCATGAGCAGGTCGATAAAGTAAATGAAAGAATTAGTGATTTATTAATCTCTGATCAAATTCGGATTGAGAAATTTTATTATTGTCCTTCCCATCCCGAGTTTAGCACCGAAGATGAATGTAAATGCAGAAAGCCATCACCAAAGATGATATTAGATGCTGCTGATGAGTTAAATATTGATCTATCCAAATCATATTTAATAGGAGATAGGGCATCGGATATTGAATCGGGTTTGAACGCAGGCGTTTATTCCATCTTATTAGCGTCAGATATTTTAAAAGAACAAATTTCTATCTTGCAAAATCACCAAAAATCTGCCAATTTTGTAGCCGATGATTTTAAGAATGCTGTTTCTAAAATTGCAGAAAGAACGAAAAAGGAGATATAGTTGCATAAAAAAATTTTATTATTGTTCATTGTCGGTCTATTGACTTTTGGTTGTAGCGATGATCCATCTTCAGTTGGGGCTAATCTTATCTCTGATGGAGATAAAGTAGCTTTTGATGTTTTAGATTCAGGTGAAGATCAAGTTAAACAAACTTCCAATTATTATTACACACCTCAGGCATTTGGAAGCACAAGTAAAGTTATGGTCGGTGCTACCGATGAATTTACTGCTTATATGCTTCTCAAGTTTGATATTTATCTTGAGGACTCTGTCATTGCGCTTATTAAAAATAATGGAGCAACAGTTAATAAGTCTTGGATCAATTTTTATCCTAAATACACTGCTGGGAATCAAAATTTAAAAATCGCATTGACTGCACATGAAATTGAAAAAAGCTGGGCTCTAGAATTTGATCTTGATAGTCTTAATACACTCCCTTATAAAAGCGAGAATGTAATTTCTAATCTTACTGATTCAGATACATTACTTACATGCAACTTATCGCTAGATTTAACCAAACAGTGGATCGACGGAGTAGTTAATGCGGATGATTCAAAGAACAATGGAGTTATTTTTGTACCACAAGGTAAAACTAAAATATATGGATTTAATGCGATCTCATTATTTGCTGCATCTAATCCCACTATGTATAACATTGAGATTGAAAGACCAGGAAAATGGAAAGATACTTTGCAGATTACTCCATATCTAGATAACCATGTTATAAAAGGAAGCAAACCAAATTTAGATGATAGATTAATTGTTCAATCTGGCTATATTGTTAAAGGTAAATTGTTTTTTGATTTATCATCATTACCAAAACCATCGATAATTAATAAAGCTATAATAGAGCTATCGCTTGATTCTTTGATGACTAAAGATGGGACACCATCATCAGATTCATTAGTTATTTATTCAATGAAAGATTCAAGTACAAATGCATTGACTTCAGATAGTGTATATAATTTATTATTAACAAAATCCGGGACAAAATATACCGGAGATATAACTTGGTTGATTCAAAAAATAATTGAAGGAAGTGAATATCAAGGTTTTAGATTAGATTTATTCGATGATTCAGTCGCAGCTTCTAGGATTGTTTTTTATGGTAGTAAATATCAAGATAGCGCAAAGCGTCCAAGAATTAAAATAACTTATACGAGAAAACAATAATGAAAAAATTATATATAATATTACTTGTAATAAGTTTTAGTGTGAATGCTTTTGCTCAAGGCTCTGTTTATAGTAAGTTTGGTCTAGGTGAAGTTCGCTCGAATATGTTTGCTCGTTCATTAGGCTTAGGTTCGCAAGGAATAGGATTTTATGATAATGATTATTTATCAGTTGTAAATCCGGCATCATTGTTTAAAATTAGACTTGCTCGTTTCGAGTCGGGTGCACAAGTAAATTCATATTCAATTAAAGATGATAATAATAGTTCATTTTATAGCGGCACAAAATTTTCCGGCATGCAGCTTGCTTTCCCGGTTGAGAAAGATTTGGGAATTGTGATTAGTGCAGGATTAGTTCCTTACACAGATATCAATTTTGAAATATCAACAATTGATAATACACCTATAATCGATCCACACACGATTGATTTTAAAGGTAACGGTGGTTTATCGAGATTATTTATTGCATCGTCATATAAATTACCATTTGATTTTATTATCGGTGCTTCATTTGATTACTTTGTTGGTAGAAGTGAATATTCTACTGAAATAAAATTTGATACAAAATCCACATTTCATGATGCATCTTTTAGGAAAGATTATTCTTATGAAGGAATCGGCGGAACATTTGGGTTATTAACAAGTGATTTATCTCACATATTTGGTACTGATGTTATCTCAGATTTTAGGATTGGTGCAGTATTCGGGACAGGTTCTAGTTTAAGAACAGATACTGTTAGTAACACCGATTCACAGTTAGGATTAATGGCAGGTGCAGAAGGGGTTACATACACGGAATTACCAATAAAATATGGGTTAGGATTCTCTTTTAAAATATATAAAGATTATTCGATTTTGTTCGATTATATGCAAGAGAACTGGTCAGACTATAAATATAATGATAGAAATGTTTCAGAACTAAAGAACTCATCAAGCTTCAGCACGGGGTTTGAATATAAAAATGCTGCTCCATCTGCCGGTTCATTTTGGGAACAGGCTATGTATCGTGGTGGTCTAAGTTATGAAACCACTAACTTAGAATTAAACGGAGAAGCAATTGATCAGTTTTCTCTTTTTGCTGGTGCTTCATTACCATTGGGATTAGATAGTTATATTGACCTTGGTCTTCAATATGGAATGAGAGGCACAACAAATAATAAATTATTAAGTGAGAATTTTTTAAGATTTTCTGTATCTTTGACCTTGGGCGAATTATGGTTCTTAAGGCAGGACAGATAAACACTAACATATAAGGAATTATTAAATTGAAAAAGGCAGTCATCTTCTCGTATTTAATAGCAACTTTGTTTTTCTTAGCTTTCAAAGTAGAGATACTAGCTCAGGAAAAAAGTACAAATTTAATGGCAGATTTTAGTTTATTTTATGAATACAATAAAAATAATGATGCTAAGTCAGCTATACCATACGGTTGGAAAGTAATTAATACTGATCCAACGGATTTCCTCAAATATAAAATTTTCCAGAAAATGGAAGACATGTATTGGTTCGAACATGATAGCACAGATATTGATGATGCTGCAAAACTAATTGTTGCAGATACAACATTACATTTATATGAAATAGCGATTAAATATGAACCTGAGAAAATCGGCTATTATTTAGCTAAGAAAGCATATATATTAGAAATGTGGAAGAAGGAAGCTGCCCCTATTGTTATCGAAGCATATGAAAAAGCAATGGAAATAGATTCAAATTTGCCCAACTATTATAAAGATAGATTAGGAATTATTTATGCAGCAAATGCCGCTGAAGACAATGATTATAAATTAAAAGCATTAGACTTATATTCCAAATTATCCGAAGTCGAACCTGAAAATCCAACATGGGTTGCAAAAATTGAGAATCTTGCTTCCGATATAAATGAACTTGTTGATATTACAAAGAAGTCATGGGATTTGGATCACGATAATTTAGAGAAAGCTTGGAAATATGCTTCTATCTCTATTAAAGCGCAAGAATTAGAAAAAGCAAAAGAACCATTAGAATTTTTGACTTCAAAAGCTCCAGAAGTAATAAATTATTGGAAGCAATTAGCAAGTGTTTATGAAAAATTAGATATGAACGACAAAGCATTAAATGCATATAAAACCCTTATCTCTCTACAACCGGATAATAGGGATAACTATGTAAATGTTGCAGTGATCTATAAGCGTCAAGAACAACTTTCAGTTGCACGAGGATTCCTCCAGAAAGCTTCGAACGTAAGTCCTGATTGGGATTATCCATATATTATTGAGGGTCAGTTATATGAGCAGGCAGCAAGATCATGCGAATTTGATTTTATGGCTAAATGCGTTTATTTATTAGCAGTAAATACATATAGAAGAGCAGCAGGAATGGGTGGTCAATTTGCCAGTACTGGATCTGATAGAGTAAAAGCTTTATCTAACTCTACTCCTACTAAAGAAGATTATTTCTTTAGGAAACTTAATAGCGGCGATACAATTAAAATTGAAGGTAGCTGCTATTCGTGGATTGGAAAAACCGTTCAAGTACCTTAAGAAAGAGGAAATTGATGAATCACTTAATGAAAGATGAAGAAGCGTACAAGATTGCCCAATTGGAATTAAATAGGCAGGAAGATCATTTAGAGCTAATTGCGTCCGAAAATTTTGTTAGTCTTGCAGTCTTAGAAGCAGCAGGTTCTGTATTAACAAACAAATATGCAGAAGGATATCCGGGTAAAAGATATTATGGCGGTTGCGAGTTTGTTGATTTAGCAGAAGATTTGGCAAAAGATAGGCTTAAAGAATTGTTTGGGGCAGAGTATGTAAACGTTCAGCCTCATAGCGGTTCTCAAGCTAATATGGCTGTTTATATGGCATTAATTAAACCGGGAGATACAATTCTTGGTTTGAGTTTGGATCACGGAGGACATTTAACTCATGGTTCTCCTGTTAATTTCTCGGGTCAGATTTATAGATCAGTCGGATATACTCTTTCAAAAGAAACAAAACTATTAGATTATAATTTAATAGAAGAATTAGCTGTAAAAGAGAAACCAAAAATTATTGTTGCGGGTGGAAGTGCTTATTCAAGAGATTGGGATTATTCAAAGTTTAGAGAAATAGCTGATAAAGTTGGTGCTTTTTTAATGTGCGATATGGCTCATCCCGCCGGACTTATTGCTAAGGGATTATTAACTAATCCACTTCACTATTGCGATATAGTTACATCCACAACACATAAAACGCTACGCGGACCTAGGGGCGGAATAATTCTGATTGGAAAAGATGGCGAAAATCGTCTTGGGATTAAAACAATGAAAGGTGATAGACTTAAATTGATGTCCGAGATGATTGATTCGACCGTTATGCCGGGTATTCAAGGCGGTCCTTTAATGCATGTTATTCTTGGAAAGGCTGTTGCATTTGGCGAAGCTCTCACAGATTCATTTGGTGATTATGCTAAACAGGTAATTAAAAATGCAAAAGCACTTTCCACTGAATTAATAAATCTTGGCTATGATATTAGTTCAGGAGGTACGGATAATCATCTTATGTTAGTTGATATGACTAATAAGGGATTAAGCGGTAAAAAAGCCGAAAATGCACTCGGTGCTGCTGGTATTACTGTAAATAAGAATATGATTCCTTTTGATACAAAGAGTCCTTTTGTTACAAGTGGTATAAGAATTGGCACTCCTGCAGTTACTACAAGAAAAATGAAAGAAAATGAAATGAAGCAAATTGCTCAATTCATAGATAAAGCAATAAATAATTCCGAAAACGAAGAAGTATTAAAACAAATTAAAAATGATGTAAAGAATCTTTGTTCAAATTTTCCACTTTATCCCGAGTTAAGATAAGAAACAATGAGTTCTGAAAAACTAGAAGTTGAAATGACTTTTCTCGAGCATCTCGAGGATCTTAGATGGAGATTGATCTATTCTTTTTTAGGAATATTGATTGGAACTATTATAGCATGGATATTTATTGATTTTCTTGTTGACGGATTATTACTCCGTCCTGCTAGAGAAGCCAAAATAAATCTTCAGAACTTAAAACCATTCGGACAGCTATTTCTATATTTCCAAGTAGCAATAGCTGCCGGTTTAATATTAAGTATACCAAATGTTTTCTATCAGTTATGGAATTTCATTTCTCCTGCATTAAAATCAAATGAAAAAAAATATGTAACCACAATTGTAGTCTTTTCTACTTTCTGTTTTATCGTAGGAATTGTCTTTGCATATTTTGTAATGCTTCCCTTAACACTTCAATTTGCCGCACAATTTGGTTCTTCAACAATTGAAAATAATTTCGCAGTTGACGAATATATGTCGATCATAATGAGTGTTTTATTGGGAGCGGGGTTAGTATTTGAGCTTCCAATGCTATCTTTCTTTCTCTCTAAGATTGGAATTCTTACTCCAAAATTAATGAGAAAATATAGAAGACATTCAATTGTAGTAATATTTGTTGCCTCCGCAATTTTAACTCCCGGCACCGATCCCGTTTCACAGCTTCTTCTAGCAATCCCTTTGTTTATTTTGTACGAAATAAGTATATTCGTTTCAAAATTATCACAGAAGAATGCTTGATTAAAAAAAATCTTTCCGAAATTATCTTTCCAATTACTAAAGAGTTGGATGATTTCTCTATTGCATTTAAAAAATCAATGAGGACAAAAGTAGGTCTTCTTGATTTGGTAACACGTTATATTTTAATGCAGAAGGGGAAAAGAATCCGTCCTGCATTAGTAATTCTTACTGGGAAAGCTTGTGGTGAAGTAAATGAACGCACATTTAGAGGTGCGACATTAGTAGAATTATTACACACTGCCACCTTAGTGCATGATGACGTAGTTGATAGTGCTGAAACCAGACGTGGATTCCCTTCAATTAATGCAGTATGGAAAAACAAAGTTGCCGTTTTGATGGGAGATTATCTTTTAGCTAGGGGATTAATGCTTTCAGTAGAAGGAAATGATTTTGATTTCTTAAAAGTAATTACAAATTCCGTCAAAAGAATGTCGGAGGGAGAATTGCTTCAAATAAGTAAGACCCGCAAACTAAATAATGATGAAGCTACTTATTTCAAAATAATTTCAGATAAAACGGCATCACTTTTATCTACCTGCTGTGAAATTGGTGCTAGATCTACAACCAGCGATGAAAATAAAATTAATGATATGAAAGATTATGGTGAAAATCTTGGGATTGCATTTCAGATTAAAGATGATATACTTGATTATGTAGGGAAATCATTCATTACCGGCAAACCACTTGGTGGTGATATAAAAGAAAAAAAGCTTACACTTCCACTAATATTTGCCTTAAATAATTCAGATAATTCAGAGAAAAAAAGAATTATCAAACTAGTAAAGAACGGCAAAAACAAAAAAAATATAAATGAGGTTATTGATTTTGTAAAAAGAAAAGGGGGAATTGATTATTCCGAGAAGGTTGCTTGGGAGTATTCTCAAAAAGCAATAACTAAATTAGAAAATCTCCCTGATTCAGATTCAAAAAAAGCTCTTATTGAATTAGTAAATTATGTTTTAGAAAGAAAAAAGTAAACTTTTATTAATAAAAATTAGTTTGCTCAATTAGTTACTTTGTTATTATTAGTAGTTTTACTATTTTTTGTAGCTGTTTAAATATAATTGTATATCGTGTCCTTTTAAAAAACATTATCAATAAAAATTATAGTCTATAAGGTACAGGTTGTAAATGAAAAAGACAGTCCTGGATTATACTCTTAAAATACGCCTACCACTAACATTATTCGTAATTGCTGTTGCATTTGTAATTACTTTTTATGCATCTCGTGCAGAAAGAGATAGTGTCGGTTACACACCGGAACAACCAATAGCATTTTCGCATAAGCTTCATGCAGGTCAAATGGCTATTGATTGTCAATATTGTCATGTGGGTGTCTCAAAGGGAAGGCAGGCCACCATTCCTTCCGTGAATATCTGTATGAACTGCCATGCAGTCGCCCGTAAAGATAAACCGGAAATTATTAAATTAACGAAATATTATGAAGAGGGAACACCACTTCCTTGGAAACGCATTCACAAAGTGCCTGATTATGCTTATTTCAATCACAGTGTACACGTAAATACAGGGATTGATTGTGCAAGCTGTCATGGCGATGTAACACAAATGGAGAAAGTGGGGCAGGTAAAAGCTTTTACTATGACTGCTTGTTTGGACTGTCATAGAAATCCACATGAAAATCTTCCATATCTCCAAAAGGTAAATAATGGTCCAGAAAACTGTTTTGCTTGTCATAGATAATTTGGTGAATAATGAAAACAAATAGTCTTAATCGAAAATTATTTTTTGATAGAATAATAAAAAGCACTATTGGTCTTGGGGTTGTTTCGCTAGCACCTACAAACTTTATAAAAGCTATCAATCGAGAAATTAAAAAAATAAAAGTTAGCCCAAATCCATTAGCTGTAAAAAGAAATAAATAGGGAATTAAATGGACTCCAATTCAAATAATAAAAAGTTCTGGAAAAGTTTATCTGAATATAATAACGAACCGGAGATACTTAAGAATAAGAGGAATGAATTTTCAGAAGGTGTAACAGAGGATTTTGAACCATCTGAACTAAGTGGAATGTCTCGTCGGAAATTTATTGCAATTATGGGTGCTGCAACCGCAATAACTGCAACTGCATGTTCGGATTATAGAGACAAAGGAGAAATAATCCCTTATAATAAAAGACCTGAAGAAGTTCTTCCCGGTACTGCTAATTATTATGCTTCGACATGTACAGGATGTGAAAGTCTTTGTGGAATCCTCGTTAAAACTCGGGAAGGACGCCCAATTAAAATTGACGGAAATCCGGATCATCCTGTAAATAAAGGGAAAATCTGCGCTAAAGGTCAGGCAGAAGTAACTAATTTATATGATCCTACCAGAATTAAAGAACCATTGTTTAATAAAAGAAAAGCTAGCTGGGAACAGATTGATAATCAGTTAATTTCAGAATTTAAAAAAGCAAATGAAGAAGGATTAGAGATTGCATTGATTTCTGAACACCTATTCTCACCTACATTCAAAAAATTATTAGATGAATTTAAAGCCAAATACCCTACGGCTAAAGAATATTATTATTCTGCATCCGATAATGGAAATAAATTAAATGCTTGGTATAAGAGTTTTGGCAATTATTCAATTCCTACTCCTAGATACGATAAAGCAGAATTAGTCCTTGCATTAGATGATGATTTCCTTGGCGTCGATGGCAATTCTATTGAGAATACAAAAAATTATTCAAGGAAAAGAGACGCAATTGACAAAGTTAATTTCAATCGTCTTTATGTTATTGAAGGACGAATGAGCTTAACTGGAATGATGTCCGACTATCGAATGAGATTACGTCCGGATGCACAATTAGAATTAGTGTGGACTTTAATTAATGAGCTGAAAAATAATGGTTCAATAGCTATCCCTGCTGAATTATCCTCAAAAGTTTCAGGATACAACCTTACAAAATTTGTATCTATCTATAAAATAAACGAAAAAAAATTAAGAAGTTTATTAACAGATTTATCCAAGGCTAAAGGTAAATCGATTATCACTGTAGGTAAAAATTTAAGTGAATCAGTTCATATCTCAGTGAATTACTTAAATGAATTATTAAATAATTCGGGTAATTTCGATAATAACAATTTCGATTTGGGTACATCTTACGCAAGTTATAAAGAACTTGAGAGTTTAGTATCTAAAATGGAATCGGGCAAAGTTGGAGTAGTTATTAATTTAGATGTAAATCCTTTATTCAATTTACCTGTAGATTTGGGCTTTGAAAAAGCGTACGAAAAAATCAAAACGACTGTGGCTTTTACCCAAGAAAATAATGAGACTAGTGAAAAATCTAAATATTTATTACCTATAAATCATTTCCTCGAATCATGGGGCGATTATCAGAATAAAGCTTATGTTATGAGTTTGCAGCAGCCGGTAATAAATCCATTATTTAATACTCGTCAAAAAGAAGCGATATTCTTGACATGGGTTAATGGGGATACCAAATCTTATAACGTCAATAGTTATCATAAATATTTATTAGAAAATTTTGATACTTCTATTTATAATAATTCATCTAAAATGACTGATAGTAAATCATTTTGGTATGGAAGTCTTCATGATGGAATTGTGGAATTAAAAACCACGGTTAATAGCAAGGGTTCGTTTAATAATAATGCCCTCTCTTCAATTTCAGTGCCTTCTGAAAGGAGCAAGTACTGTGTATATCTTACTGAGAGCTATTTCTTAGGCGGAGGTAAATATGCAAATAATGGCTGGCTTCAAGAAACACCTCATCCAGTTACAAAAATTACTTGGGATAATTATGTCTCCGTATCTCCTGCAACAGCTAATCAGTTCGGAATTGAAAAAGATGATTTATTAGAAATATCAGTAAATAATAAAAAATTAAAAATTGCTGCTATTATTCAACCCGGGCTTGCAGATGATGTTCTTCATATTGAATTCGGCAATGGTAGGAAAGTAGTCGGTGATGTTGGATTAGAAAGTGGAGTTAATGCTTTTGAGTTGATTAGTAAAAATAATGGAGAATCTAATTTTGTACTTACTGGTGCTGAGTTTTCAAAAACGGGAGAGTCTTATAAATTAGCATCTACTCAGGAGCATCATTCGTTGGATGATACATTTGTAAAAGATTTTCATAAAGTAAGAAAAATTATACAAGAAGGAACGGTAAACGATTACATAAAAGAGCCCCATTTCTTACATGAAGATAAGCATGAGATATTTAGTATTACAGATGAACATAAATATACTGAAGTAAAATGGGCAATGGCGATCGACTTAAATAAGTGTACTTCTTGTGGTGGATGTGTAACTGCATGTAACGTTGAAAATAATGTCCCTGTTGTTGGCAAAGATCAAGTATTATATGGCAGAGAAATGCAATGGATGAGGATTGATAGATATTATTCGGGAACACCCAATGATCCTGAAGTAAGTAATCAACCGATGCTTTGCCAACATTGTGATAATGCTCCATGTGAAAATGTATGCCCCGTTAATGCAACCAATCATAGCCCTGATGGATTAAACCAGATGGCATACAATCGATGTGTGGGAACAAGGTATTGCGCAAATAACTGTCCTTATAAAGTGCGCCGATTCAACTATTTTAATTTCCGCGATCATTTTGCCGATTCATATTATGAAAATGATTTAACTCCGTTAGGTAATAATCCTGAAGTAACAGTAAGAAGCCGCGGTGTAATGGAAAAATGTACTTTCTGCGTACAAAAAATTATGGATGCACGTCAATTGGCAATAAAAGAAGAGAGACCATTAAATGGTAATGACGTAGTTACTGCATGTCAGCAGGCTTGCCCGGCTGAGGCGATTGTTTTTGGAGATTCTAATGATCCTGATTCAAAAATATCAAAGTATCGAAAGCATAACTTAGCTTATCATGTTTTA
>JALNXG010000002.1 GCA_023230485.1 Melioribacteraceae bacterium
AGTGCGGAAGGAGCTGATGCCAGAGCGGTTCACTTGAGACATTCCGGATTTGCCAACATGCTGATGCTTGACAGTCATGTTTCAGCAGTGGACAAAAACAACGAAAACTGGGGAAAAGCTGAAGTATTCTGGTCAATGTTGGCTTATGACCTGAATAATAACCATTGGGTGAATTAAAACAAGGAAATTATTATGATTACTTGGTGGCAAATTTGGATGTTGACAAGAGTAGACGAAGTGAAAGCAATGTTTTCCAGTTGTGAATCTCTTGGAACCTTGAGATTCATATTGGGATTTCTTTTGGTATTGCTTATTGTAGTATTAGCAATTCTGCACTTTGTTGCTCTTGCCGAAAATATCGAAGAAGGCGATTCCGGCTATGAAAATTGGATAAAAACAGTAAATGCTGTTAAAAGAGCATTTAAAATTACTCTAATTTCTTTCATAATAGTGTTTTCACTCAAATGTTTCTGTACAGGAGCATCAGTATTGCTTCCAACCAGGAATGAAGCCGCAGTTATTTATATAGTTCCTAAAGTTCTTAATTCGGAATTGGTTCAAAAAGATATTCCGGAAGAAGCTAGGGAAATGTATAAACTATCCAAAGACTGGCTCAGGGGAATGGTTGAAAAGAAAAAAGATGAAAGCATTAAAGAGTTGATTGGCAAAACTCTTGAAGCCGGAAAGTCTTACACCAAAGAAGAAATAACCAAAGCAATTATGAATAAGGTAAATCCACCTAAAAAGGGAATTGAAGAATCCAACAAAATCATAAAGCAGGATTAAGGAGTGGTTCCTTGACGGTCTCATAATCCGTATAGGTTGGTTCGATTCCAACTCCTGCAACCAATCGTAGGGTGCGACTCAGGTTCGATTCCTGAATCTTTACGCTAATGCCGTAGGGAATTAGTTCAGTGGTAGAATGCCACCCGCTTTAAAAACATGAATAAAGGTAAAATATCAGGATTATTGATATGGTAAAAGAAAAAACTAATACGGAACTTAGCGATGAGTTTATCAAAGAAATTGTGGGTAGGCTTGCTGAGGGTGAATTTGTAAACGGAGAATACTTTTCACCATCACAAAGAGGGCAAATCCTAACCGAGTGGAGAAAACATCCAAATCACCCGAAAAATAATAAATAAATTAAAGGAAAGCATCATGGGGAAAGACACAAGATTCGGAGATACAACACGCTGGAACAAAGCCTTTGACGAGGGGGCTGCTTATGGAAGAGAAGATGAAAGATTAAAGTTCAAACATCACGTTCCAAGATGTTTTGTTCTTGTGGGTTTTGCGTTTGGACTGATTGTAACCTATGTAACAAAGACTTTCTTATGAATTTTACAAAAGAGTTCAAATCCAGCAATATTAAAATTACCATGACCATGAGAGAAACAAGACACGATACAGCTGTTTTCTCTGTTCAGGTATTTAAAAACGACAGATTGATTAAAATCACAACCGAACCGTATGAAATTGTCAGTAATGACAAAAAGGCAGAATCAATTAATTTTGAAATTGTATGCATGGATAGGTTTTGTGAAATTATCCGTAACAAAGAAAAACATGGAATAAATTAAGAATCATTTTACGCTATCCGATGCGGTTAAATCGGGTTAATAAATGCCAAATAATGCCGAGAAGAAATGGAGGAAAATAAAATGTAATACCTAATTTTAAAATATAGACTAAGATTATACTGCGGTCCAAATGGGGGCGTAAAAACCCCCATTTTTCTTTATCTTTACGATATGTGAATGTAATGTTCTTATTTCGTAAATACAAAGGAAATATAAAAATGGCTAGAATAGTTAAAACTAAAAGTGATAAAGATGTTCTGTGTAATTTATGAACGTTAAATAAGGGATATTTAAAAAATGGCAGAACTTACTGGAAAACTTAAAGAACAAATTGATAATATGGGATATGAAAACATGTTATCACTTTGGAGATTTGCACCAGCAGGCCATCCAATGTTCCAAGGAGATGTTGGTGAGTATTATTCCAAAGTTATGGCAGAAAAAAGAATTAAAGTTGGCAATGATGCCCATGTGGCAGCAAGTAAATCTATTGGTTGGAAATAATGATTTTTTGTGTCCTGAAAACGTAGGTTAGAATCCTACCTCTGTCATACAGTTGTGATAATTGTAGTGATGGGGTAGTCTAGTGGATAGAACGTCAGGCTTTTTATTTTTATATAATTATTGTTTACTTATCAGCTTAAATGCTGTTTGTTGTTAATCGAATCGATTACACACTCAACCTCCAAAAACTGGGAAAATAAAAATGATTAGAAACATATATTTTGCGATAACAGCTTTCTTCCAGAGTTCTTGTACTTTCTGGTTATTGTTAGGCTTACTGATTTTCTCATATTTCATAGGGAAATTTGAAATGTTCCTATTACCATTTAGTCAACATGTAAATGAAAATTGGTTTATTAGAAATATTACTCCTGTATTATTCGGTCTTTGGACTTTGTTTTTATTATTTATGACATTTGAGTTAATAAAATCATTACCTTTTAAGTTAAATATTTTTTGTCAAAATATTAAAAATAATTATAACCGTAAAAAATTAGAAGACTTCAAGAAAAGATATAATAGATGAATAATGAATATAGATTTAATAGGAATCATGGAGCTTTAGAAATTGAAGTTAAATGTATTTCATGTCCTACTAGAGATGAAGTAATAAGCAAGGTTCTTGAGAATTATCCCCATACTGATATTTCAACTATTCCTTGTCAAGATTACATACAACACAGATTTGAACAATGGCATCGTTATGGTTTTTTTAGTTTCATAATGTCTTATCCATGGCAAAAAAATGTAGAGAATAAAGAAAAATCCAATAAAGTAACAAAGATAGTAGTATGTTCTAAATACTTATTTGATTTATCTCCAAAAGGTCTTAAACTTTATAATAAGCTATCGGGTAATAAATTAACCAATGCTTGGGGGATAAAGAGAGATGACATTCATTTGATAGAGGTTATTGAAAAACTTGGAAAAGAGGCAAATCATAGAACTAATAAATACAGTAAAATAACCAACCAACTCCACATCGTGAGTATACCAGCTAATGTTGATTGGGTATTAATTCAGAATGATTTTTGTGCAGAATACATTGCCGAAAAACATAGAGCTTGGAACTTCAGAGGAGAAGAGATAAAAGATTATGAATAAACCATGAAAATAGGAATAGCAACTATAGGGGGTGGGCATATGACTAATGAAACAGCACTTGCTCTTGCATATCTTAATTCAAGAAAAGGGTTTAAAATCGTAGTGGTAAATCATGATAATTTTCCGCAAGGATTACCTGAAAACTCAATACCACTAGTAATAGAGAGACTGCCAGACCCAACAGAAAACGTATTTTTTGACTATAAAAAAGAGAAACAACCAAGATTTTTGTTTAAAAACATCAAACAAAATAAGAGGAAATGAAAATGGTAGATTTTTTGACTGTATATATTTGGATGACAATCGCATTTATTACTTTGGTTATTTTGAGTTTTAACCACTGCATGATTGGAAGATATTTATTAGTGACTTCCATGCTCTTGTTTGGAACGATTATGATTATGATTCTTTCCATAATTAATATTATTGAATCAATTATCCACGCATTATTCTTTCATAAGTATTGGATTGAAACATCCAGAATTAAAAAAGAACATTTAAATAGGCTTGAAAGAGAAATAGCTTTTTATAACAAACTAGGATGTCATGTTCATCATTATCATCCTTCAGTTTTCTTGAGTCATTATGTGAGAACTGAATTGTATTATAATATGTTCAGAAAAATATCAACTTCTGAATATGTAGATGAAAATTATCAAATACATTTGGATAAGGTATTTTGGACAAGCGGTGTTGGAATGAAAAAATACAAAGGTAATCGGTTCAAAATTATTGCCCGTGACAACAGGGATTATTTCCTTATTGAGGACACTAAATGAATCATAGTTTTCAACACAAAACACCTGTAAAAATAAGAGATAAAAACAACTCTCTTGGAAAAAGAAAAGATTCTGTCTATACTATAAAATCATTTTTCAGAATTTCTGAAAGAGTTTTTATGATAGAAAAGAAGTCCAAGAGTGAGATTATAAAGTGTATAGTCTGTAAGGGTACTGAATTATTACCAGAAAGCCATTACTCCTATAAAAGATTAAAGAAAACACTTCCAAAAGAAGTATGTGCTGTAAAATGCCCTTTTTGTGAAAAAGGAAAACAACGTGAAACTAAATATTACTGGGAAGTCGTTAATCAACAATTAGTTATAGACCATATTAGTTCCATTATAAGAAACAATGGAATTGAGGTCTCGTATAATATTGGTAACATTGCAAAAGAAAGAACTCCTTTCTATCATACTGTTAAATGTGAAAACATTTTTCTAACAGAAGAATTAGCTATGGAAGAAGTTGAAAAAAGAAATAACTCTCCACATATTAAGTGGGATACAAGAATATCGAGGTTTTAATTAAATAAAAAATTGCCTTTTAATAATTAAATAATTTCAAGATAGTAACAAACAAAAACAACAAAAGATTAATAATTAACTAAGGAAATTTTTATTATGAGTAAAATGAATAACGAAAAATTGTACAAATTTATTATCGACCCAAATTATGGTTCAAAACTTGCTCCCTTTTCCAATATTTTGACAATGACATGTATGATTAATCCAATTATTGCACGTATGATACTTAAAAACCATAACTTGTCAAATAGAAAAATATCGGCGTTCTGCGTAAGAAAACTAAAAAGACAGATTATGAAAGGTCTTTATGTCTACGTGCCCCAGCACAGCATTTCATTTGATATAAAAATGAATCTCTTTGATTTTCAGCATGTATTAACTGCTCTTGCGGATTGTCCCGAGAGTACAAGTATTCCAGTTATGATTCATAAAAACTGTCCTCCTGAAATAAAAGATTTAATTGACACTGGAAAACGCAGGACATTGTCGAACATTCTTGAATTTGAACGTATCGCAAACCCCCAGGTGATTTCAAAGATTATTAATATTACCAATAGTTATTACAACAACAATCGGAGAATAGGAAGCGGCGATATAAGTTCAGACCTTGAACGAAAGAAATATTATCTATCCAACAGGATTGAGTTCAATAATAGGTTGGAAGAAATGATGAAATATGAAGCATATCGCATTGCTAAGTTCGCACATCGAAAAAATCGTTGTGGACATTCCGTAGAGAACTACAAGGCAAATATCGGATGGTATGCTGGATTTAACATTATCTTTTCCAGAGTCTGTGCTGATGACGCTAAGAAGTTCTTTGAGCAACTAATGTCTGACAGGGTTGAGATGCACCCAGCAGTAGCTCATTTGAAAGAGTTTATAATGTCTGGAGATATTATAGGATACGGCACTGTCAAAAAATGCACCGCAATGGTTCTGACATGGAACGCATTCAGGAGCAAGGCTATGTATCAGAGGTCTGAACTCATCAATCTGGGAGATGCTACTGATGGCGTTGAGGCAATTTAACAAAAGAGAAACTTATGTCAACATTTGAATATGTAGTTATTATTCTTGTCTGTACTGTAATTGCTATTTTTGCGATATTGGGAATCAACAATTTTGTAAAATCAAACATAAAAGAAGGATACAGAGCCGGACAAATTGATTACGCAAATGGAATTATTAAGTTTAAATTAAAAACAAACCCAGACAAAACAACAAGCTGGGAAGAAATGGAGTTGAAATGATTACTTTTACCGTTATACTAACCCTTCTAACTGTCTCAATTGTTGCAATGTTTATAATTTCTTTAAATACCGACAATTTTGACGACTTATTTTTTATGTCTGGAATGGGTCTTTCCGTATTATTAATTGTATTTGTATTAGTTTGGCTTTCAGAATATAACAGCTCAACCAATATAATAATTGAAGCTCATGCTAGGATTGAAACTTGCTCCAGTTATAAAAATCAAAACGGTGTTTGTTTTCTCAATCAAAACATGATAACCAAAGATGAATATGAGTTTGCCGTAAAATACAATCAATGGCTGGCAAAGGCTAAATATTGGAACGAGAAACCATTTTGCGATTCTTTTTTCGACGACAGGGTTATTGAAGAAAAACCGATAAGGTTTATTACTGGCAGTGCTAAAAAATAGAGGAAAAATGAAAAAGAAATTTTCATGTCCAGAATGTCAATGTGACATAGTTGAAGAAGTAACAGAACATGTAACTGTTTCGTATCCAATTATTCAAATCAACATAAATGAGGAAGATGTTGAAGCTGATTATGACGATGCAATCAACGAGGGTGGTGAACTTAGTCGTTTTCAGTGTTCCAATTGTGGATTTATAATTGAAGCAAGCAATCTGGAAGAGTTATCAAAAAGTGAATATATGAAAAGTGTCTGAGATTTTGTACCGGAAACGTGGGTTCGATTCCCACCCCATGACATTATAGTCTAGAGGTCGTCTAGAAGGTAGGACGCCGGTCTAATATTAACAAAAAAAGGAGTTCAGATGAAGACAAAAGAACCGAAACCTGCAATGATTGACAAAACGAAAGTAAAAAAGACAAATCCGCAAGTAATCCAAAAGAAAACCACAACTCATCCGGAAAATCTGTTGGAAAAGATGAACGTCGAACAGCTACTTAAACTGAGAACGGAGAATAAAACTCATCCAAAAAGAGTTCAGTTGATTGATATCTTCCTGAAAAAGGCTGGTTATATCCCAGAATAAAAATATTAAAAAATTGTGATGTAGTTTAACTAAAACCAAGAGATGCAAATAAGTATCACCATCAATATGAATTTTGCCATCACTATTTAAAACTCTATAAAAGGTATATTAAATGATAAATATTAAAAAAGGTTATAGAGTTAAAATAAAGACGAGAGAAAGTATAGATAATAATTTACTTCCAACTTTTGTAGAGAGTATGGAAGATACAGCTGTACGCAATAAACGTATTTTAATTGTGCATTCTGTTGAAAAAAATTCATATAATTCTAGCTTCTACAGATTAATAGGAAGGATTAAACCTGAGTTTGTATTTTTAGATGATATTGATTTTATATATTCAGAAAGAATGTTTGATTTAACATTTACCGAAAAAGAACAAGAAGCATTCAAAAAAATAAAACAAATGTGTGTAAAAAATAAACATTCTATATGTAATAGATGTTCATATAATTCATGCAAAATTATAAGGTTTTTATATACTGAGGTAAAATATGTATAGTAGGGGTTCAATTGTTTATATAAAACAAAAATCAGAAATAAACTGTAAAATATCTCCAACATTTCCTTTAGAAATGGAAAGATATGTAAGTTCACATAACAGAAAATTTTTTATTCATAGCATATTATATAAAGAAAAAACTTTTGTCAGTTATTTTTTAACACCAATTGATAATCCAGAAGAAAAATCATATTTTACATTTACCGAACAAATGATGTCTCCTTTTTCTGAAAATGACACTAAGGGTTTTGATATAATTAGTGACTTTTGTAAAAAAAAATGTACAAATTGCTCAATTTATAATTGTGAACTTGCAAAAAAAATAATAGAAATGACTCCGATTATAAAGAAGAAGGTTAATAATAACTAACTTACAAAAGATACTAAGGAGGTATGAAGATATGCCAATACACATAAATTATAAACCTGGACAAGTCATTGTTGTATTAAAAAAATACAGAAAAATGGATAAAAACATATATTTATTATACAACGAAAAGGAATTTCATGAGTTTTTAAAAAAAATAATAGGTAGAGAATTTGTTATATTAGAAACTTCATCGACAGCTAGCTATGGAGCTTGTTACAAGATAAAGGAAGAAGAATATTGGCTTCAAGAACATTATGTTTTAAAAAAATCAGAATATGAATCTTTTAAATATATATGTGATAATTGTGAAATAAGAAAATGTACAATGTCTTACGATGAGTGCCCTAAAATATCAGAATTATTATTAAATGATGGAGAAATGCAAAAATGCATAAAAATTGCGATAGAAAATATAAAAAAGAAGATTCTGTAATAATAGACCTGTCTATCCCTAATCCACCCACTAAAACAATTAAAACACTTTCTCTTCTAGAAAATACCGGAATCCACGACCTTCGTGGAAGAGTTTTCCTTCTGCACAATGTTGAACATTATAATCATCCAGATTATGGTTCTTTGTATGGCTTTCAAAATCTTATGGAAAGACAAGAATGTAGTTATTGGGTACAAGAACATTTATTAATAAGACTTGAAGATGCAAAAATTGTATGTAATACATGTGACAATAAAGAAAATTGTAATTTACATTTAAATAGTATGTGCAAGCTTTTCAAAAAAATAAAAAAAGAAATTGAAGAAGCAACAACTTTAAGGGTTAATTAATGAAATATTCAGTAAATGACATAGTTCTAATCAAAAAAAACTTACAATTAGAAACGATTTATGGGAAACATATTGTTATTAATAGAATGATAACTTTTGCATCTGAAATAGGATATGTTGCAAAAATAATAGAAACAGAACCTGACGGTTATAATTTAGAAGGTAATAACTGTTTATGGACTGATGAGATGATTGAATGTTCTTTAAGTAAATCTTCAATATTAAAGAGTCTTTGTTCAGGATGTAACAAAGAATGTAGTCTAAGAAATATTCAACCATGTGACAATCTAAAAGAATTAATGTTTTCATCGTTACTGTTATTCTCTAAAGATTTCAGAATGCCAGCCAGAGTAAGGGTAAGAGAAGGCAACGAACTTATATCCATACAAGACAGGTCTCAATTAAAAGAAGTTCTTTATTCTGCTAATAAATGGCATTATATTTCCGGATATAAAGTATTTGAAAATGACACACAGTTTAATTATTGTGTAAATAAGTTTTTCGAAAATTATGGACGTGGCTTAATAGTCATGTTAATGTACAACACAAAAAGAGTAAGATTAATTTCACCTAAAGAAACAAGTAGAATAAGTGGAGGTAGCAAAATCTTAACATTTGAGGAATGGAAAGATTGAAAAATACAATATCAACTACATTTTTCTATAATTCAGAACCGTGATAAGTATATTTAGCAAAAAATGACCACTTAACCAAAGGAGGTAGATGAAAAATAAAGATAGTCCTTAAAAATTGAACAATTTTTATTTTAGAGACTTGAAAAAAATTAAAAATGGTGTATAATGAAAGTGTTATATATTGGGGATTATGATTCTTCAACTAAGTTATTTCTTGAACTTTTAAAAATGGGAAAGGAATACGAGTGGGGAACAGTACAAACGGCTGAAGAAGCCAAAACGTTAATTGACAAGTATGATGCCGTAACTTGCGGTGACGGCGTAGAATTTCACTGCAAAAAGCTCATAACTAAACAAAACCTAACAAAAGGAGTATTCTAATGAGCACAAAATTCACTTGCGGAGCGAACGAACTCGTAAACAACAACTATGACGGCGAAGAAATCGGCGAAGTAATTCCGAAAATCAAGGACATCCTCAACATTACCCGTGACCACCAGGTCACTGTAAACGGAGAAGAAGTCGATTCTGATTACGAAATTGAAGCCGGTGACAATATTGAGTTCGTGAAAAATGCCGGTCAGAAAGGCAACGATGAAGTTACTGTCAGTGTAGCTTTCGGAGCCAATGAAGTTGACATCGTTTCCCGTGACGGCTCTACCATTTTGGAAGTTTTGGAACAGGCACAGCAGGTTCTCGGTCTGCGTAGCATGGACGACACCCAAATTCTTCGCAATGGTCAGAATGCTGGACAGCGTGACACCGTTAATAACGGCGACCGCATTGAAATCCAGAAAAATGCCGGTTCCAAGGGCTGATACTAGGTAGTATCTTCCGCAAAGGAGTGGGGAAATTAAAACCCACTCCTTTTTTATTTTAAATTTTAAAAAAGGATAATCATATGGCTTCCGAAACGTTTTATAAAATACAGGGTGGAGTAGTCTCACAGGTAAGAATAGAAGAAGGCTGTGCTTTTCCTCTTGATGAACTATTCTCTAATTTAGCAAAAGGTTTTGGTTCTTATTCTGGGATATTACCTTTTGGCTGTCTTTTGACAAGTTCCATGAATGGAGCATTATGTTTTGTTACTCAAACACCTTCGAAGGTTTATCCAGTAAAATATTCCAGAACAAGAGGAGATGGAAAGTTATTCAATCTGCAAATCAGCGTACCATTTGTTCAATACTACTTTGTTGTTGTTGAAGCAACCGGTGCTATAAAAAATGTATATATGTCTGTTACTAAAAAACCAGTATTAAATGATGATGAAACGGTTTATACCCCGCCGTTTTTGAACATTTTTGATAGTGGAACTGGTAAGATATGTAATGGGCAAATGGCGGTTAACGTTTCATTACCGCTTAATGTAAGAATCAATCAATATATGTCTGAATTTTATGTTTACAATTTCAATAATGACCTTAACGCAAAAATTCCTGCCGGATTATCTCAAGACCAAGGCAAATATATGGAGGATTGGAGCAAGAAAACAGAAAAAAATCCGTTTTTTGGAGTCAGTAATGATGTTAATTATGAATATCTTATTGATGACAAAGGGAACCCAGCAACTATACTGAGTAGGACTTCTTGTATATTAAGGAGAGAAACTAATGGATAAAAAAGAAGCCCAAAAATATTTTGATAAGACTTTTAGTGATTTCATAAGAAATGGCAAACCAAAAAGTATTATTAATCTGATGAATTACAAAGTATCAACATCTGGTATGTTATATGCCAGAAATTGTGATATTTCTAAGCCAGCAAAATTACCGTTCAAAATCAATAAAAATATAATGGATTATAACCCAGAAATACTAATGATAGTATCAATCGAAAACAGTGACATGGGTGTCATATTTGACGAATCTAGAAAATTCGAGGCAAACACAAAAATTACCGACGCAATAATGAAAAAATTAATGAAACCAAAACCAAAACAAGGAATGTTATAATGGAGAAAGAAGAAGTTAAAATCGTTACAAAAGAAGAAAAACCAAAAGTTCAACTTCAGATGACGAAGATTGAAACAAAACCGCCAACTTATATTATCTTGGCTGGAGAAGTTACTCATCGTGATATCCCTGAAGCTTACGCTTATGTAATTGCCAAAGACGGCAACTATATTAAGAGAAAAAACTTTCTTTATTCAGCACTTTTCAAGATTGAAAAGAATCCATTACTCGGTGATGCTGATTCGTCAATGGTCACTTTTGATTCAACTATCAAAATTCCGCTTGAAATTTTTAAGGGAATTGAAAGACTTTTTTCTGAAATTTACAAAAAACATCAGTCAGAAGCCGCAGTCATTCTGTGGAGAAATTCAAACAACGATTGGTCTTTCCAAGTTCCAGAGCAGACCATAAGTGCAGCTTCGGTAAGTTATACGTCTGCCAAAAAATCACTGTATTATTTCAATGGTGAATTTGTAGAATCACTTCCTGCCGGAGATTGGAAACAATTGGGAAGCATTCATTCTCACGCAGCAATGGGCGCATTTCATTCTGGTGTTGATGACAAGGACGAATATAATTTCGATGGTATTCATATTACTATCGGAAGTTTTAATGCTAATCAAAGGACATATTCGTGCAGATATATGTTTGGAGATGCAGTTCTTCCTAATCGTAAAATGTCAGATGTAATTGCCGGATGGGTCGAGGAGACATCCGGAGAATTATACCCTTCGGAAGTGCTGGCTCTATTTCAGAAGCCAGCGACATATACATACAAAACAGGGTCATACGACTCTTCAAATGTGAAAAGTTTTCCCGTAGCCCAATTGGGTTCTCAAACTACTACGATTTCGACGACGAAAGTCTCTACGAATACTATATCGGAGCAAAAAGCTCTAACACTTCCAGAAAAAGTAAATCCAGAACTACCAATTGGGGCTGGCGTGGACGACATTGATGGGGTTGTTATGCACGGAGAAGATTAATAACTACCGGTTTTAATATTACCCCATAAGCACTTGAGTGTTTTATGGGGTTTATTATTTATTTAAATAATTTATTTTTATAAGGAGTAGAAATGAAAATTGTAGTAGTTGGATTAGGCGGAATTGGTTCACATTTAGTTGAACCTTTATATCGTTATCTTCTTTCTTTGGGCAAGGAAGAATGTGAAAAGTTTGAAATATCGTTCGTAGATGGAGACAAATACGAACAAGGGAATGCAGGTAGACAAACCTTTGCAGAATCCCTTATAGGGATGAATAAAGCAAAAGCCCAAGAAATGATTTTTAATTCACGATTTTCTGAAGGTTTAGTAAAAGTCTATGGGATTGAAGAGTACGTAGGAGAGGAAAATGTGAAATATATAATCCCAGAGGGTTCTATTGTATTTTCATGTGTTGATAATCATACATGCAGAAGAATCCTTTCTCAACACTGTCAATCATTGAATGATGTAATTTTGATTTCCGGTGGAAACGAGCTTTATGACGGGAATGTTCAAACGTTCTTTCGGAAAGAAGGTAAAAACATGAACAAAACCATTGAAGAACGTCATCCTGAAATTGGAACCACAGAAGATGGAGATAGAGCTAAAATGTCCTGCGAAGAATTGGCTCAAATTCCTGGTGGTGGTCAAGTAATCATTACAAATTTTGCCGTTTCATCGTTGATGTTAAACATGTTTTATTCATATCTTTCACAAGTGGAGGGGATTCACAATGTTATCGAAACGTTCTTTGATGTTAGAGGGAACAAGTTCCGCTCAGTCATCTCCTAGTGTTAAAACAATAGAAAACGTAAAAAAATGTTTAAGACGCTATAGGATAACAACTACACGTGATAAGATATACGGGATTATTTTAGATTCTAACCAAAAGATAATTGGACATTTCTTTAAACCGGTAGATTTTAAAAAAGAAGTATATGATTTGAACTTGTCTGGTGTTGATGTCTCTTATGGTGTGATTTTCTATAAAATTGTAGATAGAGCTTATTTTGAAAAGCTTATTGAAGGTTTATACAAATCAAATAAATCTGAAATGCAAAAATTTTTGAAAATTATGAGAATTAGCTTATCTCTTAATTTTATAGAATTGCCAAAAGAAATTGTAATTATGAGTATGGTGAGGCTATGATTAAAAAACCTTGGAAATACATACCAGAAGGAACTTGTATAGATGGGATTATCATCGACGAAAAAGGGGGAATAGTTGGTCACATATATGACCAAGAACTTTTTGAACAAAGGTATGGATTAGGAGATGTCATAAGTAAAAATGGAAAAAGGGTTATGATTATTGATGGGATTACTTTAAACAAAGGCTTTGAAAAACTCTTAGAAGGTTCAATGACACATGATGAAAGAATCCCAAGACGTAATGATTTCACATTAACAACCATGAAATATATGGCAAATCGTGGCAAATTAACAATAAATACAAACTTTCAATTAATATGGGTAGAAAATTATGATTAAAATAGGTAATTTTGAATTGACACCGGAGATTAGAAAAATTCTATCTCTTGTTATGCAGCAAGAAAAACTTTCTGCTTATGCATTGTATTGTCAGACATTTAAAAAGGACCCTCAAAACGGTCTTATTGAGATTAAAGAACTTGTAGATTCTTTTCTTTTGGCATTAAAAGATAATCCTGAAGTAATACAAGAATTTATTCCTGAAAAAAGTTGTTCTAATTGCATTGGAACTTGCTCTAAGAGGGCTGAGAAACTTGCAAATGGTCCATGGACTGACACAGATGGTTTTGTAGGTCAGGATTGCGGAATGTTCATGGGGAAAAGTGAATTTGAATCACTTGATAAACGTTCTATAAAATTTTCAACTTTGGGTATCGCTACTCCGACAAAACGATTAAAAACAATAGACTACTGTTTTGATGGTATTCTGCTCATGATTATAATGGGCATTACCAAACCAAACGGTATAATAAAACACTTTATTAAAAGATTTATTGTAAACAAACAAAATCTTTCAAATCATATTCTCAAAAAGTTTGAAAATAAATACTTTTTGGTTGAAAATCCTGCAAAGTTTCCTGTTCTTGATTCTGTTATTACAGTAGGCAAGATAAGTCCAAATATAGGAGAAACTTTTAAGGAATACAACAAAAGAGCTATTGCATTAATAAAACTGGAAAGAGAAAAGATAGTTAACGAAACAAGAAAACTTTCTCATGAAAAAGCTTTCGACGAATTAATTAAATTACTTGGAAAATGTTCTGAAGAATATTTCAAAGATTCTTGTGGAGGGGATGTTAGCACTTTTATGTCTTTCTTATTCCCCGATAAGGATGTTTGGGGTGCTTTAGAATCAGAAAGGCGTAAAAGAATATGATTATAACTACTCCAGATAAAAATATAACAGATTTTTTTGAAAAAGTTTCAAGGAAAGACCTTTTTAAGTGTTCCCTAAGACGTTATATTTTGTCTGGGGAATCTATTAATAATTGCCCTAGTAATTATAAAATTACAAGATGTGTAGAATCAGTAGATACAATTAGAAAAATAATGGATGGAGAAATATTCCAAGGTAGGAATAGTGAACTTTCATTTTTTGATGATAGTGTTGTTTTTCTTGAATTAAACAGGAAATACAATCTTCTTGTAATAAAAGATAAAATTGACGGAATTAAATTATTAGCAGAAAGACTGGGGGAAAATCCAGAACTTATTCGTACAATTCTTGAAGAAGGAACAGATAAGTATTATCACACTTTTAATATTTGGAAGGATGAAGCTCGTACTAAAAAACGTACCATCTCTGCCCCAAATCAAGATTTAAAAAGGATTCAGGGTAAAATCTTAAAAAGTTTTTTATATATGTTTGGGACTACAACACAGTCTCATGCTTTTGTCCATGGTAAAAGCATCGTTACAAACGCAATTCCACATTTAAGCAGAAAATATATATTGAAAATGGACCTTAAAGATTTTTTCCCATCAATAACTAAAGATATGATTATTGGTGCTTTATATCCGTTTTTAATGAGAAAACATTACTCTTATATAGATATAATTGCTGAATTGTGTTGTTTGAATGGCGTTTTACCTCAAGGTGCTCCCACAAGTCCTGCCTTATCAAATATTATTGGAGGATATATTGATGTTTGTATAGAGTATGTTCTTGAAAAATACAATATAAGAGCATATACTAGGTATGCTGATGATATGACTTTTAGTAGTAATGTAAAAATAAATCCAAAATTTATGAAATGCATTTACGTTATCATTAAAAAATTAGGATTAAAAGTAAACAGTTCAAAGACAAAAATTTATTCAGTAGGAATGAGGCATAAGGTTACTGGAATTATAGTTAATGGTGAAACTTCATCAATACCCAGAAAAGAAAGAATGAAGTTCAGAGCTTTATTGCACAATATTCAAACGGGTAAGATACAAATAAATAACGAAATAAAGAACCATATAAAAGGGAAGTATAGTTTCTTTTTTATGGTTAATCCGGCACAAGCAGAAAAATTTAAATCAACAATGGATGAAATACTATGTTAGTCAATGCAAAATTTATGACCGAATTGGAGAAAAGCAAATGGCTTACATGGGTTCATACCATGTTAAAATTTATTCCAAAGGAAGACTTAGTTCTTATCCCAGAAATTACCATATATAGTACCTTGATTAGTGGCATTCACGATTCTTTTAATTTAAAAAATCCTGATTCTGATAAAACAATTAATGGATTTTATAAGAATAGAGTTTGGGCTTTTGCTTGTCTAATTCAAGGTAAAACAATTGTTTGTACACCCAAAATAGCATTGTGTGTAAATCGTGAAAAGCAATTAAATATTAAAACTCCAATGGAGTTAACGTTTTTTCACGAAGTAGGACATTTTCATTTGTTTCATAATAGACCTTATAAAGCAATACTTTCTACGGATGAAGATGACTCTGATTTTTATGCACTTGTTAAATATATAAAACTATTAAGAGAACTACCACATTTTAGGACTTTTGCTGAGTCTAAAAATGGGAGACTTGCTGAAGATATTTATCGTAATTTTATTTCAAGTTATACTCATCTTTCTGATGCAGAACTTGCAATGCATATAGCAAAAGAGGTGTTTAAATGCAATGTGACAACAACGACATAAGACCAATCACTTTGGCTGGTTTTACTGGTCAAAGAGAGGTTGTTGATAGGGTTGAAAACGCTATTACAGCAGCTATAATTAAAAAGGATGCATTCCCTCATACAATTATGTCTGGTCCGCCTGGACTTGGTAAAACAACATTAGCATCTATAATTGCAAATGAAATGGATGTTCCATTAATAAAGATAATGGCAACAGCAATAAAAAATCCGTCAGATATAGAATCTATACTGGCTAAAATATCTAATTCTGGATATAATACAAATGGAGAAATAATAAACAGGGATTTACTTATCCCATCTGTTATTTTTATAGATGAAATACATAGATTACCATCTCTAATAACAGAACTTCTTCATACTGTTCTTGAAGACAATCTCATATCTTTAAAGAAAAAGAATTATGAATCTCAGTCAAATGAAGCTCAAGAATATTGGGTTCCTCGTTTTACCCTAGTTGGTGCTACCAATTATATGGGTCAGCTTCCAAAACCTTTTCTTGATAGATTTGCTTTACATTTCAACTTTGAATATTATTCTCTTGAAGATATAGTAAAAGTGTTATATAATTCATCAAAATCTCTAGGATATTTTATAAATGATGAAGGAATTTTAGAAATAGCAAAACGTTCTAGGGGTATTCCTAGAATAGCAAATAGATTTCTTTCTTTGTCAAATGATTACACAATAGCAAAAACAAAAAAATTAGATACAGAAATTAATTTTGAATTTGTAAACGGAATGTTTAAAAAGGAGGGAATTGATGAAATAGGACTTGACAAACGAGACAGAAAGGCATTATATTACCTTTCTACAATCCCAAGACCTATAGGTTCTAAATCATTAGCACAGGCTATTGATGAAGATGAAGATACTCTAGAGAATAGTATTGAACCTTATTTGGTAAAACTTGGATTTATGGTAAGAACTCCTCAAGGTAGATATATTACCGAAGAGGGTAAAGAATATTTAGGTATTATTAACAGGGGGCGGTTGCTCCCAAAAAAACAACAAGGAGACGTAAAATGAACGTAGGACAAATGCTCGACGCAAAACCCAAAGTAAAAGAAACCACAGAACCAAAGATTGAAAGGGTTCCAAAAATCGAAGTAAGAGTTAATGGGAAATTAATTGACCCAACAAAACTTGCTACTAAAAAAGCAGAAGTTAAGGTTGATACTGAGCCCGAACGTGAACTGGACTATGATAAAAAATTGAGGAAATCTAATCTTGTAACAAGATTGAGAAAACTATCGGTGGACAAGAAAATGGTTTCATTTTTGGTGTTAACTCCAGCATCAACTACTGGAAGAAAAGTTCAAAGTGTAATTATGAAAGACTTTGAAGTAAAAGAAACATCAGAAAGCAAATTTATTATTACTGGAAGAGACATTGAACACGAAGTCAATGCAGATTTGGACTGCGGTTTGAATGTGACCAAACATATCTGTACATCTTCCAGAGAAAAAGAAGATTGCATTTTCAGGAGCTATCGTATTGACAGGATTCTTGGTCATACCATGACTTGGAGTTGATTTAATATTTAAACATTTACGGTAGTTGGATTAAATGTGTCCATCTTTAATGAGTGGGGAAATATCTCATGCTGACGGGTCTGGTGTCCTGACTACAAGGCTAAGAGATAGACCGATTCCGAAGGGAGTGGTAGGTACAGTTTGTTCAACCAGTTAATTCGGGGCTGAATTAACTCAATATGTATAGAAGACACCTACATGTTGGGAATGCTGTCCGTGCGGTCAAATAAAACAACCCTTTAGTGTAACAACACGCCGTAAATGTTTATTTATAGGAATGCTCTATATGGCAAAAAATAAAATATTCGAAAAAGAATACAAAGAAGAACGACTTAGAAGAACAAAAGTACGAAAAGCTAAACGCCTAGAGAAAAAGGGTAGTAGTTATACATGTCCATTATGCCATCAAGATAGAGGATATGTAATAGAAAAACTGTTAGACCCATATCAACATGATATGTATGACATAGAAGTTTATGTAAGGATGTGTGAAGATTGTCAAAAAGACAAAGCAGGTGATGTTTAATATATCGCAGGGTAGCTCAGTGATAGAGCCAAGCGTCGTTGGTTTGATTCCAACCCCTGCAACCATTTTTTAAATGAGGGATTAGCCAATATGGTAAGGCAGGGTACTCTAAATACTCCATATGCTGGTTCAAATCCAGTATCCCTCACCATTTTAGTGAATTGTTTTTCATGTTACCTTTATTCTTGTAAGTACATATATTCAATCACTATATAGTGTATTGTAATTTATGTTAGCTTAGATGTGTGTGCAACTCTCCAGAGAATAAATATAGGTAATATGATTCGATGATGTTTCATCATTGAATATTTATGTTTTATTACAATATTATTACTTGGAACAAGTAATTGTGGAATTCACTACTCTTTTAAATTATTTTACCTTGAACCGTTTTTTGCTAACCTTAAAAATTAGCAGGGTTGATGTTTCATCAATCTTATATTACATTAACAATCAGTATACATTTTATTTAGTCCCCATAATTTATTTCTTCTGGACAAGTCCAGAAATCATAAATTATTTAGACTCCATAAAATAAAGGGTTCAAGGTTTTTTACAACTAACATTTTAAATTTTGCAAAAATAAATGGTATTTTGATAACTTATCTTTGAAGTATTTCCAAATTGAATTAAGAGCAATAAGTTGCTCTTTAGAACGACGTTTCGTTGTTCTTAGCCTAATAATTAATAACAATTAATAAGAATTCCTAACGCTACACCACGAATGCTGCTCAAGCGCAGCATTCTAGGTTACGCTACCGGAATTCTTTAAGGATTTGGAAATACTTCATTTTAATTTTAAACAACAAGGAATTAAAAATGAACAAAAATAGTAGATTTTTATCAAGAGGTATTCTTTCAAACCCAGTGTCATGGGCTGTTGACAAATGGGTAGTTGGTTACTATTCAGAACATCCTGTCTCTAAAGACGGTCCTATGGTTCCGTTCATTACAGAACTGAAATCTTGTAACATGCTACAAATAGTTCCATCTTCTATGGGACAATGTACTGGAAAATCAGCCGCCAAAAGCTATCGGGGCACACTCCCTGAAGATTTGCTAATTTTTGAGGGTGATAAATTGTTACAAAGAGGCTATACAGATAGAGATGGATTAGAATGGGAGGACGAAGAAGGAATAGTAGAATACTCTAAATCAGAAACCAGATTCTTTTGTACAGGAATCGGTGGGCAATTCATACCAAAAAACGTTGAAATCATAGGAACAATTCACGATGTAGGAGATAGTAAAACAATGTTAAAGGATATATAATGGAACCAGAAGATGATGGATTACCACACAAAAGAGTAGACGAATATATATTATGTGCTGCTATTCATTTTGATGATGAAAAGGTATATGTTCACCAGCCATTCAATATTAAAACAGGATTTGTGGTATGTGGACGAAGGCATCACAATTGTTTTATGACAATGGCAATATTAGATTCTAATAGACTTAATGGAAATCGATATAAACGAGAAATACAGGGATTTATAACATCTAGTGATAGATTTGTAGATAGACGTGAAGGCAATGAAATAGCCAGAAAACGAAAACAAGTAGATAATGATTATGATGAACAATTAATGTCAGAAGATTTATACTAATTAACTTTATATTTATAAATATCAACTATAATTCATATAAACAAATGGAGTTTAAATGAAATTTACAATACAAGATGTTTGTGTTAATACAAAAACAAAACAAGAACTTATTTTTGTTTTGACAATATTGGAAAAAGTTGGTTTTTTATGGAGGGGTGGAGATAAACCACTTTCATGGATTCCAGAATGGAACAACTATTGTGAAAGTACTGTAATTTTTATAAGAGAGAGTTTTGGTTACGCAAATATACAATGGGCTATAGATAAAAAGTTTAAAGTATTAACAATAAATCAGTTTTTGAACATTATAACTGAAGATACACCAAAAGCAAATACTTTAATAGATTATATAGACACAAAGTCAATGTCAATAAGAAATGGTCTGTTTAATAATAGTAAATTTTTTACATCATTGCTTGAGTTTAATGCATTGTCAACATGTAGAGAACTTTTAGAATTTAGATTAAAATTACTTAAAGATAAGGGTATTACAAATGAAAAAGGTTGAATTAGAGATAAAAGTAAAAGTGGTAGTTTATGTATCTGAGGGAATGGAAATATCAGATGTTGTTTTTAACAGGTATCTAATTCATGATTTCCACTCGGAAGACCCATCGTTTTATGTTTTTGGAACAGAAATAAAAGACTTTAAAATAAGGGATATAAAAAATGAGTAAACAATTTAAAATGATGAAAATATTCGATTGTCAGGATTTTCCAAAAGATATTAAAAAAATGTTTTTTGATGAATATGAAGCTGGAAATGATTGTTATGTTGAATATGATATATGTAATGACGAAGAAGCCAATAAATTAACAAAATATCTAATGGAAAATGGAGGAAAAGACGGAGAAACAGTTATTATAAAGCACTGGTGGTAAAATGCAATTAGAAAAAGGTTTTCGTGTAAAAATAAAAGAAATAAAAAACATTGACATAGACCGTTCTCCTGGTTTTACCTTTGATATGGAAAGTGTAGCAGAAGCTAATAAAAGAATTTTTATAATATTAAAATATGACAATAAAAGCAAATACTATAAAATAGAAGGTAAAAATAAAGTTGATGGTGCATGGGGTCAATTAGTAAGCTCTCTTGATTTTTCATATACAAAAGAAATGTTTGACCTTGATTTTACAAAAAATGAAATTGAGATATTCAAAGAAATTTCAGATAAGTGTGAAAATACATGTAAAATATGCTCATACGGTAATTGTCCAATAATAAAACAGGTGTATGAAATTTTATAATGAACTTTAAAAAAACCGGAGTTTATGTTAATACAAAAACTCAAGAACAATTTAATTATATACTGAGTCTATTAGAAAGTGAAAAATTTAAATGGCACAGCGGACATAATCCATTAGATAAAAAAAATTACTGGACAAACTATAGTTCAGAAACTTTTTTAGAGATAAATAAAGCATTTGGGTATGGCTCTGTTTCCAATTGTTCATATGGTGATACTCTTTTAAGTTTTGAACAATTTATTAACGACATATTAATATTAGATGCTCCGGCTACAGGACAAACTATTTTTTATATAGATATAAAATTAATGTCGGTTAAAAGTGAAAAATTTATAAATAATGATTTCTTTAATTATCTACATGAATTTGGTGCTCTATCGACTGAAAAATATATAATTGAAGAAAGATTAAAATATCTTAAAATGAAAATAAAAAAAGAAGAGAAGTGAATGAATAAAGCAACAGAAGTAAAAAAACAAATTTTAAAATACTATAAATACGGGTTTAAGTTTGGTGATTTATCTAAATATATGAAAAATAATGAAATAGACCACAATATAAAATCACTACACAAACACAGTGGTTTTGATTCCCCCAATCAAAGTGATTTGGCAGTATTCTATTATTCAGATGGTTCTATGTTGGTAATATCATGTAATAATGTATACTCTAGTATGTAAAAATATAGATGTGCATTCGATGTCTATAAAGAGTGAGAGATTTATGAATAATGATTTTTTAAATTCCCTGTTTGAATTTGATGCACTATCAATTAACAAAGATATACTCAGAATGAGATTAGAATTACTTAAAACAAGGAAACAATAAAATGTGCAGTGAATCATATGACTTAGGCGAACCCAATGGTGAATGTCCTGAATGTGGAGAACCAACTGTGGACGGAAAAGCGGCTTCTGGCTGTGAATGTTCACCCGAAACATGTCCAACATGTCACGCAACACCTTGTGATGAATCTTGTTAGGGAATTAAAATATGAGCGACTTAACCAAGATAAAACAATATCCTCTTTATTGAGGGAAAAATAATTTTAAAAAGAACGGAATAATGAATAAAAAGAAAAATAATCCAAATTATATAAAGAAAACAAGAAGCTCTCGCAGAAAAACTGGAACTCCTAAACTTCAACCAATGAGTTGGGAGTATTGGCGTATCCTTGACGGAATTTATATCAATGGAAGTAGAGAAACGAGAAGGCTATTAAGCGGTAAAAACGGAATAGTTGTAAAATGAGGTATTATGAAAACACAAGAATTACTATCCGTTGAGTTTAGATACTCATATTTAGACGAAAACGAAATAAGACAATACGAAAATAAAAAAACCACTATAGGGATTTATGAAACTTTAGAAGAAGCTATATTGGCTGGCAATGAAACGCTAAAATCTCTATCTGAAATACTGAAATTTGCAAATAAGGATTGTTTTACAAAAAATGGAGGTTTTTTCGGTCATCCAACCAGGCTTATTGTCAATAACAGAACCCCAGGAAGCAATATAGATTGCTATGTCAAAATAACCAAATTAACGTTTGAAAATGTAAATAAATTATTGGATTCGATTAGAATCTATGGATAAAGAAAAAAATAATGAAGGTGTTATATTGTGAGTTCAAACATAACTATTGAGGCAAAAAGAGGAAAAGAAAGAATTACATTTCCAGTAATCCAAACCTCTGGTGAAGATACTAAATATATTATAGATAATGGTGATTATTATGGAAATGCACCAAATCCAACACAAGCTATTGAACGATATAAGGAAAGATATATGTTTTGGCATGGCAATACTAATAAAAAGAACTATTATTATAAAAGAGATAATGCAGATGCTAAACGCCACTGTAATGAATTAGATAATTGGGTTAAACAACACAGAGCAAAATGCTATAACATTGTAGTTTATGGAGATTAAATGGAAACTATTTTTAAAACAATTTATGGTTCAAGACTTTATGGAACCAATACTAACGATTCAGATACTGATATTAAAAGCATCATTGCTCCAGATATTAAGAATTTAATATTGGAAGAAAAAATAGATATTATAAATGGGAAAACCGGTAATAATGATGTTGGAGAAATGACCATTCAAGACTTTAGAAAATTTTTAACAGAGGGGAAGGTAATATCTTTAGATTTATTATTTGCTCCGTCAAACAGAAATGCTACTATTTCAACAAGTAGAATGTTTGAAGAAATTTTTAAACACAGAAAAGATTTAGTTTGCAAAAACAACAACGCTTCTATTAGTTATTGTAAGGGGCAATCTTCTCTTTATGAAGTAAAGGGGTCAAGAGTACAAACTGTTTGTGATATGATTGATTTTCTGGATGGTTTTCTCGGTCATAAAAGTATTAATGAATTTTACGAATTTATCCCTGAAAGCAAATATGTTAGAAAATATGTAGAAAAAAACAAACAGAACATGGTTGAAATATGTTCAAGAAAATTTGAAGGAACTATTAGCCCTGCTTATTTAAAATTATGTCTTCATAACGTCGTTAGAACATATGGTAAAAGAGCTAAAAAGGCTAAAGAAAATAACGGAATAGATTATAAAGCAATAAGTCATGCCTTTAGAGGTATTCTTGGATTTAAAGACCTTTTGCGTTATGGAGAGATAGTATTTCCACTTGAATATAGAAATTTTATTAGAGATGTCAAAGAAGGTTTTTTAGATTACTATAAAGATGGTTTAGATGAGAAACTAGATGCTCTAATTGAGGAAGTAGAAAATCTAGTAAGAATTTCAGAATTAAGGGAAGATTTTAATCAAGAATTACTTGACAATATTATTTTAAGCAATTATAGTATTAAATTATAATAAAAAGGAACAATATGAGTGATAAAATATTTTTTTATGACCTTGAGACTACTGGGTTAAGTCAAGATTGTGCCATACATCAACTTTCTGGGATGTTTTTTGACATTCAACAATGGAATGTTGTAGATTCTATTAACTTGTTTGCACGTCCACACGTTGGTGCAAGGATAGAATATGGAGCACTTGAAATATGTGGAATTACAAAAGAACAACTTTATTCTTATCCAACACCAGAGTCTATGTATAAAAGATTGGTAGATAGCCTTTCTGCCCATGTTAAGAAATTTGACCCAAATGATAAAATGTTTCTTGGAGGATTCAACAATCATAAATTTGATGATGAAGTACTAAAAAGATTTTTCATATTAAATAATGACAAGTTCTTTAATTCATTTTTTTATTCTGCTCCGGTAGTAGATACTTATCATTTGGCTTCTAAAACTTTACTTCTAAGAAGAAAATACATGCCAAACTTTAAGCTTTCTACTGTTGCTAAATTTTTAGGAATAGAAGTTAAAGAAGAAGAATTGCATGATGCTAAATATGATTTAGAACTTACTATAAATATTTTTAAGAAAACATCTGAAATACATGGTATATTATCACTTGAAGGCTTGAATATTGGTGACTTGATGAATAAATTAACAATTGCAAGAGAAGAAAGAAAACAACAAATTAAGGAATATAAAAATAGTGAATACTTTATCTATAATGGCTAGTTACTCAACAAACGTGATGATTTTATCATCTTGTATAGTAACTTTCGCAGTTTGTGTATATTTTTCATTAAAAATATTATCAAAAATAATCGACAATTTAAAGTGCTCTTATCACTTTGCTTGTTTTTTATGTATGAGAATAAGAAAAGATAAGAAAATACCAAAATCTCTTAAAAGAAAATTTCTGACAGAAAAAGACTATGATTTATTTCTTAAAATAAAACGTGGATTAGAAGAAGTTAAATATGGAATAATGAAAAGAGAAGTACAATTTAAAGATTGTGAATCTCAACTTTTTTCATATGAAAATCATAACATATATATAAAAGAGAAAACATCCAACGATGCGATAAGAATAAAAGATGGAAGAAGAATAAAAATAAGTGATACAGAAAAGGTAATAGAACTAGAACTTCAGTTTCCGTTAATAGAATGGTTAGCTATTCAAGCTAAATGTGGTAAAATTTTATATAATATAGAAAAAAGATATGGGACATTTTATGAAGAAGAATAATGGTGGAAATAGGGGGAACAACAAAGGAATAAAAGAAAATATCAGAAAAAAATATAGCAAAAGAAAAGTTTCTGATAAACGCAAATTGTTAAAAATAGAACCAGTTATTATTAAAAATAAAATTTACAAAGAAGAGATACCTCATTTAAAAAGTCCATCAACAATAGCTAAATTACTTGTAGACAAATATACTGGAGTATAAAATGATAATAATTAATCCTAGTTCTTTTAATTATTTTATTGTTTGTAATTTTCCTCCTAATGCTATACTTATTATAAAATTTTTAATGTCTATTCACATGATTGATAAAAATTTAGATATACATGATTTTGTAAATAGATATTTTACAATTGGGACGAATAATTGTTTAATAATAAATAGTGACGGAACATTATCTATAAAACCAGTCAGTAGAGTAGTAACATATGAAAAAATTCGTTATTTCATTAGTTTTAAAGAATTTAAAAAAAGGTTTATAAGAAGTAAGCCATCTGTGGGTTGGAATTATTTTTACATATATGACTTTATAAACATGAAGTACACAAACAAAAAATGGACTAATTGTAAAAGCGACAATTTTAACCTTGAAATGGAAAATGTTTTTACAATTGAATCAATGATAATTCGTGAAATAAATAAAATAAAAGACATGGTGTAAAATGAAAATGATAGGTGAATATATAGGATTAAAAAATTTAGAAACATCAATAAACACTTGTACTGAACTAGAATTTTTAGAATTTATAACCTCTATGAGTATTTTAGGTTTCCGGTGGGTTGGTGGTCAAGAAGCATTAGATGATATATGTAAAGAATATTGGAAATATTACCAGAATAGAACACAACTTCACATTTTAAATGGTAGGATATCTTTTGATATTACTTATGACAATATGCCTTATATTACATTAAAAGAGTTTATGAAGTATTTATCATTAGAAGACGGAGATACATATTTTTATATAGATGTACACAACAATAGAATTAATAAAACAAATTTTGTAAGCAAAGATAAAATACATAATTTGAGAAAAGAATTTGACAATGTATTTTTTACCAAAGAATTTGCAAAATTTAAAATATCTGAAATATTAAGGTTTAAAAAATGAAATTAAATACAAAAATTAATTTAATTATAGTCCCAGACAGTAAAGAAGAAGTAGATAAAATTCTTGATATAATTGACAGTCTAAATATTAGACATCTTTCTTCTTTCAGTAAACAAAGAGTATCGAAACTTATTTATAAAAAAGTTGTAGATTTTAAAAGTATTGGGTTTTTAATTAATTCAGAATTTTATGATGTAGACTATCTAATATCTATGGAAAAATTTAGATATGTAAACCTTAATATTTTTATGAGGGAATTCATTATCCCAGACATTGATGAAACATTTTATTTCATAGACTTTAATAATGGTAAAATATGTAGTAAAAGATGGAGAGATTCTGATTTCGATAAGCTGTTATTATATTTTAAAAATGTTTTTATAATGTCAAAATTAGCTAAAAATAAATTAGAGATTACAAATGAAACTTCTTAAACCTTTTCCAGAAAAAATTGCATTAGTACCTAGAAATATGGATGAGTTTAAAAAGATACTAGATATTTTTGAAACTGTAGGATGAGAATATCTTTATGGAGATAGTAATGAAGAAATTGTAGAAATGATAAAGAAAAATGTTAAAGACGTAAAAACCATTGGATTTTGTATGTTTCGTAAATATTTTTCTGTATCTTATATTTCAAATTTAAGATATAAAAGAATTAATTTAAATGAATTTAAAAAAGAATTTTTATGTTGCGAATCTGGAGAATTGTTTTATTATAACGATTTTAATTCTGGAGTTTTAAAAAGTAAAGAATGGGAAAATTCTGATTTTGATAAAAATTTATTTGAATTTGATAATTTATTTTTCACTATTAATGAAGCAAGTAAAACATTAATTAAACTAAATAAAGTGGATAAACATGAAACTTAAACTATCTGAAGAATACAAATTAGGAACATTGGCTGTTTTCTCTGAAAAAAAAGAAGACGTTACTGAAATATTAGATTTATTATACGGGAATGGTTTTAAATATGATAGGGGTGAAAACAGAAGTTATCTTCATTCTCTAATTGCTAATGTTAGTGATGTATCAAGAGTTGCAATAGAAATTGGTAATAACTTTCAAGTAGAATATAAAACCCATTTTAAAGAACAAAGAAAACAAAATTCATATCGCTATAAAACAGTAATTGATAAGATTATACCATGGAACATTTTCAAAAATAAATATTTAGTACCAGAACTTGGAGAGTTATTTTATTATATCAATTTTAAAGATTATAAAATAATTGAAAAAAGATGGGAAGGAGAACCATTAGACTTTTTACTAAAAGAGTTTGGTAATATTTTTAATTCTTCAAAAGATGCATTAGAAAATGAAACATATATAAAAGTTAAAAGGATTATATATAAAAAATTAAAAGGATGTTAAATAATAATGGATAAATTAAATGTAATAAGTCTATTTGATGGAATGGCTTGTGGACTAGTAGCTCTTAAACGTTGTGGTTTCATAGTGAACGAATATATGGCTTCAGAAATTGATAAATATGCCATGAAAGTAGCCATGAAAAATCATCCAGAAATAAATCAAATAGGTGATGTTACAAAAGTCCATTATGCTGAGGGGATACTTTTCACTGAAACAGGAATGTATGATATTGGCAAGATAGACATGGTTATTGGGGGCTCACCTTGCCAAGGTTTCAGTTTCTCCGGAAAAGGTCTTAATTTTGAAGACCAAAGAAGTAAATTATTCTTTGATTATGTGAGAATTTTAAATGAAGTTAAACATTATAATCCTGATGTTAAGTTCCTTCTTGAAAACGTCAGGATGAAAAAAGAACATCAAAAAGTAATTTCTGAATTTCTTGGTGTAGAACAAGTTGCTATTAATTCATCTTTACTTTCGGCACAAAATAGATATAGATTATATTGGTGTAATTGGGAAATTACTCAACCTGAAGATAGACATATCTTTTTAAAAGACATTCTTGAAACAGACGTTATACCTGTAATAAAAAATAGAGGTATTTTTATAGAAAAAACTGACAAAAGTCAATGTCTAGATGCTAATTATTGGAAGGGTGTTGATAATCACGGACAAAGAACAGTTTGTGCAGCTATGAGAGGAAGGTATATAGTTGACGGTCATCGACAAGATGGTAAAATGACTGTAGCAGGGTTAACAACTCAGAGATTTGAAGTAAGAGATGATGGCAAAACAAATACTCTTACAACTGTTACAAAAGACAATCTTATTATTCACAATCATGATGGCAGAAAATTTATAGATGTTGATGAAGTTAAGGGATGCATTCTTATAGGCAAGGCAGAACTTAATGGTCATGATTATATTAAAAGAGTTTATTCTGAAAATGGTAAAGCTCCAACACTTACCGCTGCTCAAGGTGGAAATCAAGAACCAAAAGTTTGTATAAATGAAGAAAATAATGAAGAAAAACTTCTATGGAGGAAATTAACTCCGGTAGAGTGTGAAAGGCTTCAAACACTTGAAGATAACTACACTGCTGGAGTTAGTAATTCTCAAAGGTATAAAATGATTGGTAATGGTTGGACAGTAGAAGTTATTTCTCATATACTTAATTGTTTAAAAAAGGATATTTATAAATGAACAAAATATTTTTATTTTTGAAAGCAGCATACGAGGAAGAAGAAGGCATTTTTGATACTATCATTGTTTTTTTAATACTTGTTTTATCTGTAGGGTTTATCCTTTCCACAATATGGGCAGTTATTACTTTTGAAATAGCTAGAGTTATTGCCATTTCAATTGCAATTTTGTTTGTATTCTCATTTTTTGTATGGAATTTTATTAATTATATAAAAAGAGTTATTATTAGATACAAAAAAGAAATTAAAAGTAGAGAAAGTATTTATTATGAAACCACAGATGAACTTCTTTTAAAATGTAACAAAACATCAATAAATAATCAACAATGTATTATGGCTTGTGGTCATCTTGGTCCACACTATACAAAAAATGGAGATAAATTTATAACCAGATGTGTTAGGGATTGTAAGTTTAGCCCTAATTCAAGTAATATGGGTAAAGTTACATGGGAAGAATGCATATATTGTGGAACAACGAAAAACATAAAGGAAAACAAAAATGATTGATTTTGAAACGGCTAGAAGATTAAAAGAACTTGGTTTTGATTTTAAAAGTGGTAAAGCGTGGATAACAGACTCTAGTGGTGTAGAGGTAATCTCTTATCCAGAGTTAGAAGACAATGAAAACGAAGAAAAATTCTTTATCCCAAGTGTAACTGAATTGATAAAAACTTTACCCCCCTTTATTAATGTGCATGATAGATATTATAAACTTGTTATTTCTCTTCATGTAACAGGGGAAAAACCAGATAAGCATATTTATGCAAGATATGAAATGAATATGGGATATGGAAAAACTCCAGCATCTCTTTGCGGATTCCCATCAGACCAATGTTTGGAAGAGCAGTTGGCTAATTTACTTATATATATTAAAGAACATGGGTGGATTTAATGTTAATCCCACAAAGAAGTAATGTATACAGAGGTTCAGCCTATAGACAAGATGAAAAAGAAATAAAAAAAGAACTAAAACTTGCACAAACTGTTCATCTTGCAAGATGGGATAACAATGCTAATTGTGGAGTCTCAACAGGAACAACAACTAAAGTAGAAGAAGAAATAACATGTAAAGAGTGTAAAAAGTTCATAGAAAAAATGAAAAAGGAAAAGATAAGGGCAGAAGAATGTTTTAAATTATTACAAGAAAATGATAGTGAAAAATTAAGAAATAAAATAATAAAATCTATTGATTGTTGTCATCGCCAAATTTGGCTAGATGCTTTTGAGTATGATTATGACAATGATATGAAAGAAAAAATAAAGGATGTTACTCATAGTTAATAAAATTGATTTAAATTTATTTTAATGGTTGTATTTTAGATTTACGCTCTTATATTTTACTAACAATTTAAACAAAAGAAATAAATGAACAAAAAACTGACAAGATTTGATATTTTATTAGAAATTATTGTTGATATTTTTAAAAAGAACAACAAGAAAGAATAAAAAATGAAAATACTTAAAAAAATATTTGAAAATAACGGATATGGGTGTAATTGTTGTAGACGTGACGAAGAATATTCAGAGTGGATTGAAGAATCTGAAATGTTGTCTTTAAGAGAAATTTTATATGAAGCTATTGAATGTGCTAATACAATAATAGGTATTGGTGGATGTGTAGGTACTGTTTATGAAAAAGATGGAGATGTATTATATGGATTCACATCTGATATATATACAACAGGAGGAGATATATATATTGTAATAAGAAATTCCAAATATTTAATTTATTCAGACTCAACATCTAACAAAGAAAAAATATTCAATAAAGAAGAAATATTAAAAATTTATGGTAAATGAGGTTTTAAAATGAAAAAAAATTCAAAGGTTGTACAAGAATGGTTGTCTGGCAAAAACAGCAAATCAAGAAATTTATTCTCTGAAGATGGTGTGATATACAGTTATGGACATCATTTCCCTATCGCAAAATTAGGCAATCCTGTTATAATCACGAGTAGAACTTATTCTTCAAGCACTGGAAGACATGTAGGGATTGTACAAAGAGCTTTAAGTGAACATTACAGGAAATATATTATTGCACCACCTGATTGTGGAATTGAATTTTGCAAAAATAAATTTATAGAATTTTATGAACAAATGATTCAAAAATTATTATCGTCTCATTTACGTTCAAGGACATTAAAGTTTTATTATAATTCTAAAATTAAAATGTTTCAAGATATGATTGAATTAATACAAAAAATGAACTAATAATGAAAATAAAAATACCAAACAAAGCTATCCTGTGCAATAAAATGAGCCAAGTTAATTTTTTTATAAAAGAAATTGATAATTTAGATTATTCGCAAGGAGCTTTAGAAAGTATTAGAAAATATATATCATTGTATGGAGAGATATGTATAAATTTATTGATAGAATTTACATACTCAGGTATGATTATTAGAAATAAACCATTATTGGCATATGCAAGTGCAGAATTCTACAAGTTAGTGAAAAAAATTGAAATTATAACATTTAAAGAATTTTTAATGGATAACATTGAAATATTTAATAATGAAATGTTATATATAATTATTCCAGATAATAATAATTATTTAACTATTAAAAAGTTTTTATATAAAAATAAACCTGAACATAAATTATTACTTGAATATTCTTTCTTTTCACTATTTAAAGAAGAAGTTGAAGAAGAACTGAAAAGGTTAAAACAAAAATGAAATACAAACCAATTGACGGAGTAATAGAATGTTCAAATGAATATGAAATACAAAGCGTTTTAGATTTTTTTGAAAAAGCTGATTATTGTAATGATTTTTTAAATGATGCACTTGGGTGTATGAATAGACATTCCGAAAATATTTGTATTAATTTTTCTTTAGATATTTCTGGTAATAACAATTTTGTAATGCTTACAAGACCAGAATTGAGATATTCAGAAAAAAGTTTTTATCAAAGTCTTAATATTAAAATATATAAATACTCAGATTTTGTAAAAATGTTTCATCCATTACTTAGACATTCATATTACATAATAGAACCTAATAATACATCTAAAAATAAATATAAAATTAGAGAAGTTAAATATAATAAACATAATAAAACATTATTTGAATTTTATCCTTTCTTTTTAGTAGAAATGTTAGCTAATATGGAGTTGATAAAACTTAATGGTAATAAAAATGAAACCCAAGAGAAAATTAAAAAAAATTAAAGGAGTTTTAAAATTAATTTCTATAGAAGAAGTTAATTCCTTGTTTAAAATATTTTATATCAATGACACCTCTAAAAAGAATAGATGTGTGGAAAGCATTTTATTGCATGGGTATTCGTGTATTAATATATTTATTAATATTTGGAATAATACATACGGAAACGATTTTATATTTGGATTTGTATCCGAGGAATATTATACCACATATGGTATTAAAGTGTTTTCTTTTTCTGAATTTCTGGGGGAGCAAGGTTTAATACCAGTTATTGGAGTAACATATTTTGTTATTTCACTATCAAGAGGGAAATGGGTAATAAAAAAGTTAATATATAACGAAGAAAATAAACATTTGTTTGGATTTGAAAACTTTTATCTAACTAGAAAAGAAGCAGTTTATGAAAAAGAATGGATGTTGAGTATTATTGAGTATTATAATGAATAAAAATGATAATTAAAATATAAATAATAAGGAGATTTAAAATGTCATTTTTCGGAGTAACTAAAGAGGTATTAGAATTTGTAAACACTCATCCAAACGCAGACAGATTGGATATTGGAAAACTTGAAGGTTCTAATTTTCAATTTGTAATACCAAAAGATAAATTTAAAGCCGGTGATGTAGTCCTTTATTTTCCAATAGATTCTTTAATCCCAGAAAAAGTTCTTCAAGAAATCGGACTATTAGGACTTCTCTGTGGAAAAAACCAAAATAGAGTTAAAACCAAATGTATAAGGGGAGAAATATCTCAGGGGTTAGTTGAACCTATTGATTTACTTGATAGGTTGTCTTTTCCAAAAACAAACGAAATGTCTCCGGAAATTCTCACTGAGTTTCTAGGTGTAGAAAAGTACGAACCAGAAGCTATTCTAGAAGGAGGAGCTAATCTTTTACCGTTGCCAAATTTTCTTTCGGTTTATGACATTGAAGGTTGTGAAAGATATCCAGATGTAGTAGAAGAATTGATGGATGTTGGAGTTTTTATATCGGAAAAAATAGAAGGAACGAATGTATCGTTTTCTGCCAATGTTGAGAAGGATGGAAAAATTACCTTTTTTACTAATCAAAGAAACTATACTCTTTTGGAAATAGATGGACGCAAGCATTCTTTATGGGAAATGTTTAGAAAGCTCAAGATGGACAATATTCTTACAATGTTAATATCAACGGAAGGTGCTAGTAATGTAACAATCTATGGGGAGTTTATTGGTCCTAAAGTTCAAGGTAATCCATATAAATTAAAATCTCATGAATTTTTAGTTTTTGATATCAAGATAGATGGAAGATTTATGTCATTCTCTGAGATGTTCCTTACCACACTTCACTATCGACTAGGGGCTGTTCCAACTATATCTTGTAGCGAAACGTTAAGGGATGTTTTGAATGGTAAGACCATAACTGAATACTCTAATGGTAAATCTTTACTTAATCCTAGTGTTTTAAGAGAGGGTATTGTTATTAAACCTCTTACAGAAAAGTACTCAGAGAGTCTCAAAGGAAGGCTTATTATTAAAAAAAGAGACCCCATATATTTATCGAAAGGAGAATATTAATTTTTATTTATATCAGGTTATATAAGTTTCAATAATTTTAAAACAACAAAAACAAAGGGATGATAAAATGAAATTTCTCGTAACTTATACTGGATTTTTAAAAGATGAAGTTGAATTGTGGGGATATAAGATATATTCAGAAGACGAATTTAATGAAGAAGACATTAAGGAAGCCATTTTAAAACAAGATGGAGAAATGTATAGACTGAAGGATGGAAATTCTATAGAAATGAGTTTTGAGGATTTTCAAGTAAAGAAAATAGACGAAAATCAACATAACCATATTATAAGTATTTTTGGTGGAATAAGTTGCGGACACTTCCCTGAATTGTTTTCTTCAGGTGAAATATGTTTTTAAATAGATTCAGAATGTTATTAATTATTTTTGCGTTAATTTTATTCATAACTGTTTCTTTTATGAATTTTTTATCAAAAAAGACTACGCATAATACAAAATACTATTTGATAGAGATATTTATTTCAAATAATACATATAAATACATATATGTTCAAGGTGGAGACTTGACTTATATAAATAGATGTGTTATTATAAAAGATGATTGTTATCCTTTCAATGATAAAATAGTAATATCTGGAGATTTTATAATAACTTTGGTTAAGGAAGAACCGTGTAAAAAATAAGAGATAATAATGGATAATAATTTTTTAGTTAATGGGGAAATATTTTATGTAAGAATTAATAATGTAAATGAATTTCATCAATATTTATACATTATGATGTTCATCTATAAATTTAAAACCATTGGAAATGTAAGTTTTGATAGTTATTTTGAAATGAAAAAAAATATGATAGAATGGATAGATGAAGATTCAGGATTATTTGGACATGTAAATAGATATCATCCCTTTTTTACAATAGAACGTCGGCTTTTAGGAAACATACCTTATAATATGAAAGTTTTTACATTAAGCAATTTTAAAATATGGAAAAATTTAATGGGACACATCCCCCCACTAAATAAATCAATATATTATTATATATCATTTAAAGAACCATATATTAACACAGAAGAATGGACTGAAAACTGTTTAGATAAACAAAGATTATTTTTCGGTAATGTTTTTATAGATGAAAGAGAAGCTAAATACTCAATTGAATTATTAAAAAAGGAGAAAATTATATGAAAAACTGGGAAGGTTCTGCAAAATATTGGGAAAAAGCTTTTAACCCAGTAATAGGGTGCAATAAGATTTCTGAAGGATGTTTAAACTGTTATGCCAAAGGAGTTGTTGAAAGATTCGGAATTAATGACGGTGATTTTAAACCTACTGTTATGACAAATGCAAAAGCTCCAAAATCTGGGATTGTTTTTGTTGGTAACATGACTGACATTTTTGGTGAGTGGGTTTCTCATCATCAGCTTTTTGACATTCTTTACTCTTTAAATGATAAAGCAATCAACTTAATTTTAACCAAAAGAGCAAAAAGATTTAACGATTTTGCATGGCGTAAAGAAGAATGTTGGTTCGGAGTTACTTGCGAGAATCAGACAAGAGCAGACGAAAGAATACCAGAATTATTGAAAGCTGATGTATTACACAGATGGCTTTCACTGGAGCCTTTACTTGGTGAAATTGATTTACAACATATAACTAGAAGTTGCGAACGTGGGCTTGGTGAATATGTAGATTGTTTAACAGGAGAAGATTGGCAAGAATCTTCAATATTTGGTGGAAGTAGATGTGGGTTGGAGCCAGACGAATATTATGAAAAAAGAATTAAATTGGTTGTAATAGGAGCAGAATCACTGGGAAACAATGCAGGACGTGAATGTAAAATTGAATGGATTGAAAAAGCAGTTAATGATTGCTTAAAGGCTGGTGTCCCTGTTTTTGTTAAACAAATACATATTGATGGTAAATTAATAAAAGACATAAATAAGTTTCCTGAGCATTTAAGAATAAGACAAATACCAGATAAATTTAAAAATTATAAAGGAAATTAAAATGGCATTGTCAGGAAGAACAATAAACGAATTAGAAATAGAAATAGAGATCAAATCTGAAATAAAAATATTAAAAGAAACGGTTAAACGTTTAGAAGAAAGAATAAAACGGTTAGAAAAACTTGAAAAAACTAAAATTGATGATAGGTTTACCAACAAATGGAACGAATTAGTAGATAGCAATCATCCAAAAATAAGGTATTAAATATGTTTATTTATCAAAATGGCGGTTTACCAATCAAAGTATGGGTTGACCAACAAGAATATTATGCTGATTCTGGATTGACTCAGCAAACAGAAGCACTAGCAAGACACCCATTCGCATTTAAACACGTTTCCTTGACCCCTGATGGACATTTAGGTAAAGGTATGCCTATTGGTGGAGTTTTAGCAATGAAGGGTGCTGTGTGTCCTAATGCTGTTGGAGTGGATATAGGTTGCGTTGATAAGGATACCGAATATCTAAGTGAAGAAGGCTGGGTGAAAATATCTGAATATAAAGGGGAGAAAATAGCAGAGTATAACGCAGAAGACAATTCTACGGTCTTTAGAACGCCAATCAACTATGTTGTGTTACCAGAGACTAAGTTTTATTACTTAAAAACCAAATATGGTATTAATCAAATGCTTTCTGGTGAACATACTGTATTATTAGAAAAAGGAGTTCATCACAGGAAAGGTATGATTGGTAAGAAATATACAATGAAGATGGAAGAATTATATAATTATCATCAAAATAGAGTTTTAGGAATGAGAGATTACTTTATTAATGAGATACCAAATTTGATAATAAACACATCAATTCCATTGACCGACGAAAAAATAAGAATTCAGGTTATGGTCATGGCGGATGGCTGTTTGGATACTAAATCAAGTTGCGTGTGTAGATTTAGAAAGTCAAGGAAAATAAAAAGGGCAGAAGAACTATTATCGGATTCAGAAATAAAGTACACTAAAGGCATATCTAAAAATGGAGATGTTTGGTTTCGATTTAAACCACCATTGATGGAAAAAAGAATCGGGGTATTTAAAAATGCCTCAGTAGAGCAATTGAAAATAATTGAAGATGAGATTATGCATTGGGATTTTGATACAACGCAAAATTCATTTTGCAGTAAATATAAAGAGGATGTTGATTTTGTACAATATGTATTTGCAACACAAGGGAAAAGAACATCCATTAACTACGATAACAGGTCGGATAAAGAGACATACAGATGTTTATTATCCAAAGGTAAGCCTAGAGTACAACTAGGTGGAACCCCTAAAACAGACATAAAGATAGTAGATTCTGAAGATGGTTTAAAATACTGCTTCACCACGTCTACTGGTTTTTGGATTATGCGAAGAGGTGGCTGTATCTGTGTAACGGGCAATTGTGGAATGATGGCTGTTAAAACTGACTATAAAGCCAGTTCTTTTTCTAAAGAGGACCTGATTGAAATTATTCATTTAATCAAAGAAAAAATTCCAGTTGGATGCAATCATCAACAAACTAATAGGCATAGGAAAGAAGCTAGTAATCTATTCAATAATTACATAACATCTTGCTTTGAAAAAAAATTAACAATTAATCCTGATATTAATATAGAAGCTATTTATAGTCAACTTGGAACTCTTGGTGGAGGAAACCATTTTGGAGAATTTCAATCAGATATTGAAGATAATCTTTGGATTATGTTGCATAGCGGTTCTCGTAATATTGGATTAAAAATTGCAAATCGTCATGCTGTAAAAGCCAAAGAAATATGTAAGAAATACAAAACTCCACTTCCAAATGATGACTTAGCTATATTGTTGACCGATTCACAAGAGGGTTTAGAGTATTTGAATGATATGGAATTTGCTATTCAATTTTCTTTTATGAATAGAATGTTAATGTTGGCTGATATTAAAGCCGTGTTGGTTAAATATACTGGAAATGATTCCTTTATATGTACATCTAAGGATATAGACGACCCAAATTCTACAGTGTTTATTAATATCCATCATAATTTTGCTGCTCTTGAAAATCACTTCGGAGAAAATGTTTTTGTACATAGAAAAGGAGCTACAAGAGTAAGACCAAATATCGTTGGAATTATTCCTGGTTCCATGTCTTCTTCTTCTTATATAGTAAGGGGAAAAGATACGGAAGAATTAAAAAAATCATTCTCGTCTTGTTCTCATGGAGCAGGAAGAACAATGTCAAGAACTAAAGCCAAGGAAAACCTGAGCATTGACAAGTTTCGAAAGGATATGGGAAATATAGCATCTGTAGATATTGACTTTTCCCATCTTGATGAATCTGGTGATGCTTATAAAAACATTCAGAATGTTATGAGTAATCAATCAGAACTTGTTGAGATAATTCACGAGTTAAAACCAATAATGAATTTCAAAGGGTGATATGACAATAGTAAAAACATTTAGAAGCAAAAGGGAAATACTTAAAGAACTAAACGCAGAAAAAATACTAAATAAACATCAATGCAAAGGCGGATAAAGAAATGAAAAAGAATGGAAACCAACTATAGATAAAGACAGTGTAACGTTCGAACTTAAAAAAGTAAAAGAAGATAAACAATGAGAAATAAATTAATAAACATTACCTATGATTATACAAATTCAACAAATCTTTCATTCGCAGAAGTGGAAGAAGCAATAAAAGCTGGTGTTGAAAATATTCACACAACTTGCCTTAACTTCTTTGACTTCGCAGTTTTAGAATTAGGTTATGATGTAATCGTAGTTAAGAAAAATCTTGACAGTATTATATTGGAGGATTTACTAGATTCTTCAACAAATGTGTATACAGAAAAGGAAATACGGAGAGCTCATAATGTGAGTAAAATGCTAATAGCTGGGGCTTTTAAATTTAAAGAACTATAATATAAAAAGGAAGGCGTAAATGTGGAAATTTATGTTTATTTACCCGTATTTGTTTCTTTCGGCTGTTTATTCAACTGGTAAAAAATTCTATATAGGTCTTGCGTGGTTATTATTATGGATTATAATTACCTTGTGTGGCTATAGACCTTGCCTTATTATAGGACAAATATTATTTGAAATATCTGGACAATCACTACCTAAAGGTACTCCAATATTACTTGATAATATTTATCTTTCACTAATTGGGGCTGTGATAATAATGATAATAGGCTTAATATTAGTTTTATTTGCAAAACTTGTACATATTATTGGAGAGTATATTGAAAGAGTTGGAGCTGAATTTAAACAAAAAAGAGATAGATACTTAACAAAAAAATAAGGTTAAATTATGAATGAATTTTATTTAGTGTTTTTGATATATGCTATACCAACAATCATAATGGCATGTACTCCTGTAGATAGATGGTTATTAACTTGCGACCAAGATAAAATAATTATTATAGTATCTTTATGTTCGGGAATAATTGGATATGTAGGAAGTAATATTTATTTTCTATTTAATGGAACTTGGAAGTTACAATCATTAATAGTTAGTTTCCAGTTTGGGTTGCTTTGCATTATTTTAGGGCTAATGGTTTTTGTCTGCTCATTAATGATGGGGTGTGCAATTAGATTATTTATTATATCGGTAATTGAAAAAATAAAAAAGGAGTAGATAAATGAAATATTGCAAGGATTGCCGACATTTTATAAAAATAGATATTGGAGGATATAATCTATGTAAAAAATCAAGGCAGGTTTTAACTACAGAAGATGTGGTTAGTGGGAAAATAAGTACCGTTTATTACAATGATTGTAAAGATTGCAGAACAGGAACTTACAGAACAATAAATATATGTGGAGAAGAGGCTAGATTGTTTAGTCATAAAAATATAATAATTAGATTAGTACAGTGGATTAAATCAATACTAAAAGGAAAATAATGTTTAAAAAAATATTAAAACTTTTTCACAAACATAAAATGGTTCACGATAAAGAATTTGAATTACTTGGAACTAAATCGTGTAAATGCCATTGTTCTAAGTGTGGAGAAAAGATGTTCGGTTTTTTAATGCAAGGGGATTTTACCAAGGAATGGTATTGGATGTATGTTAAGGAGGAAAAATAAATGATTAAAAATATATGGTTCGCTATAACAGCTTTTCTACAAGCTTCTTGGATAATGTGGCTATTCATAGCCCTTTTCATATTGTCCTATATAATAGGAAGGTTTGAAATGTCTTTATTTCCTTATAGTAATATAATAATGAATGATTGGATACTTAGACATGTGTTCCGCATATTGCTCGGTTTTTGGACCTTTGTTTCCTTGTATTTCCTTCATATTATAATTAATTTATTGCTTGCAGCTTCTGTGGATATTTGTAAGAATACGAAAACCAACTACACCTATAAAAAATTCAAAGACTTTAAGGAAAGATACAACAAAGGAATAAAAAAATGAAATATATGGGTAGTAAGTCTCGTATTGCAAAGTACATAGTGCCAGTAATACAAAAATATATTGATATTAATAAAATACAATCTTACATAGAACCATTTGTCGGAGGTGCTAATGTTATTGATAAAATAAACTGTACTAATAAAGTAGGATATGACTCAAACAAATACTTAATAGCTTTGTTCAGAGCACTTTTAGATGGGCTGGAATTACCAGAAACCATAGATAAAGAGTTGTACAGTAGAGTAAGAAGTGATAAAGATTCACATCCAGATTGGTTTGTTGGTGCTGTTGGGTTTTTAGCAAGCTACAACGGAAGATTCTTTGATGGGGGATACGCTCGACCAGGATATGAAAAGGTAAAAAACGGAACCAGATACAGAGATTATTACCGAGAATCCAAAGACAATATCCTCGCACAATTGCCGTTATTAAAAAATATTTCGTTTTATACAATTGATTTTAAAGATATTGTTGATATTAATAACTCTGTTATTTATTGTGACCCTCCATACCAAAATACAAAGCAATATGCTAATGCTTTAAAATTTGACTATGAACTGTTTTGGAATAAAATTAGACAATGGAGCAATAATAATATTGTTTTAATTAGTGAAGAAAACGCCCCAGATGATTTTAAGTGTATCTGGGAACAAGAAGTAAGTAGGAGTATAAAAACTACAGATAAAAGTGTATCCGTTGAAAAACTCTTCATAAGGAAGTAATATGAACATTCAAGAAAAAACGAAATATTTGAAACAGCAGAACAAACTATTACTAGAGGATGGTTTGATACATTAAGCGAAGATAGTGAATTTATTAACAATTGCATTTATGCTAACAAAAGGATAAGTAACAAATGAATCCAAGAGTAGAATATAAATTAACCGATGCAGATTTAAAAGAATTATTAGAAGCAAGCCGACCAACTCCAGTAATGAGTATTGGAGGAAATACTTTTAGTTCACCGCAAGAAAATGCAAATAGAGCCTGGGCTAAATTAGGCGAAAGACTAAGATTTGACCCCATGTCTGTTCGTCCAATACAAGGAAAGGGGAATAAATTCTTTACGGCAATACCAAATGAGACTAAAGAACAAAAAGAAGAAAGACTTAAATTTGAATCTGAACAAAATAAAAAGGAAAAAATAGAAACTCTTAAAAAAGAGATAAAAGATAAAGAAGAAGAATTAAAGGAATTGACAAATGGATAAAGATATTTTAAAATTATTGAAAAAGCTCGAAAAATGTCTAAGAAATTATTCTAATGATGACAATTATACACTGGAAACCAGAACGTGTGAATTGATTGGAGCTAGAACACGAGTAGAAACATTTAATGACTTTAATGGTGATTCAAGAGCTGCAAAAAAGGGAATTAAAATAGTAAAAACAATAAAAAACAAACTTGGTAAAGGAAAGTGTTCTCACCCGTGCGAGGTATGCGGGAAAATAGCTTGTAAGGATATAAATAAACGAGAATTAGGAGATGGAAATGAATAAAGATAATTTTGATGGAATGATTCTTGGAATAATAATCGGAATTATAATATGTATAGTTTCAATGGCTTCTATTATTCCTCGTATATATAAGAATGGACAAATTGACGCAATCAATGGGAATATTAAATATGAATTAAAAGCCATGCCAGATAATTCAATAGTATGGGTTAAAAAATGAAAATTAAATTAATTATAAAATCTATATATGAAGAAAGTAAAGATGGAATACCTTTCATCGCTTTTATAGCAATTTTGGCGTCGGTTTTGATTATTTGTGCTTTAATTGCTCATTATTTTAAATATGGTGTAGTTTTAATTGTTTCAATTCCTGTGTTGTGTTTCTTATATATGATTATTCATGAAGCAATCTGTTATTTTAAGCGTGTACGAGTAATTTATAAAAGAAAATTATATGAAACATATAAAAAAGAAAACGAAGATAACCAAGTTGAAAAAGAATGGAAATCTACTAGAAATAAAAACAACGTGACTTTTGAACTTAAAAATAAAATGGATTGAAAATGAAAGTAAATGAAGAAGATATAAAAATGTTTTTATTTGGAAGATGGATAGCTACTTGTTATGCTGATGAACTAATGGATAAAAATGGTATGACAAATCATAATCCAGGATTTAAAAGAGAAGAAGCATTGTCAGTATTAAACATGACTGGCGGTTCATGGTGGAAGTCAAGAATAAGACACTTTAATAGCGTGGTTCTTCCAAACTATAAAAGCAATGGAAGTTATGAAGATGCTAAAAAGTTCTTAAATGAGTAAAAATATACAAAGATTTATTCAATAGTAATAAAGGTATAACGAGAATGGGCTGGCGTGTGTAATGCACGTCAGCCCTTTTTTTTGTTTTTTTTATTTATTTTTTTGTAAATATAATATATACGCATTAGCAGGCGACTTTTTTACCTTTTAATGTCAGTCATTTTTGTACTAGGGATATTTTAGTAATTGGGATTCTTATATAATTATCATTTTCATCTTTCACATTACTTAAAGTTACCCATCCTTTATATCCTAAAAATGTAAAAGACTCTTCTCTATTAACACTAATAATTTTATTTTCCTTACCCTCATAGATAACATCTAATCCAGTATGAATCCATTCTTGTGAAAATAAAGTATTAATCATTTTTTTCGCTAATATAAAAATCTTCTTCTTTATACTTCTTGTTTATTTCTTTCATAAGATAAACTTCTTTAATTTTTCTCGCTGGTCCCCATCCATTTTTGTGTGGCTTACAAAGTGCGCAACTACTTCCTTTCTTGTTTTTTGTTTTGGAAGCTCTATTTGGATGTCTCATTTATCCCCCTATACAAATCTATTTATTATATTAGAATTAACATCTTCGTTTTCTCTTAATTTCTTCATAGCCCAAGCCAAGTCGTCACTGTAAAGTAATTCCTTACCTGTGTGTTTATCCTTATATAGTCTTCCATCTGCTACCATTTGATTAAATCTAACCTGTGCTCTTTCTACATATACTTCAAGTGGCTGTGGTGAATAGTTATTTTCTGGAACGTCAACCCCTACATCAAAGCTAAGATTTTGAGTATTCATTCTGCCGTGACTGTGGCCAAATAATGCTACACTACAATAATGACTTTTATCCCACGTCCGAGGACAACAATGTTGCATAACCCAATTATGACCCAATGCTTTTATATTCTTTATTTCACATACTTCTTGAAATTGCTCTAAATGTATTTTAGGCATTTTATCGTGAGAACCTAAAATAAGAACCTTCTTTCCTTTGAGTTTATTTATAAAATAACCATGCCTTTGAAAAGCAAAATCACCTACTATATAAACTAAATCCTTTACTCCAACTACCTTATTCCAATTTTCAATTAGCCCTTCATCCATTTCTTCTACGTTCTTCCATGGTCTGTTATTATGCTTAATTATATTTGAATGACCAAGATGCCAATCCGCCCCTACCCACACCTGATTACAACTCATTTTTTGTTTCCTTTTCTTATAATAATTCTAATTAGAAATTTCTCTTATTTTTTTCATCTAGTGAATCTTGTGCCTCTTTGCGACTTTTTCTTTCTTCGTCAGTTAATCCGGCTAAATAATTTTCATGTTTTTTCTTTGAATATTCAACCAACTTATCGAATAATCTTTTGATTCTTTTGGGCATTTCTTCATCACATTCCCCTTGAACAAATCCACGAGATACAGAAATCCAAGCCATTTCAGTATACTCACCATCAGATAAATATGTTTCAGGACATCCTACTTCGTTAAACCATTCTTGTAATTTATTTACACCCTTGTCAAATTCTTTTTCATTCATTTTTATTTAACTCCCAATTTTTCTGCTTCTTCGATAAATAACGACTTTGTATATTGCATATCTAAACCTTTATATAGATAAATATTAAATAAATTACAAAGGTCTCCTTTATAATTTTTAAATATTAATATACAATAATCAGATGGTTCACCTTTAAACCACCCACCGTCAATTTTCATAGAATATAACATTTCAGATTCAATAAGACCCATTAAATTATCTATTTCATCTACAATTTTAGTTATTTCATCAGTAATATAGATATTAAATGCTTCATTTATTTTTATTGCATATTTATTTTCGAATTCACCGTAGTCAAATCCAACAGATTTTAAATATGCTTTTATTGGTCTTGGCAAATCGCAAACATAAGCTTCATGTGCATCATGCATAAGAAAAGCTCTTTTTAAACATTCTTTAAAATTTTTGTTTTTTAATATGACTATAGGAAGAATTCCTTTTGAATCTAAAAAATCTATAATCATCATACCAATTATTGAATGCATTGCTACAGAAAAGAAAACACTTGAATGCCCATTATATCTACATATTTTAGATAATGAATGAGCTATGTCTTCTATTTCTATTTTATCTATACTAAGTTCTGGGTAAGTAATTTCTTTATTAGTAAAAGATTGAAGAAAACCATAGTCTTTAAGTGACATTTCTATCATTTTATTTACCTTAATCCTTATTTTTACCATTTAGAATGGCAATTTTAACAGATTCGTCAATCATCTGATATATCATAGCTCCAAGCGGATTGCCTTCTTTTTGACAATCATGTCTATCATCTAATTCTGCTGGTAACATTCCACACTTGATTGCATCCAATGTGTAATCTATACTAAAAGCATTCCATATTGCGGCAATTAAATGAGGTTCATCTGTCATTCCACTTTTCCATGCCAACAAATGTCTATCTAGAGACTCCATATACCTTGATATAGGCTGACCCTTAGCCCAATTCCAACTATCATATTTAAGAGAGCCATTCCCATAATGGAGAGCTAATTTAACCAAAACAGATGGCGGAATTAATGCAGGTTTTGGCTTTCCAGCCTGAGTATCTCTTTGAGAACCCGTTTTCATTAATTCTCTAACACCGTGGTCTTTAATCTGCCCAAATACTTTGTTATTTTTATCCATTTTATTCCTTTTCCTTATGTGTTGATTCTTCTTTTACCATCTCCGCAAAACACTGGTCACAAAGATAACACCCCTCTATGTCTGTTGTGTAATGACTATCTTCAAGTATTGGGCATTCACACCCTTCACAATGAGAAATAACCATCTTTCCTCCTACTTCTATTGCCCTCCATCCTAGTGTTTTATGGTTTTTAATTGAATCAATGGTCTTGTTTTCGCTTACATCTACCACTCTAGTTTCTATCTTTTCAAATATTATTTTCATATTATTTCTTCTCTTGAGTTTTATTCTTATTAAATTGTTCTTTAAAATATTCTTTAGCAATATTATAAAGTTCTTCTGTTTCTTTTGGAAGTTTATTTTGGACAAACTCAGAATTAGCAACCATAGGAAGAATCTTAATGGTCGCCATTTCTTTTGTGGTTGGAATAAAAATTAAGATAGTAAACGAAGACAAAAAGATAATTAAAGTATAAGTCCATATTTTTTTACTTTTCCCTATATTTTCTTTTTCTATTTCTTCACTGGCTATTGATAATGAACAAACATATCCTATAGTTATTAGGATAAATAATACCCCCGATATAATGCTCATTATTGAGAGATACATACAAATAGCATCCAGTCTAGTAATCCAATAAATCATGTTTTCAGTAATCATTTTGTTCTCCTTAAAATGAAAATGCTAATATAATTAATGATAATACAATAAAAGATACCCAAAAGATAGTAAAAGCATCAATCCTTGATTTCTCTTTATATTTTACTCTACTATTTAATGTTTTCCTTGGAACGGTTCTGTTAATTGTCATTTTTGTTTCCTTTTTTAGTTTAAGTTTAAAATAATATAGCACGGTTCTATTGTTTTTCAAGTGTGCATTTATTAGAATATTCTCCTTTTAACTTCATCCACGTCAGGAGATTTAGTTTAAAACACGCTAAAGGGTGTATTATTTGTAATAATTGTGGGTCAGTTGCAGAAACTGTATCCACAACTTATACACTGAGCGCACCCATTTTCATATTTCATTTCCCCCCCACATTCCGGACAGCTCCCACTTGCTTTTTCTCCATCTGTAATGTATTTCTTTAATACCCTTGAGATAGATTTTTCAAAGCTGAACATGTCTGAATCACGATTTACCTTTAGTAATTGTTCGCAAATAATCTTTATTGGTATCCCATGTCTTAGCATAGCAGAAATAATACGAGTATAAGAGCCAGCGTTTGGACTAAATACATTAGCAATATCTTTAATAAAAACCTTATCTGGAATATCAAGGTCATATCTTCTTATTTTATCTATCTTTCCATTTTTAATAAGCTTTCCTGTTTTTGTTGTTTTGGCTATATCTATATTTCCTGCTACTCCACCAAATATTTCATATGGCTTACCATCCATAAGTCCAACAAAGATAATCCAATTATCCATTCCTACAGCTGAGAAGTGAATGTCACAATCTAAAATAATTGGTCTTTTTGGTGCATTATTTTCTACTATTCCACTTTTGTCTTCTTTTTTGTCAAACATTATTCCATCCCTAGAACCATCTCTATAAATAGTAAGTCCTTTACACCCCATTTCATGAGCTAATAAATAGATATTGGATATTTCTTCTTGTGTAATCTCTTTATTAAGATTAATAGTACTACTTATACTATGGGTTATATACCTTTGAATTAAGGATTGAATTTCTACTCTGTACTTCCAGTTAATTTCTCCTGCTTCACTTTCCCAATATGGAGAATCTTCTATCTTTTTATCTGGATTTAAAGATTTCCATTTTTCCAGTCCGTGATGTAAAACTTCATAATGAAGATATTTTATTCCATCAGAATCAATAGAGTCTGGTTTTATCCCATTTTCTACCTCTTCTTTGTACATTTTTCTTTTTCTACTATAACCACGTTTAAATACCGGCTCAAGTCCAGATGTAGTTTGAGCTAATATTGATATGCTATTGTGTGAAATAATATTGTTTTCCAGTAGATATGAGTGGGTTCCTTCTACTTCAATGTCCATGTAAAAATTTTCGGTTTCAACTATTTCTTTAACCTTCAATTCTTTGTATTTCCCCAGGTCTTTTAATTTAATCATTTCTAACTCCTTCTAGTCTTTTTAAGATTTCATTTTTTATTATGTCTGTTGTTTTCTGTGGTTCTTTTCTGTAGTCGCTCTCCCATACTATTAAAACATCTTTTACTCCAATTGTTTTCATTATTTCGATTCTATCCTTGTCTCTTTCCCATATTCTTTTATTCTCTTCTGTGTCTTTGTATTCTTCTGGATTCTTATGAAAGTAATCTCCTTGAAATTCAACCACCAGCCCTATTTCTTTCATATAGAAATCTGGCATAATCATTTTAATTTCTTTGTTTATTGCATTGTTTGCAACAAAAAACTTATACTCATTGTCTTTATAGAAAACATTCTCAAGTTTAAGGTCTTCTATTATCGCATCAAAGAACGCAATTGAAACCTTAGAATATAAGACTACTTTCCCAAATCTGGCATTAAGCCATCCATCATAAATTAAACTGCCGTTTTCTAGTCCATATTTTTCAATACACTTTTCCAGTGTAACAGCCTTATTTTTATTCCTTTCTTGCCACTTATTCTTGCCTTCTTCTCCATACTTCTCTATAAAATATTCCATGGAGTGGGCATGTTTCATTTTGGCAATTTTTTCCTCCCACTTTTGTGCTCCATACTTCTCAATAAAAACATCCCTACATAAAGACTTACCCTCACACAAAGCCACCCATTTTTCTCTTCCATTTTCCTCCCCGTATTTTTCAATAAATTTAACTAGACTGCCACTATTACTTGACTGCATATTGCTAATCATTTCTACTGAATCATCGTATGAATACCCCTTATTTGTCCAGAATTTAATTTGAGATGGAGTCACTGACTCCATATCACAATATGAATAAAATTTCTTAGATGCACCTGAACACTTAGACTTAAATATTTCCCACTTTTTAAGACCTTCAATCTCTCCGTGTCTTCTGATAAACTGCTCTAGCGTTCCAGAGCATCTTTCATTTTTATCTTTATATCTCAACCATCCCTCCTCTCTCCCATATCTTTCAATAAACCCTTCAAGCGTGTTTTTATGTGAGTGTCTTCTGTGTATTTCTGCCCATTTTTCTTTCCCTTTTTCTTCTCCGTACTTTATAATACATTTTTTCTCACTTGAGCTTCTGCAAAAAACATAATATGCTTTTTCTTTATCTTCTGCTTTAATATCCTTGTTTTGTATAATTTCTTCCCAAATATCCGGATAAGTATCGGTGTTCATTTTAGTTTTTCCATGACATATAATCATAACCATTGCTCCTATGTTGTTCTGTTATATAATAGGAGCAACAGTTGATGACTAACACTGCTGAATGATAATATCATCTTTTTTTATTTCAGATACTTTTTTCCATTCGCAATTTTCATCGTCAACTTTAACCAAAAGTTTATGGTCATTTGACGAATTTAAAATATATCCATCCTCGAATACAGTCTTTCTTCCTATAGATAATCCCTTCCAGTATAGTTTAGTTATTTTTTTATCGTTACCAAACATATCCTTAACGTAGATTTCTTCATTGACATTAAACCACATATTCATTACGCCTGATAGTTCGTCAATATCTACGCCATTCATTTTGAAAATATCACCAATAGAAGCCATTTGGTTATTTTCCAGTTTAATATTGGTATCTTTATGAACACAGCCAGCTGGAGCTATGGTTGTAGTAGAAATATTTCTTCTGCCGTACTTGCTTATTTCTTCCTGTAATTTTTCTGGAAGTATTTTTATATAATGACAATTTTTTTCTTTTTCCCAATTAAACACTGGAAAAGCTCCTCTTTCCTGAGATAATACGCAATTTTCTAACATATTCATTTCATGAAAAATTTTAAATAGATATTCTGAAAATTTAAAAGCTTCTTTACTACTATATTTAATTCCTAGCATGGCTAACATATCTCCATATCCAGTAATACCCAATCCAGTTCTTCTTCCATTAATATAATTTATCCTTATCTTTTCCCACAGTTTTAGTTCGTTTCTTTTAAGGTCTTCATCTTCTGGGTCAGATTTAATTTTAGTTATAATCTTGTCAATTTTTTCTATTTCCAAATCTACTAAATTATCAATAAGTCTAGTAGCAATCCTAACATTCTTTGAGAAATCATCAAAATTAAAATTACTATTTTCTAGATATGGATTACATACAAATCCAGTTAAGTTTATAGCCATCAATATACAACTTGAATAGGGTGAAAGTACGAGTTCTCCGCATGGATTACTCAATTCTGTTTTGAAACCAACATCGGCATAACAATCACTTAGAGATTGAGAAATTACCTTATCCCAATAAAAATTTCCAGGTTCTGCTGATAACCAATTAGACTCTACAAATAAATCCCATACTTCTTTAGCGTTTACTTCCTTTGTATATTTTGCTGTTTCTACAGGGGAATCTACTGGGAATCTTAGCACGTACTTACTATTAGATTTTACATGTTCAATAAAATCATTATTCCATTTAATCGAAATATTTGCACCGTTTACTTTGTTTAAATCTCTTTTTATCTTTATAAACTCTATAATATCAGGATGCCTACAATCAAGACCCAACATTCCTGCACCCCTACGCCCATTTTGACATACCTCCTTAATTGTATTACTGTATCTATTCATAAAACAAGTTACACCATCAGAAGTATTTGCTGAATTATTTACAATAGAACCACTTGGTCTTAAAGAGCTTAGGTCTACTCCAACTCCGCCTCTTCTTTTACAGATACTTGCCAGTTCTTCATCTGTTTTTATAATTCCAGAATAAGAATCTTTTGGACTTTCAATTAAAAAACAATTTGCCAAACTAACAGTCTTAAAGTCATTACCTATTCCAGACAAAGGAGAACCTTGTGGGATAATCTTTTTAAAACCGTCCAGTGAACCAATAATTTCTTCATAGCTCAACGGGTTGGGATATTTACTTTCAATTCTTGTAAACTCTCCGGCTACTCTTTTAAAAATGTCAGTTGGACTACTTTCAACAAAATTCCCATCTCTATCTCTCAATAAATATTTATTTGCACAAATTCCACCGGCAAGTTCATCTCCGTTAAAATAGTCTACACAATTTTTAATAACTTCTGTTTTAGTTATTTGATTCATCTTTTCTCTCCTTAAATTTTAAAATTCCATTATTAGATATTTTTTGATAATTACTATTGTAAAAATCTTGATTTGAACTAGGAAGCCTCATTTCATAATCATCTTTAATTACTACTTGAGATAATGTTTCGTCATATTTACCGCATTTAGCTACGTGGAAATGAGTAATATGATTTTCTATAAGATGAGTTATTTCATACCCTGTGTATATTATTATTTTATATCCATAGTAAAATAATATTTTGAGTAAAGCTCTACACACATCAATATTGTCTGGATGAAGAGGTTCCCCACCAGAAATTACTACATGAGTTATTTGTTTTCTTTCTGAAAAATTAGCAATATGTCTAAACAACTCCCTTTCATCGAACTCTTTAAATTCTTCTACATCATTCCTAAGTTTTTCATTACAACATCCAACACAAGTCCCATTACATTTTGTAAAATACACAACTGTGGCAATATCGTTACTTGGAAAATCCTTACTTAAAAATGGTTTACTAGCCCTTACCTTTTTAATTGTCATGAATGATTCCTTTTAATTTAGGCTTATAACCTAGCATAATTTACTTATTTTTCAATAGTCATTAGACAAAAAATACGGATTTCTCCGTATTATTTTTATTGTTTAATTTTTTGTTAAATATTATAATTCCTTTAAATCCATTTTTGAGAAAACAGAATCTTTTAAAACTTCCCAAGCAGTATTTTGAAACCATTTTATAGATTCCTGAAATTTAAACCAATCAGAATTTTCAAAACAATCTTTCTTTTTATAGGAACTAAACATCCACCCATTTGTAATTACTGCATCATTAAACCATTTTTTACTATCATACTTGGGAAGTGCAACTCCACCATAGCTTGGGATTAATGCCATTTTTTCAAAGTATTGTAATCTATCAAGTTTATTTGGTAAATCAAATGCAATACTTAAATGAAGCATTAATTCTATTAAAGATTTACGAGTTCCCCCTAGTTCTAAAAATAAACTCTTTGCCGCTTCAAGAAATATTTTATTATTATCTCTATGTTCTTCCATTAATCTAGTATCCTTCCACACCCTTCCTATCTCATCTGGTAACGTCTTTGCGTCTGCATGACCGATGTTGGGACTTACGGACTCAAGGGGACCTGACATTGAATTAAACGACTCATAGTATCCTACGAAGTTAGAATGAGCCCAAGTGTCTGCAAACACATGACAGGCTATTCCTAATTTATACAAACACTTTTTATCCTTTGCTCTTTTAAATAGCATTTGTGCGTTTTTACTATTTGGGGTGGTGTTTAATAAATGAAATTTACCATCTTTTCTAAGTGCTTTTTTGCTGGAAAAATTACCAGGCACAAAATGAAAAAGGGGATATATTCTGAATAGTTTCTTTTTAGGATTAAAAATATTCATCGTCTGACTAATGTAATTATGATACTCATTAATTCCTTTATTTATTAGGTATTCATTTACATTATCATCAACCATCTGTGAAGAATAAGCTATTATCTCAGCTTCGGCTGGAGAATATCCAGCCTTAGTTGCAATTAAATAAGTTACGCTGTGATGAAATTCAATATCCATTTATATATCTTCTTTGGAAGTGGTTGTTGAATCAGTTTCTACTTCTGGAATATTTGCATCAAGAGTTACCAATCCCTTTAACCCGTTTTTGCTACGAATAGTACTAACCAACTTACGAGTTTCATTACTTTGTATTACTTTTGCCAAGGTATTAGCCTGAGCTGTATCTTTTACATTTTTATAGACTTCGCTAGTTTGTACTACTTCTAGTAATGATTTATTATCTTTAATAGCTTTTACTATAAGAAGTATTATAAATACTCCTACTATTATGGCAATACCAGTTATTGCCATCCAAAAATAATAATAAGCAGCCCCTGAAAACAAGGCTATACTTGCACCAAATAAAGTAAGTTGCAATGCTAATCCAGCTAAATTTGGAACTCCAGCCGCATAACATACAATAATAAAGGCTATTCCTCCAGCAAATATAACAGAACCAACTATAATACCCCAATAGAAAAAATTCTCTACTCTTTTAGTTTTATCATTCATTAGTTTTTCAACTTTAGATTCAAGGTCTTCTGTATATGCTTTCATTTTTTTTGCAATAATATCTTTATCTGCTAACCCATTGGCTACCATAATAACTTTTGTTGCTTCTTGTTTTACCTTTACCTCTTTGCTTGTTGAATCTATAATGTTTGCTGATGTTTTAAGTTTTTCTGAATCCTCCTTTAATAAAAGATTCATTCCAGAAAGAGCATCATCTGTTCTAATTGGGGTGTATAAAGAACTACATCCTGTAATTAAAAATATAGTCATGATTGGTATTAGTTTTTTGTACATTTTTCTTCTCCTCTTTAAAATTTGGTGCATTTAAAATATAATCTAAAATAATTAGTAATAAATAAAACAAAATAATCGTAAATATAAATAAAACAACTTTTAATTTCATTTCTTAATAATTCTCTCATAATTACAGTTATGATTAGAACATATGTATATCCCAAGAAAAACATCATCAGGGACAAATATTAAATAACATTTACATCTTGGACATATATCCATTTTAACTTTCCTATAATTAATATTAGTTTATAGGTATCGGGAAACGGCAAATAATAAAGTCATTTGGGTTCATTGCTTCATCAAACCCTATCAAAAATAAGTATTGAATATCATCAATAGTTTTTAATTCTCCGATTGTTCTCCAATTAACATCTTTTTTGTTTTTTACTTTATAAAATCCGTCTTTCATTATTCAACCTCTTCTTGTTTTGGTATCATGTCAAATAAATCAGCATGTAATATATCCATTTTATTTGCGATGTATGGGTCTGAGGTTTTTATATAGTCAGAATAAGCTTTTAGTGCAGCTAAAACTGCCATAGATTTATCCAGTTTTCCAATATCAAAAGAAACTGGAAGAGAAAATGGTTTTTGAGTACTTTCAATTAACCCATTTATAAAATAAGACTTTACTTCGTTAGCGTTTTCAAAATTAAACATTTATAATCTCCTTTTTTTATTGTGGTGTACAAGTTTTTGTTCCAGGATAGCCATAATAATCCCAATTAGGATTCAATATTACATTAACACCTTGTGTGTTTGGAGCCGTTGAAATTATTGCATATTCAATTACTGATTCACTTTCATAAGTAGTTAATATTGATGTTCCAATAACCCATAAATAATCACTTCCAGATGGAGTTACGGTAATGTATCCATCATAACTCCCATAAAAGGCTAAATTAGATTTATAAACAACACTACCTTCAGGAACATCCACTCCATAATATCTAGTATATAATCCACCACCATAACTAGAATCATAATCATCAGTTACTAAATATTCCAAATCAATGATTGCACCTCCTGTTATATTCACTGTCCATCCTACTGCTTCTAATTCTGTTTTATCTGTCAAACCTTGACCAGTTGGAAGAGTTGTTATCAAGCCACTAAATGTCCCATTAGTTGTTCCTGTAGATACTAGCATTGAAAGTAAATAATTAATTTTTGAAGCACCTAATAAAGTATTATCTACATTTATATTAGTTAATATAGTTCCAAAAGGTATTGTAAATAATGAAATTTGCTCTCCATTTAAATCAATTGAACTAAGAGATGTTACTGCACCAGAAATATAAATAGTATAAGTTCCTACAGTTGAATAAGTATGAGATAATGTTACAGTACTTCCTGTCATAGATTCATTAACTATATTACCATCACCATAATCAACAACAAGTGCAGTTCCGTTAGCTCCTATTACATCTATATAGACTTGATTATCTAATAATAAAACAATTTTAATTGGGTCTCCAGTATGTAATGGTACAGTTGCAAAATCAGCAGTATATAAACAATTACCTTTGTATGATACTAAACTATCTATTAAGAAGTCTTCACTTGAAGAATATCCCATGTAATAACCACTACCAATTATTAATTGATTAGAAGTGCTTGGGAATGTTCCAGCAATTTCTGTTTCAAGAACTTTTGTTCCATCCATAAACATACGAACAATGTTACTATTATCACGAGTTAATGTTATTTCTTTCCATTCATTAACAGGTAATGAAACCGAAGAACCATACCAGGTTGAACCAAACATCACTCCAAGAGTAGCTCCAGAAGTAAGGATGGACCAACAATCATCGTAATAAGAACCAGCTATTAATAAAATTTGGTCATAGGCATATTTTCTTTTTACTCTAAATTTAACAGTAAACACTCCATCAAACGAAACAAAAGAAGTAGTTGCTGAATTTATCCATGTATTTTGATAAAGAGAAGCACTTGATTTTCCAAAAGCAGAATCATAAGTAGTTAATTTTGCCCCATAATTAGCTGTAAACGAAATATTATTAGAGCCTGAATCAGAAATTGTTGTAGATGCATCAGCTCCTTCAAAATTTAATATAATGTCAGGAACAATAACGATTCCAATAGTGATAGTCCAACCGTCATTCTCTAATGTAGCTTTATCTGTTAATCCTTGACCAGTTGGTTGTGAAGTTGCATAAATGCTAATTGTTCCATTAGAATTACCAATATTTGATAACATACTTAATAAAGTATTAACTTGATACTCATTTAATGTTGAATCAGTACCTGATATATTAACCAAATTACAATCTGTTGGAATTATAATATTTGATACAGTAGAATCTTTAAAATCTATGGAAGTAATTTCAGAAATATATTGTCCATGTAATTTAAAATTACAATTTGAACCAGAATAAGAATGTGTTAATGTAACTATAGAGCCAGTCATTTCGACAGAAGTTAATGTTCCATCTCCATAATCAACATCAATGATAGCACCATTAGTACCTATAATGTCAATCTCAAAAGAACTTGGTGTTGTTAGTGATAATGTAATTCCATCCCATAAATGTTTGCTATCGTTAAAATAAGAATCAAAAGCACGAATTACTCTTGCTCTTTGAAAATCATTTAAATTAAAATCAAATCCTAAAATTGCACCATAATAACCATTAGTAACTGATTCTCCATTGTTATAATTTGCACCAATAATAACATCTCCAGTATTATCTGTTATGGAAGTGGTTAATAAAGAAGAACTTTCTATATTATCAATAGTTATTTTAGAGATAGTATTAGATGCAGAACTCGCATCCGTATTCATCCATTCAATAATTTCCATTTTATTTCCAGCATATAAAGTAGAATCAGTATCTCTGACTAGAGAAGCACGATTACAATAACGACCATCAGGATGAATATCTAAACAGTTACCACCATTCCATGCTTGACCTATAATTTGTTGCCATGCTCCATTATTTACGAATTTACCAACAATAAAAATATCATAAGGAGTATTTGAAAACTTCATATTTGAAATCTTCATATTTTGACTACCTTGAAAATTAACAACAGATTTATCATTAAATGAAGAGTTAGAAGATTGAAATACAGGATAAGTTTCACCATATCTCAAAGCGTTTAATGATTCATTATTTTTATCTTTCCATTTTCTTAAATATCCATCAGTTTCACCAGTAAGATTATTAGAAGAAAAATAAAATAATGGTTCTAAATCAGCAAAAACATCTTCTAAATAAATATCAGTGATACTAATCGTCCATCCAGCAGAAATTAAAGTTGTTTTGTCAGTTAAACCTTGACCTGTTGGCAAGTAATTATTTTCAATAGTTAAAATTCCGTTAACAACAGAACTTGCAACTAAATTTGCCAATAAACGATTAAGTCCAGAAGAACTTAATTCTTTAATTCCTGTAGCTATAAAACTATTAATAGAAGTAACACTAGAAGCTAAAATAATGTTTGTAATTGTATTGTTACTTACATTGATTTCAGTTATGGCATTACTTGTTACACTCTTCATGCAAACGTTATATTTACCATTTGATGAATAAGTATGATTAATAGAAACACTGTTTCCTGTCATGGTATAAGAAATAAAAGAACCGTCACCATAATCTAAAATAACTACTGTCCCATTTGGACCAATAATAGAACCATTAAATTGTGAAGATTCATTAACAAAATATATTAATGTTGGATAAGACAAAACTGTTTCAGAAGTTCTAAAATTAAATTCATAAATATAAGGACTTGTACTTGCAGTTCCATAAACACCTTTCAATCTCAAATATCTATAAGGGCTTGTATTATTAGGATAAGTAGTTAATACTCCAGCAGTAGAACCACCAATAACTTTATCAAGTGATAAATCCAACCAATTAGAATCATCAATACTACCTTGAATAATCCAATATCCATGAGTTGAAGTATTGTTTTGTAATAATTGTATCATATCAGTTTGATATAATCCGCCAAAATTAAATTTAATCCAATTATCAGTTACATTAATTGCTTGAAAATAAATATCATTAGCAGAAGAACCGTCAACTAATTTAGAATAAGTTGTATTAGTAAACATTGAAGATGAAGAAGTTGTAACTGTAATATTAGAAGTTCTATTGCCAAAACTCATAGCATTAGTCCATTTTGTAGGACTTTCATCATAAGAATAAGAATTGTTATATTTACTACTATCTACTATGGTATCATTAAATAAGTTTTCTTCTAAAACAGGATAATCTACAATCATTGAAATTAATAAACCATCTGTATAACCACCAGAATTTTGAACAATATTTTGTTGATAAGAAGAATTCATTAAAGATAAAGATGAAGGTGGTGTTGTATCCTCAATAAAAGTACCAGTACCAGAACTTTCAATGACATCCCAATATGGAACATTATTGCTTATGTATAGTGCTTTATTATCACTTGATTCTGGCGGTGTTAATGCATATAAAACTCCACTTACAGTATAGAATAAGGTTCCATCAGCAGGTTCTGAACCTCCTATGTATATCTTTGTTTGCCCTCTAAATTCTGGATTTACTATTAAACTTTTTATCATTGTGTACTCACTGTGTTTATTGTTCCATTATTTATTACTATTAACCCATCATTCAATACAGTAGGTTTCAACTCACCATCTTTTTTAACTAATATACCATTAGTAGCAGACTTATTAGGGAAAGATATAGCCCCTACTATTTTTGTATTCACATTTTTACTCTTCATGAATACTCCTATTGTTAAGCACTAACCAATTCATGTAACGGGTCTAATAAAAATTTACATCCAGCAGCACCGTACCAATTAAATTCAAATTCAACAGATAATGGATTAGTGGTAGGACAATCAATATAAGTATCAATTCTCCACATTGTTAATCCAGTTTCATTATTCCATTCCGAAGTAGCATCCGTTTTATAAACACCACAAGTATTAGAATAATAATCGTTATAAAAATCACCATCGACATCTTGTGGAACTCTTACTTTGATTTTAAATCTAGTGCCAATGTAATTATTAACTGTACCTTGTGCAGTTAAATTAGCATAGCCTTTAGCGGCAACGTAGTAAGACAATCTATATCTTCCAGGGGTTTCAACCGTTATTTGTGGTCCAAGTAAAGGACTTCTTCCTAAAATCATAGGAGTTACATTATCTCTATATTGATTAATAAACATTATAGAAGCAGGTGAACCACCAGTTCTGTAAATATTTGAAGAACGAGCATATTGATTATATGAATCTGCCATAAAATAATTTATATTTCCAGAATACTCCATAGCAGATTTACAAATTTGTAAATAATCAAAATTAGAATAACTTTCATTGGCAGATGTTTTATTATCACCAAGTAAATATGTATTACAATGGTCAACAATTATAGTTGTACCATAACCTGTTCCCCAAATACAACCAGTTGAACCATCATAGGGATAAGAAACATTATTAACATTAGCTGTTACTGTATCAATATGAATAGTACATCCATTATCATAGCGAATGAAATTACTTGGTCTCCACGAAGAAATAGTATCTACGTCAGCTCTAGTTAAATTTCCAAAATGAACTTGACCTTTAAAACTAGCATTAGTAACTTGTGCTCCACCAATAAATGCAGCTTTACCTCTTTCGTTATTTACGATTATATTATCAACCGTAATTGGACAAGCACCATGATAATGACCACCAATATCAGAATTATTACAGTCGAGATAAAATACATTATAATAACTTGGAGTAGCATCGTTATTATTATAATTTGCTGTGCCGTATGCTACAGCAGGGTCTTCTCCCATTTGAATAGTAATGTTTTTAAGTTTTCTTATTGCTCCAGCAACATATCCTACAGTTCCATAAACATTCAATCTAAATGGCATTCCATTTTGATTCATGTAATACCAAACTTTGTTTAAATCTAAATCAATGTCTTGAATATCACAATAACGAATCCAACAATCGAAACTGAGTAAACCATTATAGATAAACAAATTATTACCAGTTCTATTTGGCGTACCAAGAACACGAGGCATATCAATATTTATATTTTTAAGCGTTAAATAATCAATTGTTTGATTTACAAAAGCAATTGAAAATGGGATATGATTACAACTTGTAGCTGTTCCATTAACAATAATATGTTCGGTATAATTGATTACATTACAACTTAATAATTTATGTTCATTAGCATCATTTAAATAAAATACGCCAATATCGTCACATCCAGTAACTTTATTAACTACTGTATTAACAAGATTAAACTTCCATAAAGCTTGAAACCAAAAACCATAACCACCTGTAGAACTACCTGCTCCATAATTTATCAAATTATTTTCAAATGATGCTTGAGCACAATCTCTAACTTTCAGATATTGAAATAATCCGTCATTAGCAATTTGGGTTGAAAATACAGTTGCATTATTATCATTTAATCTACCAAGAGAATCTGTACCATCGTTATCTACATCTTCACCATATCTACCGAACGAACATTCACCAGTATAAACTTCTGTATGAATATTTGAATAAGTTCCTGAACCGTTATTATTGGTAATATTTACTATATAATTAGTTGTTGCGGAAGTACCAGCAGTACGTTGAACTTTTAATCCAGACCATGCGAATGAATAACAAGAACTTAAATTAATATTATTTCCACCAGAAGTAAAATAAGCCCATAATGCAGCATCATTTCCCCATGCAGATATAACCTCAGTTGGAACTATATCATAAAATTTATCTTTTTTACCAAAAGGAGATTGTAAAGCAGCCCTTGGACAACCAATAATCATAAATGAGGTTGCAGCTGAAGAAATAGAAGGAATTACTTTTGCTGCATTATAAGCAGTTCTTCTTAAAATCCAAGCATCACCAGTTGAGATTGTTGTAGGATATACGTTTCTTGGAGTTGCTGGTGATACACCATTTCCATCTGAACCTGCACTTATATCTACATAAATTGCTGTGTAAGTGTTTCCACCATATTGAAATGTTGACATGTTTTATCTCCTCTATTTTCTTATTTTAAAATTAAATGTTAATCCACTGCATCCTGAAAAGTCAAAATTTATATTATTAGCATCAATTATTTCAAATGGAATACTACCACATGAGTCATACAGTCCAGTTACACTATTTAAAACACTAACAACAACCGAAGGGTTTAATTCGTCCAGAGAATGTTTAACGGAAAGAATATTACTTGTCCATTTACATCTATAATCTGAAAGACCCTCATCATAACCAGCATCTGTTCCATAAATAATTTCAGGAACTGAATAATTAGAAGCTTCACCAGAGCCAAAAGAATAAATTATAGCCCAAGAACTTTCTCCTCTTTTATATAATTCACCAGTGTCAATATTTATGTGATGGTCTCCGTTTTTACCACCACTAGGAGCTGCGTTACTTGATGTAACAATCGCTATTTCACCAGTAATATCAACCAACTCATAAGTCTCTGTTGTAGAGTTATATCTTAACGTTTGCCCATTAGACGGAACTGTATCTGTTATTACAACCCCTCTTAATTTTATGGCATCAATCGGTCTAGTTGCCGGATGTATGGTCGATAAGTTTATAGTCATTAAAATCTCCTTATTATGTATATTATATTAATTAAGCCCTATTTTAAACACTTGTCTATTTTATAAAAGGTCAACGTTATGTTGTAACCGATGGTGCTGGGTTTACTCCAGAACCAATAGTCATAACACTCGGATTGTCAAAGCCATCATCCATTGACCAGAAATAATAAACAGTCCCTGGTGTATATATGTTAGAGTCATTGCTTATAACATAAGAATCAGTTGATGGATAATCCATCATAGTCTTTATATAATATCCACTTGTTTCATGTTTTATTATTCCATTTAGTTGATAATATCTTCCATTAATTGCTGTCGTTCCAGCTCCAGATACAGTACAAATAAGAACACCAAGTGGAGAATCTTCCTCTACTCCTATAATCCAATTAGCTATAACAATAGAACCATCTGGACTATAAAGAGAAATTACATCAATACCAGAATCTACTAATACTGGAAGTGTTTTACCAACCCATTTAAAAGAATTACTCCATGAAATATAATTTCCTGCGCTGTGTGTTATTAACATTCCTCCTTGACCAGCTTGAAAGCTACCTGGAGCTAAGGTTAAATTAGAGGTTGGGCTTATTATATTTCGTTTACCAGCTAATACTGTCTGATTGCCAGATACATTCATTGTGTTTACCGGATAGTCATATAACCAGGTTGGCACTGAGTTTATCATTTTTAAAGATTGTCCCTCTATTCCCTTTGCTAATCTCGCAGGTTCTCCATTAGCTCCACCATAAATAATATCTCCGACCGCAGTCATCGGATTTGTGATTCCGGTATTTAGTGATGGTTTATTTGTTAAATCGTTATAATTTCCACTAAATAACGTTGGTTTATTTGTAAGGTCTGCATAATTTCCACTAAAAGAAGAGACAATTGGCTTATTTGTTAAATCGTTATAATTCCCACTAAATAACGTTGGTTTGTTCATGATGTCATTATATGAAATAGTAGTGATAAAACCAATGTCATTAGTGTAACTAGATAGATTTTTAGATATATTATCAAGAGATGACTGCAATGCGAAAATAGAAAGGTCTGGTTTATTAGTTAAGTCTAGATATGAAAAAGCACCTTGACTTTCGTCTATTATAAAATTCAAGTCTTCAACCCCTAAGTCTAGAGTTATAATCCATCCTATAGTCCCACCAGCATATACTAAAATGAAAGTATCTAGCGAGTCTATGTTTATTATTTGAGACTCTCCTTCTATGTTTTTACCATTTCCGTATATGTATAACTCGTGTGATAAATTAAGTGCCTTGATAGCCACTCTGTCTCTTATGTTTGGATTTTGTGGCATATTTAAGAGAACAGCATTGTTTGTTGTATTTGCCCTATATCCATGATTATCTACCATTGTTAACTCTGAGGTAGAAACTTCCTCCCATGTTATTTTCGTATTTGGAATAACATCTATGGAAATAACACCGTCTGTTATTATCGGGTATCTTCCATCATGGTCGTGAGTAATAGTAGAATATACCCCGTCGTGAGTATGACCCATTACAGAATATACTCCGGCATGATTATGAGAAACAAGAGAATACTCAGAAAGGTCTGGTTTATTGGTTAAATCGTTATAGTTACCTTCAAAATATCCAGATGGTAAAATTGGAGTATTTGATAAGTCATTATAATTTCCACTGAACAATGTTGGAATATTTATTAAATCATTATAATTTCCTGAAAATAAATTAGGAATATTCAATAAATCTAAATAGTTACCAGAAAACAATGATGGGAGATTGGCTAAATCTGAATATTCCCCACTAAAATAAGAAGATGGCAGAGACGGAGCATCTATAAGGTCTGAATAATTTCCACTAAATAATACTGGCTTATTTACTATATCCTCATACGAAACAACAGTAATATATCCTACATCATTTAAAAAACTAGAAATTCCAGATGGGATTATCTGAATATCCTCATTTCTTGCATATATAGATAAATCTGGTTTATTAATCAAATCAGTATAGTCTCCACTGAATCCACTTGGGATTATAGGTTTATCTGTTAAATCATTATAACTCACGCTTAACCCAGATGGAAGTATTGGAATTTCAGTCTTCAATGCGTACTGAGAAAGGTCTGGTTTGTCTTCTAATTCATTATATGACGTTATAAAAATTCCAGACGGAAATAATGGCTTATTGATTAGGTCTTCATAGTCACCGCTAAAATAATTACTTGGAAGTGTAGGTTTATCTGTCAAGTCAATATATGAGCCAGAAAACAAAGTTGGTTTATCAACTAAGTCGGTATATGAACCGCTAAATCCAGATGGAACAACTGGAATCTCTGTCTTTAAGGCATATCCAGAAAGGTCTAATTGGTCTTCTAGTTGATTATAAGATGTTATAAACACACCAGAGGGGATAATCGGTTTTTCTAAAAGGTCATTATAACTACCTGAAAAAGTAGACTTTCCATTCCAGCTTTCTCTTTCCTGTATGGTTATATGTATATTGCTATCTTCTGCGTGTGATATTGAATTGCCAATAGCAATAGATTGTTCTTGTGTAATTCCTTGACCAATAATTACTAACGAATCAAGAAAGTCCTGCTCGGTTCCTGCGTTTCCATTTCTTAACCATACATCATAAGCAGATGCTCCGTCACTTAATTCTATAGCGGAACCATATGTCTCACCGCTGTCTACTGACATTCTTATAAATCTGGTTCCACTTAATACATCGTCGCTCCACGTTTCTCCGTCCATAGAATACTGAACCATATATCTTTTAACATCTATAACCGGAGCTGGTTCTAAGGTCTCGTCATAAGGGTTATTTTTTATGTTTAAATATCCATTGAAAATTATAGTATCACTAACACTATCCCATAATAATGCTCCAAATACTTTTGAAGAGCTACTTCTCACAGTTGAAAAAACAGTTTCTAAAACATCACTTCTCAATATCAAATTACCAACAACAACATCTCCTGATAAACTAAATCCTGTAGCTATTATTGCTTGAACTTTTGTTTTAGTGAATAATGATAATACTAAATTAGAAGGGTTAACATCTGAAATATTATTTATTTCTAAATCTATAATTTCTTTATAAGATGGCATTCCTACATATCTAAAAGTTTTTGTTGTTCTATTTACATTTATTACTAATTTGTTATTCATTAATCCCTCCGGTTCTTCCTTATAATAGTATTAAAATATGTAAAAAAACACCTGTAAAATAAAAAAGCCTCATTAAGAGGCTTTTAATAATTATTTAATATTTTTATCTATTTATTGTTTATCTTTATTTGCAAACTCTTGCCAAAATTTATGTCTTTGTATTAAAAATTTAGCAGCTTCTGAAGATGTCAAACTTTCAAACTTATCAACCAATAAATATTTTTTTACTTCTTCTTCATCAAAACCATGTTCTTGAATTATTTTTTTAATACCTTCAATTTGTACAGCAGAAATAGGGTCTGATTTTTCACCATCTTTGGTAGTTTCAGAGACCTCTACTATTGGCAACTTAATATTATCAAGTTCATTATCTTGGTCATATAAATAGAGACCAACACCTAAAAGTGTAGCACATTTCTTTAATGCATCAGTAGTAGCTATTTTAAGGTCGTCTCCAAGACAAACTACTCTCCCATTATTATATGTGTTGATGGAAACCCCACCCCATTGCTGTTTTTCAATCCATTCACTTTTCTGCTCTCCTGGTTCACTTGGAACTTTTAACATCCCACATACAGCAACTTGCTTTTGAGAAAAATCTACTATCCTATCAATTATATTAAAACTCCAATTAGTTCCATATACTTCATTAAGTCTCGCTATAATGTGAGAACCAGGAACATATTCTATTTCTTTTACTTCCTCTCCTCTCATTATCATTCTTTTTTTAACAAGTTCACTAGGAAATTCTTTTTTTAAGACTTCTATATCACTATATTTTTCTTCAACCTGTGCTGTTTCTTCAACTACTTCTTCTTCTTTTTTATCCATTTTCTACTCCTATAAATATTCGTTTAAAATTAGATAATACCATATTATCTCTTTTATACATTAACTCTTTTCTGTCAAATAGTAAATTAGTTTTAAACCCATCAAATATAATATCTGATGGAAAATAAGCATAATTGACATCTACTTTAAAACTCCAAAACTTCTTGACCATTTGATATATTAAAAAATCAACCATTGGAGAAGATTTTTTTGTACATAAAAATTTTCCATACATTTCCTCGGGTAAAGATATATAATTTTTAAAACAACAGTCTTCAAAAATAGTTGAATCTATTATTAAATCATTATCATTACACTTGTTATTTACTATTTCTAATATTTTACCTCTGTCATTTAAAACCGGTGAATAGATGTAAAATATTCTTTTAATACACCCAAACTCTGGACGTACAAATTCTTTATATTTATTAAATGGGAGTTTATATATAACCCCATTAAAAAATACAAAAATTTTTAATTGACATTTGGGGCAAACTATAACATTATCTCCTATTTTAAGACAATGACTACTATTCACCCCACAGTCACATTTTATAACATTTTTATTCATTTACCTTTTTGCTTGCTATTTTAGTAAATATTAATGCTTTTTGTTCATCACTAAGAGTTATTTTAGATAGCCAGTTATTCAAACTTCCTTTTGAAACATTTACACCTTCCCTTGCAAGTTCATCAATAATTTCTGAATAACTCTTACCAGCACGACGCAATTCAATTGCTAATTTTCTAGCCTCTCTTTTCATCTTCACCTTCCTTTGTCATTGATTTATACATTTCTTCGCCTTCCTTTCTAAACTCTTCTTGAGTTAGAACTTTTTTATCTATTAATATTTTAATTAAAACATTTAAAGATAAATCTACATCCATAATCCTAGAATGAGCTTTGTTAGCAAAATCAACAAGTGATTTAATTGATTCTTTGTCTTTTGAAGCAAGTGTTAGTGAAGTAATTATAGAATCCATCTTTATACATTCGTTTTCTGCAATCTGCAAAGAATTTTCTAAAGACTTATTCACTTCTTCTAGTTCTGCAATCCTAGATTGCATTTTTTCTATTTCACTCATTTTTATCTCCTTTTTTTGTAACTGATATATTACCAGTTATTTTCTAATTTTAACCTTTTGATTGACGTTTTTTGTTATACTTTCTATAGTACTATTCCTTTTTGAGCGTTCTAATGCACCAAGAGGGTCTGGAATACTAGAAGCTATACGAACTACCGGTCTACCAGTCTTCTCATCTATAGATGCACCAGGAATGCTTTTAAGTAAACTATTATTTTGAATTGTTCTATTCCCATGGTCTATAAAGTTAAGCATAACCGGTTTACCATCAACATTGATTAGTTTTTGATGTGGTTTAACTTGAATCCCTGGATTGTTAGTCTTTATGACGGAACTAGTTGCATTAAAAACCCTCCTTAATTTTGATGAACATTTTTCACATTTAGCATTTTTCCTTCCATCTTCGTCTTTCATGGAAAAAACTAATACTACATCTTCATTACACTTTTCACAATGAAAATCATAACTTGGCATAAATCCTCCTTTTATATTGAACTTAACATTTTCATGTCTTTAATTAAAAACGTTCCATCTTTATATCTACCAGTAAATAAATATATTTTATTATTATTAAGATTATTTTTTAAAGCATCATATACATCTGGAAAAAGAATAGCATCCATATTTTGTCTTTTATCATAAATATCTAAGAAAGCCATAGTTCTTCCATCGTTTTTACTATTTAATTTACTAATAGAATGTAGCTTAATTTCACTAACCATAGCCACTATCTTTAAATCACTATCTGATGGGAAAAATCCGTCAATCATATCAAGTATATCTGTATTGGTTTCTTCTTCTATTATTTTTTTGAATGGCTCTGTAGGGTCTGCTGTAACATAATAATTACAAAGGACAAACTCTTCTCCAAGCATTTCTTCAAGAGTTCTTTTTTCTCCACTATATTCAAAATCTCTTTCTTCTTGTGCAATTTCTGAAATACTGTATTCAACTCTTAATTTAACCCCAGAGGCTTTTCTTTTTTGTTGGTCTTTATATTTTACTATTTTCTCTTTTACAAATTCATATTTTGCTAATAAAATATCTCTGTGCTCTCCCATGAAATCAAAAACCCCAACATTAATCATATTCCTCATAACATCAGCACTTAATACCCCCATATCTGAGTTATACAAAAATTCAGTAAAACTTTTTAAATATTCTCTATTTTTTATTAATTCTTTTACTGTTGGAGGAGTAACATTTTTTATAAAAGATAGTCCAAATTCTACAGTTTCATCATCTCTTATTTCAAAATAAGCACCACTTGTTAAAGCACTAGGAGGAATTAGTTTTACACCAAGTGTTTTAATTTCATTAATATATGTACCTATTTTTTCTTTTTCATCTTCTCCATTTATTAATTCACACATAAATTCAGTTGGGAAATGAGCCTTAAACCACGCTGCTTGAAAAGCAATTTTACCATAAGCTACGCTATGAGATTTATTGAAAGAATATTTCTGGGCTGTTTCAATTTGTGAAAATATTTCTTCTGTAACACTGTCAGGTCTGCCAAGAGACTTTGACTTTTCATAAAATAGAGTTTTTGCTTCTGCCATTTTTTCAGGAATTTTCTTGCCAATAGCTTTCCTAAGATTATCAGCTTCTGTCATATTAAATCCAGCATAGTCTTTAGCAATTTGCATTGCAGTTTCCTGATACAATACAGTATTAAGAGTTTCTTTCATTGAATGCTCTAAAGATGGATGTAAATATTCTATCGGAGATTCACCCTTTTTGCGCTTAATATAAAGTTCAGTTACACCTGCATGAAGAGTACCAGGTCTAATAAGTGCAGTAAGAGCAAATACATCTTCAAAACAATTGACTTTCATACTCTTACACATATTTTGAACATATTTACGTTCTAACTGAAACACTCCTGTAGTTTCTCCTCTTGCAAAAAGTGCTAATGTTCTTTTATCATCCATTTTTATATCTACTTCTGCATTTATTTTAATTCCACGTCTTTCATATATCCTATCCATAACCCTTTTCATAATATCAAGAGTATTTAGTCCAAGAACATCTACTTTTAAAAATCCACCATCTTCCATGTCATACATATCCCATTGAGTAATAGATGAGAATTTATCGGTTTTTGGAGATTTAAATAATGGCATATAATCTGTAATTGGTTTAGGCGTAATTACAATACCAGAAGCATGTACTCCTGTTGATTTTGATTTACCTGCTAAATCTCTAGCTATATTAAATATCTCAGGATATTTTTTAGCTTCTTCTTGTAATTCAGGAGAATCTGCAATAGCATCTTCAAAATCTATATCAGCAGATGCTGGAAATTTTTTAGCTATTCTATCTGCAACTTTAGCATGGTCTGGAATCTGTAAAGCCATAGCTATATTTCTAATTATTGCACGAGACCACATTTTACCAAATGTTATAATGTTAGCAACTCTATCGTTCCCATATTTTTCTTGTAAGTGAGTAATAACTTCGTCTCTTCTATCTTTACTAATGTCCATATCAACATCAGGCATACTTATACGGCTAGGATTAAGAAAACGTTCAAAATACAAACCATATTTAATAGGGTCAATAGTTGTAATTCCTACAGCATAAGCAATTAGCGAACCGCAAGCACTTCCACGACCTGGGCCTACTGGAATATTATTATCTCTACAAAAATCAAGAATGTCTGCAATAATAAGAAAATAATCAACAAATCCCATTTTACTGACTACTTCTAACTCAAATTTTGCTCTATCGAAATATTCTTTAGTTTCTGGAATATTTTTTTCTTTCCATCCTTTTTTCATTTTCCAACGAAGAAAGTCTAAATTATTGAATTGTCTGGACATTTTTTGTCGCCTTCCATTATTGGTTTTAATTTCATTCTTGAATAATCTACAAGCGGAGTAGAAAGAGGATTTTTAATATCTACATATTTCTTTTTTATGCCACTATTAGGTTTCCAATAACTTTTAGAAATACTATCCATAATAGCACTAGCTTCTTCAAATGGCATATCTATACATTTAGATACAATACCCATTTTTGCTAAAAAGAAAAGTTGCTTAGGAGTACACAATCCTTTTTCACGCCTCTTTATAATAGCATCAACTATCCTGTTTGCAAATCCTTTGTTCATTTTTTTATCCATAAAAATTCCAACTTTTGTTAGAAACTCTATTTGCTTTTCACTAATAGGTTGAAATTCCCAATGAAATATAGGTTCATAATTTAATAATGAATCATTTTTAGACAAAAATGCAAATGTTTTAAAATTCTTTAAATTCTTTTTAAATAAATCAACTTGCGCAATTTTTCTAGCCTCTTCCATTTTAGCTTGAAAAAGAATACAATCAATAATATAATGTAAGTCAACTAAATTATAACTATTATTACAATTAGAAATGAGAAAATCACGCATTGCATTAGCTACAGCTTCGTTTTCTGCAATTAGTTTAGATGGATGAAATATCTCTTTATTTGATTTCCATATTAAATCAAATAATAATAAGTTTTCTTTACCATTCATCAACCTTGTTCCTCTTCCCATTGCTTGTTTATAAAAATTAAAAGATTGAGTTGGTCTTAAATTTACAATACAATCAACTGATGGCTCATCCCAGCCCTCATTAAGAAGCAAACTACAAGTTAAAACTTTAATTTTATTATTAGAAAATGCTTCTAGTTTTTCTTTTCTATCCTTATCTTTACCTGAAATATGAGTAACGTTAAAACCACAAGTAGACATTGCTTTTGCAACTTCTATAGCTCCATCAATTCTAGGTGTAAATACCACTATTTTTCTATTTGGAGTGTGTTTCATTAAATATTTTGATACAGCTGAAAAATAAGGAGAAATAGCATCTTCAAGTTCCCCAACTGAAAAATCTCCAGAAGAGTTTTTAACTTTTGAAATATCTACAGATATATTTGCAGTACGTGCTATTATATTAGACAACCAACCATCTTTAATGGCATCTGGAAGTTCATATTCAAATGCTTTTATTTCAAATACTTCGCTTAATTTTTTCTGGTCAGCACGGTCTGGAGTTGCTGTAACACCTAATAATTTAGATTCAGAAAAATGATTAACTATACGCATATATGTATCTGAAACAATATGATGTGCCTCATCAACTATTATTAAATCAAAAAAATCTTTAGGATACCTATTAAGCCTTTTTTCTATACATAAAGAATCTTTACTTGCAAAAATTAATTGATGATTTAAATCACCAATAGAACTTTCTTTCTCTAAACTAAAATCAATACCAGAATCAATTTTTAAAAACTTTTCTATTGCTTGATTTATTAATTCTTCTCTATGAGCAATTATTAATACTTTTCCACCATCTTTTATAATATCAGAAGCTATGGAGTTAAATACTATAGTCTTACCACAATTATGAGTAATTATATTACCTTCCATTAAATATCTTCTATCACCACTTACATGAAATCCATAACACGTTCCTACTGCTTCTTTTTCTATAGATTTTATAATTCTAAGAAAAGGTTTTTCTCTAAAACCCTTTATTATTAACCCTGCATCGCAAATGACACCATGATTTAAAAATACCGAATCGCACAGTCTGCCTAAATCTTTTCTTATATTAACATTCTTTTTTGGAAAAAAACAAGAAGGATTTCCTTTGTTATTTTTTAAATGAACCATAAAACCTTTGATAAATTCAATTCTATCTTCGAAAGACATTCTAAAATACTCTTCTTTAATATCCATATCTTTTCTTGCTTTTATACCTAACATATAAGGTTCAAGGAGTTTATTTTTATAAGGATTCCCAACTCTCAAAATAGGAGCCATTATCATTTTTATATGGTTATTTAAAAGATACTTTGAATAAAAACTCATATGCCTAATTGGTACATCTTTTATTACGTCTTTATTGTTACTAGTATCAATAATTGAAAATAAATGATTTCCACCAAGAAGAAATTCGTTTCTATCTCTTGTAGATTTAACTCTATATATATCATCTTCACTTACAATTACTTCTAATACTGTCCTTGGTGTAGAATCTGCCCCCATTAATTGGTCTCCAGCCTTGATGTCTTCTACTTTAACTAAATGACCAGTATATTTTAAAACTCTTTGTCCTTTTGCATGACATCCCGTTGGTAAAACTAATAAAACTTTTTTAAACCCACTTAACCAAGCTTCTTTTATTGATGATATTGCTTCTTTTTGATAAGGTCTCAAATTTATCATTTAAAAATCCTTGTTTCTAAAATATTTTTCCCTACATTATACTTTAATAATTTTTCCAAAAGAAATAAAGAACTTCTAGCATCACCAAGAGCATCGTGATTACCATATTCTATATTAAAATATTCACACAATGTTGAAAGTTTCATATCATCAACATCTACTTTTGCTAAAGATGCCATAGTACAGGTATCTATGAATCTAACTGTTCCGAGTGATTTTCCACAAAAATTAATTCTCTTATTGATAATAGGGAGGTCACTTTTTCTTATATTATGACCAACAATAATAGCCCCTGAAAAAAAAGATAATATCTTTTCGTGTCTTTCTTCAAAACTTTCTTCTCCTAATCTTCTATCATCTGATATTTTATGAGTTTTTAATGCGTAATATGTACTCTTTCCGCCTCCAAACATCCTAGAATATTCATTTATTTTACCAGATAAAAATTCTACTATTCCAAGTTGTATTATCCTATTATTATCTCCAGATTCACCTGTTGTCTCTATATCAACAGCTATTAATCTCTCAGTGGGAAATTTTTCAATTATTTGTTTAAACATTTATTAACCTTTCCGCAAGGTTTAAACTCTCCACAAATTCCATTTCTAAATTCACACATTGGACACATTAAACATGCCAACTCTGGGTCAACTTCTGAAATTTTAGACTTTAATTCATCAAAAAACTCACGAGTATAAATCTCGGCTTTAGAACACATTCTTTTATGAGACCAGTCAATAATATGTTGAGCATTGCACATTATAAAAAAATTACGAGGAGCTAGACGACCATGAACTACAGCAGAACCTATATCAGGTCTACCGCTTTGAACTAGGAATAATGCTCCATTTTTATCATGAGTTCTCATTTGCATTACTACGCAGTATGGAATATCAGTACAATAGATAGCAAACATTTGGGTTCTGATTGGAGAATGACCGCTTTTATACCACTTACTCAATGAAGCTTTGGATTTAACTCCGAAAGAATGTTCCATACAACGTTCTAATAATCCTCTGTCTGTTATCTTTTCTATATTAATTTCCATTATTTGTTATCCTTAGTTATTTTTTCATATTCTAATTTATTGATATATACATTTATCCTAGATAAATCCTTTAGGCAAACTCCACCAGAGCTGTCTTCTCCAAGGTGTTTGCACATGACACCCTCTAAATGCCCCCATTGTTCTCCTCTTTTAAAACATTTTTCCTTGCATCCACACTTCTTCATTTTATTATCCTTTTAGCTTAAATCCTTCGTTTACATCTTTTATAAAATCATTATAATCTTTTTCTTTTGAGATATCAAAAGCTGGAAACTTATAACCCTCAAAATTAAGTTTAAATTCTATTCTGTTAGCTATCTCAACTGTCATATCTGCCATTTCTGGAGTTATATAATTCCTAATCATTTGTTCTCTTGTTTTCATAAATAAACCAGCTGTTTCAAAACCTTCCATTTTACCACCAGTAGCTATTTTTAAAAGAATATTCTGTAACTTATGGTCTCCGTCATTCAAATAATGGCAGTCATTTGTTACTACACTTTTAACATTATATTTATTAGCTAAAGATATAAATTCAGGAACAATTTTATCATAATCTGGAAAATCAATACACATTACTTCATTATAAAACCTGTCTCCAAAATTATCAACAAAAAACTTTATGTTTTCCTCTGCCTTTTTAGGGTCATAGCCTTCTTGGGAAAAATGAAAAGATACTGGACTTTTATAACATCCAGATAATATTATTAGACCTTCACCATATTTTTGTAAATTTTTTCTATCTGTTCTTGGTTTATAATAAAAACCCTCTCTATTTGCATTAGTTACAATTTGGCATACGTTTTTCCACCCCGTATCGTTCATTACAAGAATTATTATATGATAATTACTTCTTTGCTCTTTATCTGTAGCATCATCTACATAATAAGCTTCTATTCCATGTATTGGCTTAATCCCATTTTTAATACATTCCTTTTGAAACTTATATAAACCAAACATATTGCCATGGTCTGTCAGTGCAAGGGCTTTAAAACCCATTTCTTTTGCTTTTTTTGCTAATTTATCAACATCAGCTACTCCATCTAACAAACTGTGTGAAGAGTGAACGTGAAGATGAACAAAACTATCACTCGGAATAATTATTTTTTCCTCTGTTTTCTTTTCCTGCTTTTTAACCTCAATAACAGCATCTTTCCTAACTTCTTCTTTTTTCGGATATATTTCTTTAATATTTTTAAGTTTAAAAATAAAACTTCTAGGAAGGTATACATTGGAAGGAACAAATTCTCCACTAAACAAGTTCCCAATTTCCTGAGTAGAATATCCAGCAAGTTTACATCCTATTTCACAGACGAGAAATCTATTTTCTGGATGAGAAACAGCATATTTTAAGAAATCTATAATTTCAGACTTGATTTCTTCTAGGGTTGATGAACGCTCTACAGCCCAATCCTTTTTTGTTACAATAGCATAAGACCTACCCTGTATTCCTCTTGGATTATTCCATTTAGCACCAAAAAACTGTCTTGCAAATAACGCCGCACCTTTGCCGTGTTTACCGCCAGCATTAGAACCAAAAACAAAAATATCATTATTCTGAGCCAATGAAGCAACTAAAAAATTTCTAGTTCTATTTTGTATTCCAGGAGAAATACTTTCTCTATTACCTGCAACATTAAGAACTTTTATATTGTTATTAATAAGCCATTCTAAAAACTGATTTTTTGATTTTACTAGTATATACGGTTTATTATATTTTTCACATACATTAATTGTATATCTAGTTCCAACAGATTTTTCATTAGTTGCAAATATTGCAGTACCATCTGATTCTATAACATTTTTTAATGTTCTTTCTTTATAATCACCATCTATCTCTACCAAATTAAATCTATCTCTTAATTCTATACATTGACCATTCTCTGTTTTAAATTCACTAGGTGCAAAACCACCAACATCTAATCCAAGCAATTCTCCTGCTTCAAGACCTCCTCTGTCACCACCAGATTGACCACCAGAAATAATTTTATCAATAATCATTTAATACCCCATTATTATTTATAGTAAAATAGCATGTTTTGAACAAAAGTCAAGTTAAGAAGAAATATTTTTATAAGAACATACATGACATCTTAGGTTTAAAACTTTTTCTGTTTGTAAATGTAACATAGTATTTTTTACTGCATCTATTAAATTTGCAGAATCAAGACATTTTTTACATTGCAAAATACTTTCTTTCCTAATTTCTTTTAATTCTGAAATTGGTATTTTAAACATTTCATCTTCTGGAACATAAGATATACCTGAATTTATAGCATTTTTTAATAAATTTTCAGCGTTAACTAAATCTTTTTCATAATCTATAAATAATGTTTCTGAACCTTTATTTTTAGAAGTATTAGCAGATAGAAAAAAGCTACTTCTAAGAGCCAAAAGTTCTTGACTTATTGCATAAAGAACTTCATATTGAGGAGACATTTAAAGTATTCCTTTCAAACGGTAAGCGTGTTTCACCTTCAGAAAGATTGTATATTTTAAAATCTTTTTCTTCAGAAAGTTTTTTAACCAAGTTTAATTCTCTAATTAACCATTCATCTCCCATTCTTAGTGGGTCTGCTGTACCTTCCCCATAAAAATGATTAGTATCTTTATTATACATTAAATCACACCCTATAATATAAATGTTAAACATTACACCATGGATATAACATAAATTGATTATATGATAAATAGAATTTAATAACATAGTACCTGAACCATCTTCGCATTTATACCAATACGGTTTATTTAAAAAAGAAGTAGTAATTCCTCCCCTAAGACATCTTAAACTTTGTCTAAAATCATCATGACTTGGAAGAACCTTCCCTGTACAAAAAAAATCGTTAGGAATAAGCCAATAATCTGTTCTTTCTTTAGTTAATGACCAAGAATTATTCATTGCACAAACATATATGTTTTTATCAATATTTTTACTATTATTATTCCACCAATCTTTAATGTATGGAGCAGAACCAACTATTAAAAAATTTTTCATAAACACCCCCTTATAATTATATTAAACTGCTTTAGATTCCATTATCACAGTAAAATGTTCTTCTTTTATTTTTTCCCATGATTTTTGTTCTTCTTCTTTTGAAAGAAATCTAAAATATTTATCAACTGGAACTAATACAGGACCGGCTCCATAGTCAAGATATGACCTTGAACTAAGATATAGAAATTTAGTCATTTTAGATAAGCTCTTTAAATATTCTTCTAAAACGTCTACTGGTATATGTTGAAAAACTAATGAAGCAACTACTATATCAAACTTTCTTTGTTTTAAATCATCCCATTGATTAACAGTAAAAAGTTCTAAATTTTTTGTTTCAGAATATCTTTTATCTTTTTTTAATAATTCTATCATATTGGGAAAATCATAACCTACTACATTGTTTGCTATATTTGTAAGCGCAAAAGTATTTCTACCCATCCCACAACCAAAATCAAGAACATTTTTATGTTCAACAGTAGAAACTAACTTTAACATTTCGGTTGAAGCAATTAAATCTTCCCGTGTCTTAGCTACACTAATAATTAAGTGTGGAGCAGTTTCTTCGTTAGCTTTTCCCCAATCGTTTTTATAAATTCTCATTTTTATTTCCTTTTATTGCTACAAAAAATATTGCATTTCCTCTTGAAAACATTACCATTTCAGTATGCGTAAGTTTATATCCTATGCCATTAAATAGTTCTTCTAAGTCTTTAACTTCAAACTCCCTATAGTGCCACTTGTCAACATGCTGTGCTGACTTTTCAGGAACAGTGCCAATGATAAGACGAGGGTTTAATAATTTAATATTCTGCATTACAACTTCAGGATTAGGAAAGTGCTCAAGTATTTCACAGGCAACTACAACAGTTTTAGTATTATATATGTTTGGCTCAAAGCAGTCTTCTTTTCCTATGTCTACAATAAAAAATCCTATATCTGATACACGATTATCTTGTGCAAACTCTATTGTTTCTATGGAATCATCTATTCCAACTACAGCACAACCGCAAAGTTCATATAGTAATTCACTTCCAAATCCAGAACCGCATCCAATATCATAAACTCTATCATCTTTATTTATATACTTAGCCGCCATCCTATAACGTGTAGATGGTAATCCTAAGAATTCATCCTTTTTTATAATTCTTTCACCCGAAGTGAATGACTTACTTCTATTTCTATTTTCTTCGTTCATTTTCCTCCTAACATATCTCATTTATTATTTTTGTCATTTTTTCACATGCTATTTTCCAAGTCCATTTATTAATCATGTCTCTTCTTGCATTAATTCCTTTCATGTTCTTATCTGACCTATTATTATAAACAAATCTCATAGTTTCAATTAAATGGTCTTTATCTATCTCTGCCCAATTTTGACCAGCATAATGAGGAAATTTAGCACATTGTTCATCTGAAACTGGAACTATTTTACAATCCACTAAGTACCCATTATCTTTATTTATAAATTCAGTATGTGAACTCCAGTTTGTTGCTATACATGGTACTCCACACCCCATGCTTTCACTAAAACATAGCCCCCATCCTTCTCCTCTTGTAGGAGAAACATAACAGTCTATACTGTTATAAAATCCAGCCATATCATCGGCATTAATCATTTGCGGCATCAACATTATTTCTGAATCTTTATTTCCAACAAAATTACGTATTTCTTTTATTTTTTCTTTAACTGTTTCTGTAAATTTATTTGAATATTCATAATGAGCATATATTTTTAACAATAAAGAAACATCTTTTCTACCTTTAAAAGCCCTAAGATAACATTCAATTAAAGCATTTGGATTTTTTCTTGGAGTCCAATCAAAATTAGAACCAAAAACAAATTTATTTGGTATTTTTTTTATTAATGGTTTTTTTTCAGGGCTAAACCTATCAGTGTCAACTCCGTGAGGAATTACAAAAATAGGGTTTCTTATTCCTGAATTATAAAACGTATTTTTATTAAATTCACTATATGTAAAAACATAATCCATAGCCCTTATTGGCATTACCCATGATTTTGGGATGCCATCTGTTTCAAAAGTTGTCATACAAGAATGGAAGCTCTTACCTTTATTAATTATTTGATAATTTTCTGGTGTTACATTAAAAATTACAATATCAAAATCTTCACTATCCTTATTCATTAATGGATTCAATTTATTAAAAAATTCTTTACCTAAACCAACAGTACCACCCTTATAAAATTTTAAAGATTTTAATTGTAGATTAACACCATTCATATTATATACATAATTTCTTGATGCTTCACCATATCCGCTTGGGTCGTGAAAAGACCCTACCCATAATACGTTTTTCATGCTTTCACCAATTCAATCTTTTCTTCATTTTTGTTTTTATTAATCATACGAGATATTAAAACATCCCACTGTGGGATAATTTTATCCCAAGAATATTTTTCTATTTGCATTCTACCGGCAATACTTAACATTTTTCTTGCTTTATCACCTGTTATTTCTGGCTTTTTAGATTCTGGATAAGCTTGTTTTAAATAACTACCCCATTTTTCATAAAATACACTATTATCATTATAATATAATTTATCTAATCTCATAGCATAATCATAAACATCAACAATGGCTCTTTCTATATTAGAATTTGTTTCTGTAAAATAATCTGAAACACTAATTAATTCTGAACATGGAGCACAAAAGTCAATATGACCTGAATAATTAGTGACAACGGTAGGAGTTCCACAAGCCATAGCTTCTGCAATAGGGAGACCAAATCCTTCTCCAGTTGTTGGGAGTGTAAATATATCGAACAGGTTATAGAGTTCGCACAATGTTTCTGAAGTTACACCTGCACCTACGTTCATTTTTGGTGGAATTATTACATTACCGAATAACTTGTAAGTATTTATTAGTTCTGGTATATTCCAACCAAAGTCTTCTCCTCCAGGAGTATGAAGGTAAAGGCGAGCTTCTTTTTTACCATCACGAACTTCAATTTTTTCGCTACCACAAAATTCACATTTTTTTTCAGAAAATGACATTTCTCCACATTCACAACAAATACAATAAGGTCTACAAAACAAAGAAAAAGCTTGCATTAATTTAGGGATATTTTTTCTTGGTTGATTTCTACATACAGTCCCGATTACAAACAAATCTTTAGACTTGTATTTTATACGTAGTGATTCTTTATTACAAATAGGTTTAAATATATCTATATCAACACCATGTGGTATTGCAACTATTTTATTAAGATTTATCCCTAATTTTATAATTTCATTAAACCCAAAATTACCATATGCAACAACCATATCAATGTTTTCAAGTAAATTTTTCCATCTTATTGAAAATGGAACACCATCAACAGGGACATACGATATTAATTTATAACTATTTCTATAAGGGCTCTTTATCATTGACTCTATCATCCATATATCTCCAACTGTCAATACTATTTCTGGCTTATAAACAGATACAACTTCATTAAACGTTATACCAGAATACATATCATCTTTAGTTGCTTTTGTAGATATAATTTCATAAGGAACCATTTCTTGGTTTTTTTGTCCATGCCAATTAAACCACCCTATTGTCTTTATTTCATACTTTTCCATATTAAAAAGACCAATAGCCATTTCTTTAACAACTCTTCCGAATCCTGTATGAATCAAACTTGAATCACCTACAATTAATATTTTTGGTTTCATTATTTCCCCTTTTTTATTATTGGATATGGATTACCATCTTCCTCTATGGTTATTTCTTCAAAGTCTTTCATTGCAACTTTATTTTTAGATATTATTTTTTCAATATCTCCAACTCTTATCATTGACAAGGCTTCTTCAATAAGATTGTGTTTTAAGATAAGTTCTTTACCTGCATTTTTAGAGATAAGCCTAGTATTTTTTCTTGATGTTAATTTTGCCACTTTACCATCTTCTGTTTTAATTTCTCTATCGCTATGACTATTAATCAAATCAACTACCCATGAACTTAAATTTTTCTTTTCTTTATCAATACATGTTGCTATAGTAGACATAGAATCATAAATTCTTATTATTTCAGATGGAGATAAATCTTTTACCTCGTCAATTGTTTTCACCTTTGTATTAATTACTCCAACAGCAGAACCAATCATGGCTACAATAGTTATAAAATTAGCATATTCATAACATGTAGAACGGCACTCACAATTCCAACAAAATGAATTTAATACTGGTTTTGGATTATTATTTTTTAATATCGAATGAAATAAATGGTCAAAATATTCTAAATACTCAGGGATATCAGCCCTATAAACATATATATTTTTTTGCCTATTTAAACGTAAATATTTATAATTAAATATCACCGTATCAAAATTATCATACTTTGGGTTAGTAAAAAAATATGCTGAATATAACTTTGTTTGATGGGAGTTTTCAAGTTCTTCTGAAGTGGGCATAAAAGCACCTGTTTTATAATCTACTATTCTTAAAGTATGATTATCTATAAAATCTACTCTATCAATGAACCCCCTTGCTGAAGCTCCTGATTCAAGATATAATTTAAACCCTATTTCTGTCCCTATAACATCTAAAGAATCTCTAGGTTCTAGAGAAACTTGATTAAAAAACATTTCTTTAGCATCTTTAAAATATTGTTGGTTAGCACATTCGTTTTCTTTAGAAGCCTTTAAAAAACACTCTTCTGGTGTTTCTTTATTACCAACCTTATAATATAACTCTAATGAATTATGTGTTAATAATCCAGAATCTATTTGAGGGGTTGAACCACCTCTATCTGAACTCAATTCATATCTATTATAATATCTATAAGAACATTGTTCATACAAAGTTCCACCTGAAGCACTTAAAAATTCACATTTCATTACATTCTCCTTAATCCACTAATAGTTATATTAATTAATTCAAAAAGTAATTTATTATCAATTTTTTTTATATTAGTTTTTGTTATTTTGTTTTTTTTGCGTAATTTAGGTGAAATAAGAGAATATTTTTGATTTTCATTTAAAGAAGATATATCAACTCCCATTATTGATTTAATAGATTTAGCCAACATATAAGAGTCTGCTATATTATCATCAATAAATCTTTTTCCTGTTAATTCCTGAACCTTTAGTAAATAACTAGTATCTTTTTTTACAGAACCATCTCCAAAAATCATTAATTTCCATGTTGACGGAGGTATTATATACATATATATGTTTCTATCAGACCATATACTATTTTTATTACAATAAAACAACATGTCTATTACACCTCCCAATTCACCCAATTCAAATATAGAATTTGTATCTAAAAGACTACCATAGGAATAACCTTCTCTTACAACTATAATCTCTTCCCCTTGAGACGTATGTTCTTCAACCACATTAGCAAGAAATTTACATATATAATCGAGTCTTTCTATTCCTCTAAGCTCTGCGGTTTTGATTACGTTAGAATAGAAAATCTCTTCTTCTTTCAAAACAGAAACTCCTGTGCTAGTAAGAGATTGGTCAATTCCTATGATAGTTTCCATATTATACTCCTTTTATATTGTTTTAAAACAACTCTTCCTTAAAAAGGAATATCATCACCGAATTCTTCTTCAGCATTAAAATCTCTATTATCAATTTCACCTTTAGTCATTCTTGTATCTTGACGAGGACCTCTTTCGTAATCTACACTGGGGATTTGTTGTTCTCTTGAATCATTTCTGCTTTGATATTGTCTGTTTTGATAACCAGGTCTACGTCCAGAATCATCTCTTACAGTTTCAGTTCTTTGTCTTTCAATAGGTATATCTCCATTTCTTTCATTAAAATTTCCTCTATCATCTCTACGCTTATTATCACTTCCTCCTCCAGATTGACGTGCATTTTCAATAGAAGTTGCTACTAACTCTACTTCACTGAATCCTGTTTTTTCGTTTCTTCTTGTTACAAGATAACCTTTAATTTTAACCAACATATGAGCTCTCATAAAATCAGCAGTTGAATCAGCCAATTCATTCCACCCACTTACTCTGAAAAACGTAGCATTTTCTCCGTTTTTTACTAATACTGAGAATGTTATCTTTCTATTCCCAGTGTTAAATTCTTTGTATTCAAAACCTTCATTGTTATTTTTGTTTTTAGTTACAACACCTTGAATCCAAAAACGATTTATAAAATCATTTTTACCGTTTTGCTCACTTCCATTACCTCTTTGCTCTTGTTGAGTTCTTTGTTCTCTTTGCATTTTTAGTCTCCGTTGTTATTATTTTATTAACTTCTATACAATAGCATTTTTTTTGTATTTTTCAAATCTGAATATTATTATTTTTGAACATTTTTCTAACTTCAAAAATTGGCATTTCTCCTATGTCTTTTACGCCTCCAAATTTAATTTGCTTTACAGTAATTATATCTTTAAGTAATAGGTTTAATTTGTCCCTCCCTATAATACCATTTACATCTTCATCGAGAGCATTGACTATAGAATGGCACATTGATAGTAATTTATAAATATGAAATTCAAGAATGTCCTTTCCGCAAATAGCTACAACGTTTCTAATTCCTGATTCCCAACATCTCCAAAAATCTGCAAACCCCTCTACTACAATAGCTTCTCTTTTTTCTATTATATAAGGTTTTGAAAAATACAATCCATATAAAATATCCTTTTTATTACTACCTTTAACTATTTTATATTTAGGAACAGATTCATGTTCTTTAAGAACCCTGCCTGAAATACCAACAAGCTTAAAGTTTTCATCTCTTAGTGGTATGGTAACTCTTTCTGGTCTAAATAAGCTTTTTTTCCAAGGACTATCATATGCAGGGCAAAAACCAACCTCAAATAATTCTAATGTTTCATTAAGAAAACCCCTTTTTAAAAAATAATCATTTCTCCTATCAATACATCTCTGAACAAATTCTTCATTAATATATTCACCTGGAGTAAATTCTATATTGTTATGCATTTTATTAATAGATAATACTTCATTATGAAAATTTATTAAGTCTTTCCTTGTCTCTATAATTTCAGGAGCCACTATTTCCTTTTCTAAATCTTCTAAATTAACACCATACATTTCAGATAAAAAATTACAAGACTCTTCAAAACTACAAGATTTTATTTTCATTATAAAATCTATAATATCACCATTATCTTGACAGTCTGTTCTACACATCCAATGGAATATAGGAGTTTCATCTTTAGACTTATAAAGAATAGAAAAAGCATCTCTTCTTTTACCGTGATGTATTGGACAACATGAACGTATTTGTTTTCCATCATTATGGAAAATTTTTATATCTAAAGAGTTACAAAAATCTTCTATATTCATACTTTCTGTAATTATCTTTTTAAATGCATATATGTCATACTTGGGATTACTTTTAACTACATTTACATTACATCCAATATTAGAGTGGTGTTGCAAATTTTTTGTCATTTTCTTCCTTTTTTTTCTTTATAGCCTCATCCTTTTCTTCTTCAGTTCTTCTTTTATTATGAGATGTTAAATCTATTTTATCTTTTTCTTCGTATGTTAAAGTGTCTCCATGAAAATTTAACCCTATCCCATCAATACATATTGGGCCGCCACGTTGGTCAACAACATGAATCATTTGATTATAGAATTGTTCAGTCTTTGAATATTTGTCAAGCATAACCGTCATTTCTTGACTATTAAGTCTTCTTAACCAAATAAGACATGTACAAAATCTTAAAAGACGGTCAGAGTCAGCCAAAAAATTTTGAGCATTAAAAGCTGCATTTGTACCTACATCTTTATCATTACCTAATCTATTTGCTTGTGCTCCAGCAATAATAGGTACATCTAATTCTCTTCTTGCGTCGTTTAATTTTGTAGCTATAAAACCAAGTTCTTGATATTCTTTTACCTTTTGTAATGAGTCAGAATCTGCTACTTTCAACCAATCATAAACAATAAGACATGGTTTAGTTTTCTTTTTACCATTTGGCATTATTTCATACCCAACATACTTTTCTACAAACTCTCTGATAAGAGCTATAATACCATCTATATCCATAGCCTTCGCCGCACAATAATAAAACTCTTGTTCTGATAAGGTTTTACCAAATTCATTTATTGATTTTGTTTTTTCTTCATCGTCCATAAAAGACCCATCCATAATATCCCATTCTTTAATTGCTGACATTCTTGATAAAGCTCTAGAAGCTTGTTCTTTTTGAGACATTTCAGTGTCAATATAGAATACTGGTATATTTTGTTTGGCAGTTTCTATTCCAAAGTTTAATAACAAACTTGATTTACCTGTTTTTGGTCTTGCAAATAATATTATAAACTGAGTTCTTCTTATTCCATTGATTACTTTCATTAATCTCGGCATTACAGGGATATAAATACCAACCCTACCTTTATTAGCTTTATTAAAAATTGAATCTTGAATTAATTCTTCTATACAATCTCCAAGTTTTACTATATTCCCCGTACTTCTTTCTTTTTTTATAGATGAAAAAATATCATCAACATCTTGAATTATTTTATCTCCATTATCTTTAAAGCTAGATTGAAAAGCCCTATCTTGAATTATAAAACTCATTCTAAATGATTTAATACGGATAGAGACCTCTTTTAATATTTCGATATATTTATCAAAAGATTCTTTATTAGTGTCTGGTGCTCTTAAAATACTATCAACATATTCAATTTTACCAATATATATATTAAAATCATTTTTCAAATCTTCTCTAGTTTCCATCCACTTATATATTAGACATGGATTAAAATCATAATCCTGATGCATTATGTCATATCTTTCTTTCATTTGTAATATAGTTCTATAAATAACATTAAAATTTAATGAATAAACATCATCAACTGAAACTTTAGAATATGCTATTCTTACTAATTCTGGACTTTTTAAAATACATGAGATAAAAGCTCTCTCAATCCCTACATTATATAAATTTTTTTCTCCGTCAACTCTTATTTTTAGAAGTTGTTCATAATCCATATTATGCTCCATTCCTAGATTTATCCATTTCAAATTTACGTGTATCAATTATTCTTTTCAAACAATTATCCATCTGAACAAATGATTCAGCTAAACCATTACATTGTTCTGAATATAAATTATGAACATCTTGTATATTTTCTGCCGTTCTTAAATCCTCAAATTTATCCATTGCCATAGCTTCACGCTCTTTTATCGTTTTACCTATACAATGTTTTGCCGCAAGCATTAATGCCCTATTCAAACTTCTTTCTGACATTTTCTTGGCACAATTCCATTTATTTTCCCTAGCTCTTACCCATAATACGTGAGCAACTAAAACTGATTCATACTCTAATAATTTTTGTAATGTACACTCAAATAGAACTTCAGGTTCCCATTTCATGGCGTGTATAAGTTCTTCAAGTGTATTTTCTGGTTTATATTTTTTTTCTTCAAGAGCTATTAATCCTAAATTTTTTCTAGCCTTAGTTAATGATGCGTTTGCTTTTTTTCTTAGTTCATCATTCTTTATAGCATTACATATTTGACTCTTTACTTCTTCTTCTGTAACTGACAAAGTTTCTTCTTCTTTCTCTTCTTTGTTTTTTAATTCTTCACTCATGATTTTAATGCCTTTTTAATTTTATTTTTTAACATTTTTTCAGAAACATCTTCATCATAATCAACCTCAATTAAAGAAATACCATTTGATTCACACCATTCTTTTTTTATTTTATCGTTTTTTTTAGATTTATTAAAACCTTCAACCCCATTATGAAAAAATCCTACCGGTTTAAAATGTTGAATACCATTACACTCTATTGCAAGATTCAACTCTTTTATAAATATGTCTAAATAAAGAGTTAACTGTTTTCCATAGTCATTAGTAATTTTTATAGAATACTCCTGAACAACCCTAAACGTTGGATACATTTGACGTATTGTTTCAAACACTTTTTTGTGCAGGTTCGACGCATTGCTCTTGGGGTTCAGTGACGACATCTTCCTCGACGTTTCCATGAATTTCCTCGTATATTTTTTTAATTAATTCTTTATTAATAGTATCAAAAAGAGTTTTATTGCTCTTTAAAAGAGAAACAGAACCAGCTCTGCCTTGAGCTAATTTTTCACCACAATAAGCATACCAAGAACCTTTTTTCTCTACAATTCCCATATCAACACCAGCATCTAATACTGCTCCATACATATCCATTCCGCTACCATACATGATGTCAAACTCAGCCTTTCTAAAAGGCGGTGCTATTTTATTCTTTATTATTTTAACAACACATCTATTCCCTATAATATCTCCCGATGAATCTTTTAACTTTGCAATTATTCTTATATCCATACGTACAGATGTATAGAACTTCAATGCATTACCACCTGTAGTTACCTCTGGACTTCCATAAACAATCCCAATTTTATCTCTTATCTGATTAGTAAATATTATCATTGTATTTGTTTTATTTGCTATTCCTACTATCTTGCGGAAAAATTGAGACATTAGACGAGCCTGTAAACCCATGTGAGAACTCCCCATTTCACCTTCTATTTCTGCTTTTGGTACTAAAGCTGCAACAGAATCTACAACTATTACATCAAGACCACCACTACGAATAAGTTTTTCAGCCATATCAAGAGCTTCTTCGGCATTAGCAGGTTGTGAAAATATTAATTTATTAATATCAACACCTAAATTTTGAGCATATGTTCCATCCCAAGAATGCTCCATATCAATAAAAGCACAATAACCACCTTTTGCTTGAGCACTGGCAATAATACTATTACAAAGAGTTGTTTTACCACTTGATTCGGGGCCGAATATTTCTATAACCCTTCCACCTGGAAGTCCATAAAAATATTCATCTTCAACCTTCGTTATTATCCCTATAGCCTTGTCAATAGTTATACATCCTGTAGAAATAGTCTTACCATGCCAATGAAGACCATCTACGTCACCAAGTACACAAATAGATTCATTGTTTTCTTTCTGCAAACTTAATATTGTAGCCTGTAGTGCTTCTGGGAAAAACGATAATGCTGTTGCTCTTTTTTGAGTCTTTTTTTCCTTAACCATTTATTAATCTCCATTATTTATATTGTTTCTTAATGTTGCTAAAATAGCATCTTTTTTTTCTTTTTCAAGTTCTCCTACTTCTTCTTTTGTTTCTTTTTGCATTTCTCTAATTCTAAAATCAATATCTTGAGATAGTTCTAGTTCATGTTTATATTTCATATAAGATTCTATTCTTGACACAATCCATTCTATTCCAAATATACCTATGTGAATATTTAAATCCTTTATTTTATATTTATATTTTATATTTTCATAATCAAGAATCAACGTTTTTATCATTTCTGATAATTTTTTATTGCCGTATCTTTCTATATTCTTCTTCATTATAGAACAATCTTTGATAAAATTAGGAAATTTAATATCTTCTATTATATTTTCCTCTTTATTTTTCAACATTGTTAATTTAGCCATCCCACAATAAAAATAAGAAACAAAATCTCTAGAAGTCCATTCTCTTATTGGTTTTTTCATTGATGTAGAAATTTTCATATACTTGCAAAAACTTTCATAATTTGTACGAGCCATTTCTTTTAAACTTTCTTCCTTTAACTCTGTTACCGTTTCTACTTCTTCTACTTCTTCTACTTCTTCTTCTATAATATCTTGTTGCTTTCCATAAGGTATTAGTTTTGATGATATTTTTATTTTACCAAGATTATTAATCTCATATATACCATTATATAGATGTGAAAATTGAATAATTTTTAAATTATCAATTAAAGCAGTTATATCACATGGTAATATAAGACTACTTATATATTTTGGTGTTTTATCTTCTAATAATTTTGATTTAGAAAAATCTATTATAAATTCACCATTAGATTCTATAACATATTTATTTAGATTATTTACATCTATTTTATAAATTGAATATATTATTTCCTTAATAAATTTTTTTGATTGTATTTTATTCATACTATATAAAGGAATATCCCCAATTGTAGAAGCTTTTAATTCTTTTATGTCTGAAGTTTTTACAATACTTTCAAATAAATCAACATCTACAAGATTTGCCTCATACGTTTTACCGGTTACAGGTGTTATTATATCAAAATATTTTTCATGTAATATTTCAAATAACATTAGATTAAGAATATTTACAGAATAAATACTGGTTTTTTTACCAGACCTTAAAAGCCTTATAACAAAACCTTTCTTATATAGATTATCTAATCCTACTTTTATTTGCTCATCGCTTAAAAACCCTATTTTGGAATTATTTAAAGATGATAATTGTGCTTTAGTCCATTTTGAACCTCTTATTTCTAACATGTTAATATTACTATTTATCATTTCAGTTAATAAAAAAGTTGCTTCAAATCCTATACTATTAGCTATTAAAACTGGGAAAAATATAAAGTCCATACTTGAATTCCTTAATTTAGATGCTCTATTATTACGTAAATTACAATAGCTCATAATCTTGTTTTTTCAAGCATGATTATAAACAAATGTGTTTTATAAGTGTTTCAATTTGTATAATAAGTTAATATACAACTAAAAAAGGAAATTTCAAATGGTAGAAAAAAAATTCGAAGAATGCCGTAGTCTATTAATTGATTTAGTATCTTCTGGTTATGGGAGATATACAGTTGCTAGAGAATTTGGGATTCACCCAAGCAAGGCAAGAAGGTGGATTGACAAAATTAGGAATGAAAAACAACCAACAACCAACACAGAAGATGCTGAAGTAATCATAAAATTGAGTAAAACTACTCAAAACCTAATGGATAAAAATAGAATAGAAAGAAAAAAGACTAGAGAAAATTACAGAATAACAAACTCCCTAGAAGAACTTACAGAAAAAATGATAGAACTGTTAAATGAGAAAAGTTTTTCAATAAACACTGTAACCCATAAAGAAAAACCAGATGATGTTGTAGCTATAATACAATTATCAGACCTTCATTTAAATGAATTAATTGATAATGTAGGAGGTAATAGCTTCTCCTTTGAAATAGCATCTTCTCGATTAAAAATGTTCGCACAAAAAATAAAACAATATTTGATTCCAGTCGGAGTGACGCATGTTCTTATAGCCATGACTGGAGATATTATAAATTCAGACAGAAGACTAGATGAGGTTCTTAATCAAGCTACAAATAGAACAAAAGCTATGTTTTTAGCAATTGATATTTTAGTTCAATTTATAAAAGATTTAAACGAAAATTTCAATATTTCAATATCTTCTGTTTCTGGTAATGAATCAAGAGTTGGGTTAGAATATGGTTCTTCAGATGCTGTTATGAGTGATAACTATGATTATGCGATTCATAATATGTTGAAATATTTATTTGTTAATTCTCCTGGAATTTCTTTTGTTACTGGAAATTGCGTAGAATGTTTAGTAAATATGAATGGTCAAAATGTTCTTCTTATTCATGGTAATGGATGTATTCAATCTGGGGCAACAGAAAAAAGCGTTGCCCAAATAAAAGGTAGATATGCAAGTAGAGGTGTCATTGTTAATTATGTTATTTTTGGACATACTCACAGTGCTCAAATTGGAGACCAATACTCAAGGAGTTCTTCATTATGTGGTTCTAATGCCTATAGTGAAAAAAGTCTCAACTTGGCAGGAAGAGCATCTCAAAATATTTATCTATTTTATAGCAATGGACTGAGAGACGGAATAAAAATAGACCTTCAAGTAAATACCGAAGACGGATACCCTTTCGATAAAGAATTAATTAGCTATAATAGTAAGAGTGACAAGAAAACTCATCTTCAAGAGTCAGTATTTTCTGTTGTTATTTAATCTATTTTAAGATACCCCCGAAGCCTCTTTTAAATGCTCAAATGTCGGGGGTTTTTCTTTTTAATAAAGAAATAAATTTTCCCCTATTCATCGTTTTGTCATAAGACCTTGCTAATGCAACTATTCCAGAAACCATAGCACACGACATACTATGACCAGTTAGTTCACCATATCTATTATTTGGTAATGTAGATACTATTTTTTCTTCTGTATATATATCAGCTTTACTTTTATCATTAAAAGATGTAACAGATAAAACTTCTTTATAATTTGCAGGGTAATATGTTTTTCCATCATTTGAAACAGCACCTACTACTATTATATTATTTTCAAATGCTCTTTTTATAGAATCTCTTACACAAGTAAAATCTTGACTTAAAGAAATACTTAAATTTATTACATCAACACCATCATCTACTGCATTATTAATAGCATTAGATATTCCTTTGGCAGTTCCTACACTCTTTACAAAAATTACTTGGTAAATATTTAATTTGCACAAAGGAGCTACTTTTAGAATAATTCCAGCAATATGAGTACAATGTTCTTTCCCATATTCTCTTGCTCTCATACATGTAGAATATTTATTTATACTTTTACTTATATCTTTATGAGAAATATCACAATGAGTATCTATTATAGCTACAATAGTATTTTTACCCTGAGTATATATCCAATCAAAGGGTATCTCAACTATTTTCATTTAAAGGTTCTCCTTGGTCTATTCCTGAAAAATTTTCGTTAACTATAAAATTATTTGCAGTTATCCATACTTCTTTTTTACCTCCAAAATTATCTTGAATAGTAACTAATGCTTTAGCTCTTACAATTCCACCTAAACATTGTTCTACCCACATACCATCTAGCTTAGATGAAATATTAGAAGGAATACTCCAAACAACTTTTTGCCCCTTTAATTCATCAGGTATTCTCCATTTATCATTAACAGGATTGGTATCTTTTTTTAATATAGACACTGAATATGTTCCAGGTTCTGAATAGATATGTTCTATTTCTCCACTTGTAGTAATATTTTCAGAAGAACCATCGCCCCAATTAACAATAGTCAATTCTACATCAACAAGTATTATTGATTTAACTTCATTAGAGTCTTCAGTAATTAATGTTTCATAAGTTAAAGAATCAACCTCATCAATTGTTGGATATTTTAATACTCTGTCTGGATTATTTTCTTCAAAATTATGAAAGTAAGAACCTACCGGATAAACATTACCATCATCATCACTAAAAGGAGATTGAATTTTACCATCTATTTTATAAGGAATTGAAACTTGAACTTCCAATCCATCTCCAAATATATTTTCATCTATATCCCTGTCTTGCCATCCATATAATCTTTCCCAATTTAAATGATTAACAACCTGATATTCTATAGTTGGATATATATAATAAGAATCTTGGTATCCAAAATCTCTTCCTTTTATTTCATCAATAGGTCCATCAATTAAGCCATTATCCCCTCCACACCAAAAATTTCTAGGAATAATAAAATCAGTATCTCCATTTTTAGTAAAATCATCAATATTCCATTTATTATTACCACCCTTTAAATAATGGTCTCTTTCTGTTTTAAGTTCATTAGAATAATATTCAATAGAAATTGTTCTAGCCATATTATTAAAAAAGAAAAAATTACCCTTGCATTCACGAAAAGGTCCAAACGTATGAGCATTGCTACTTGCATCATATTTTATACCAGTTTTACCAATATCTCCATTTATATATTTATTCTTTCTACTATCCCACGGTTGGATATAAACTCTTCTCCAATATTCCTCAATATAAAAATACCATTTTGGCGTTCCTAATATAACAACGTTATCTGTTTTATTTGGGTCTTTAGACCTTATAGACCATTCGTCTTCAATAGAAAAATTATAACTTTGAGAACCACTAAAAGCCCTAGAAGCACCATCTAATTCTGGTTCATGACCAAGCATAAAAAAATGACAATGACCTCTATGTGGTCTTTGATTAGATGGTATCCACCCCCCTTGATTATAAAAATTCCAATCTCTAAACCCCCACTGGTCATGATATATTACATATAATGGATAAAATTCTAAATTATCTGACATTTTAAGCTCCTGTAGATGGTGGTTTTGGTTTTGGTGTTTTAACTCTTGTTTTTATAAACCCAGCGTATCTAGGAGCTATATACAAATCAACACTTCTCAATAACCCAATAATACTAACTTCTGAAATAAAATCAGGCTTATTAGATGGTCTTCCAGTATGAACAGATACTCCTTCAAATCTAGGTTCTACAATTTTTTCAAAATTCCAAGTAGGATATATTTGTTGTCCAGCTCCCTTTCCACTAAATATACCAGTCTTATCTATTACTGGAGGATTAACCATACCCTTATATAATTTTGAAAGGTTTCCATAATTATGCATTTGATAATCTTCGGCAGTTATTATAATTTTAGGAGAAACTCCAGTAGCAGTCAAACTCATAATAACCTCCAGTAATCAATTTCTTTTACAATTGGGTCATATTTAAGTAAAATAGGATTCATTTCAGAATTTGTTGCTTCTTTATTACTTGAAGAAAGCCACTCTGACTGAATTAAATATTCTCTTTCACTTAAATCATTAATCAATAAAATTCTAATATCATCTATACTAAAATCTGTTTTATTTCTAAACCATTCATATACTCTTCCATCATTCAAATTTATATTTATTTCGTGCAAAGGAGAACCATAAACACTACTAGATATATTTTCCAAATCTCCGGTAACAACATAATCAAGTCCACTACTTATTATATTATTCCAATTAATATCATTCCATACAGATGTTTTTATTTTCCATATATTATCTACTTTTTTATTATAATAAATTCTAATTACTTCTTTACCGTTTATTATATCATTTAATATATATGGATTCTCTGCATTTTCTATATCTGAATATGAATCATTTAAACAAATTATTTTTGAAGTACTTGAAATTTCTGTACAAAAAACAATTTCATTATTATTCTTCAAAAATACACAAGGAGTATTAAGGTCATTTTCTCTATGTTCATATAAACTATCATTTGTAAAATTTACACCATCAACGGACACAGCTCTTCTTATAGAACTTGTACCATTATATAATGCACAATAATATATTATAAATTCATTGTTATTATAAATTACAGAAGGATTATAAGAACCATTATTTACACCTAATATTTTTTCTGGATTAGACCACTCCCAAGCATTAGATGAAATAGAATGATAAATAGCGTTGCCCTCTTCATTTTTATAACCAGTGTACCAAAGATGCCATATATCACCTATTTTTGCAACAGATGGGCTGTAAACCGCATAGAATCCCATTCCGTATAAACTATTGTCTCCATGAGGTATTGATACATCATATTCTCCAAATGTTAAACTATCTTTCCCTCTAGCATGTACTATAGAATTTTCTTTATAAAAATTGCTTTTAGTATACCACATATAGTAATTATTTTCCTCAATAATAACAGCTGGTCTGATTCTCTCTTCTCCGTATGGGACCCATGACATATTATTACCAGAAGAATTTTCTATACCATCTGGTACATCTGTAGGAAAAGAAACAGAATCCTCTTCCCATTCTCCAATATTCTCACTTGCACATTCAATAGAAAATACAGAAACGTTCTGAATTCCTATATCTCCAAACACTTTAAAACTTATTTTTAGATTATTACTATCTTTTGTTATAGAGTCAATTATAGCATTAGGTTTTTCTAATGGGGCAGATTTTACTATATTATAAGAAGCAACTCTCCATTTATAGCTGTAAGAAAAGCTTTCTATTCCATCAGGAATAATATCTGTAACTGAGTATGTATTATCTATTTTATGATTAATCCACTCTCCAGGTAAATCCTCTTTTTGAATAATAAATTGTGAAAATACTCTTCTTGAAGAACTGCCTATTGAACTATCAACCCCCTGAGCTACATTCATATTAGAAATTTCTCCACTTGCATCTACAGAATCCCATCTATTATTATTCACTTGAATATCACTAAAAGAACCATCACTTGTAGTAAAACTACTAGAATATTCATTAGAACCTTGAATTTTATTACCAAATGAATCATACATAAAATCCCTTAATGGCTTGCCGTTTTGAGAATCAAATGTATTAAAAAAGTCAATTTGAACTCTATTATATACTTCATATCTCTCTTTATAAATAATAGAAAATTCACCATTTATAAAACTATCACTATCAGAAGCATTAGAGATTACCATAAACATAAATCTTCCATCTTCTACATTATTATTATTATATCCATTACAATAAAATCCTTGGTCTATAAGCCCTCTTCTAACAGCTTTTTCTGTCTCTTTTATTTTTTCTATATGATATGGAAGTTCTACGTCTCTTTTATTATTTAAATCATCTGACATAGATAATAATAAATCACCCTTAGTCATACCATTACCCAAAACGGTATTCATCCATATTTGATAACCACTAGGGCTTATCAATATATTATCTTCATAGCAAGAATAAAGACCAGAAGGAAGAGGTAATGGGCTACTTTTTAAATAATCTATTTCTTGTTCTATTTCTTGTATTTCACCAATATTTACTATTGGATTTTCTAGTTTTTCAATATTACCTTCTTCATCAATTATAATGGTTTGAACACTTCCATTTAATTCTGTAATCCTTAAATCTGAAATACTTCTTTCTGGGTTATTTTCTTTAGACCATGATAACACTGGATAAGTTAATCCATCTACAAATTTTGAAGGAATAACTTCCATTTTAACCCTATAATCATTACCAGCTATAAGGTCATAACTTGAAGTATCCCAAATTATACTATGTAGATTCTCATCATTTTCTCTATTAGAGGAAAGTTCTTTTTTTATTCCATAAATAGCATCTTCATAAATTTCATGAAATACATTACCATCTACACTATACCACATTTTTAATAATTCATAATAATCGTTATTAGAGCTATCAATTCTGTAATTTATTTTTAACTGTTTTGTCCACTTATCATATTCTGTAGATATTATATTAGCCGGATTTGGAATACCTTTACTTATATAAAATTTAACACTATAAATCCATTGAGAAGAAGTTTTAGATACAATATCAAATTGTCTTATTCTTAACCTATAGTCATATCCACTATCTAATATTTCTTGTTTTGTACTATCCCAAAAAGTATGCCATGAATTTGGTTGAACTAAATATCCATCAATACTTATATTATATTCCGACATTTCACTCATTACATCAACATATTCCGTATGAGAACCATCTTCAAAAAATTTACATATCTGTAAATGTATTCTTGTAGTTCTACTCATAGTTGATTGCCAGTGAATAGTATTATAAGAATCCCAACCATTTTGTAAATAAATAATTTTTAATGGTTCGAGAATTTCTTTTTTACCAATATTTGTTTTTATTACCCACATTCCTCTTTCCCACCTATTAGTAGGCTGGTCTCTATCTGAGAAAAAATCATTTTCCCATGAACCATATCCAGGAACATAATTAGATTTTTCTGGAGCTGTATCTTCTATAACAGGAGAAATATGATATTTATCTAAAATATATTCTGGAAAAGGTTTCATTTTTATAGGGAAGGTTATTTCTGAATCACCTATTATTTTTTTACCAAATGATATACTTCCGCCAAAGAATGGATATATTCCTTTTATATTATATTTATCGTTTACAATAGTTTCTGCATCTTTTTGAAGAAATGAATCAGAGCCTCTATATTCAATAGATTTGCAATATGGTCCATAGAAAAATTTCTTTCTGCTTTCAAAACTACTAATATCTAATCTAAAAAAATTATTTGAATCTACATCGTTTGGAGCAAAAAAATCTTCTAATATTTTATAATCTGAAATTATATATTTATAAGATTTGTGACCTATTAAATCCTTAAAAATATCAGAAAATCTTGTTCCTTTACAAAGAGAACATGGAGTTCTATGAAAATTATTTCCATCGTTATATAATTCATTTATATTCCACCCTTTACCGCCACATAAAAGACATAAGTTTTTATCAGAAATTATATGTTTAATAAATCTTACAAAACCATATCTTCTATTATTATCCATATTAATTTCTCTATTTGTCAACTTTGGGTATCTTCCATTTTCTAATACATAGTGAGTTGTAATCACTAAGTTATCATCCATAGTATCTAAATCAGTTCCTGAAATATCAGTTTTATTACTTCCAAATTTGACTCCTTGAGGATAAAATATATTTTTAAGACCATAAGAATCCCAATAACTATAAGAAGAAAATCCATTTTCTAAGTTTCCGTTATAAAATGAAGAGAATGTAGAAAAATCACCTTTTAGTGCAAAACATTTTTCGTTCATTAAATTCTTTTCGTCTCTTAAATTTAATTTTAATGGTATTTGAGGAATGCTTATTGAATTTTCTATTTTTTTACCTATATTTAAAAAAGAAGGAAAACTTATATCTATAGCACCTATTCCACCGCTATCTTCTCCCGAAGTGCTATTATCCATATGAAAATAACCAAAATCTTTAGAATCTGTAAATCCACTATTATCTATAACTTCAAGTGTTATTAAATACTCTCCCTCTACTAGTTTTTCATCTCTTGAACTTCTCCATGTTATTGAATGTTCTCCCATATTCATAATAACTATTGGGTTTAATAAACTCATTCTACTTTTAGAAAAAGCATTACCACCTATATAATAACAATTAATTTGAAATTCTTCATCATCAATATCAGTAATTGTAAAATTAATAATTACATCTTTATACTGATTATTCGTAACATATACACTGTTAATAATTAATACAGGTGGACTGTTGGCACTATTTATAAATCCATTTACTTTCGAATATATACTATAATCCATTCCATCAAAAGATTTTACTCTCCAATAATATGTCATTTCGTTTTGTATATTTATTATTTTTGATGTTTTTTGAGAGCTTGAATTTCCATTAACATCTTCGTCTACTATTATATCTTCTTGATTAAAAAGTGGATTAGTAGATACTTGAATATGATATGACAACGATTGACCGTCTGGGTCATATGAATTATCCCATTGAAGAGTCACACTATCTCTATTGTACATTATTTCAACTACATCATCATAAACAAAATAAAAATATCCTGAAGTATATTCAAAGTTTCCATAAGTATTGCTAGATATTGCTATTTCACACCTGCATAATCCTAAAAATCTATCTGTCATAGGATTACCTTTTGGGTATTCGAAAAAATTATCTGAAGAACTTACTTCTCCCAAAATAAACAAACCATCACCATTATCAATATTTTCAATTTTTATATTATATCTTTTTTGGGTAATATTTTCAGGAAGAGTCCATGTAAAAACAGGAGTACTGGTAGCTATTATATTTGGACAATATTTACCACTAGATATGTCATTACCAACCTTTACCTTTAAATCAATAACAGTTGCCACAGTTATTTCCCCTTACTCTAAAATATAGTTTACAATATCTATCTCCCCACGATGTACAGCTTATTGGTCAATACTATAAAATTTCCCACTTATTTCACTAGAAAAAGTTTTTGAGCCAACACTTGTTGCTGATGGATAATCATTCCCAGAAGTTCCACATAAAACATAACACACTCTACCATAGAATCTACTTCTTGGAGACACATCAAAACCAAATGGCTGATTTTTCCAATTAGATAATATTGTCCTGGCTTCAGTCCTTGTTGGTTTCAGAGAAAATGTATAATTACTCCTTACTTCCATAGCAACTTTATTATAGGTTTCATCTGGAGTACCTTCTTGAATATCCCATGGACGATTTACATCAAGAACTTGGTCTATAGTTCCATCACTATTAGTATCATATCCCCTCATTGTAAATGTTATTTGACCCCCTTCAAGAATAGCATTACCTTCATTAACTATCTTTACATCATTCCATGTATAATCTGGATATACTGTAGTATTATCAGCTACTATTGTAGAGTCTCTAAAAGATAGACTTCCATATCCATCATTAGATAATCTTTTATAAGTATGATAATTATAATCAGAAGTAACTCTACAATCTATTGGTACAAAATAAAATTCATCAAATCCATATCCAACACCACTATAAAATTCTAAAACACCTCTATCTTTATCTATTGAAAAATTAGAAACAAGTTTACCTGATTCGAAACTTGAAAAATCCCAAGTAGATACTTTATCTATCATTTCACCAGATGGTGTTATAAAAATATTAGGGTCATAATAATCTACTAAATCATCATTACCAAGTATAAACATTCTTGTTCTTTCTTCTTCTGTAATATCTTCTTGTTTTTTATAATAAGTATAATCTGCACTTATTACACCACTGGGCATTATAGAAAAAGATACTGAACCATCATCATAACCAATATCAACTTCTGTATCATAATAATCATAAATCATTCTTATGTCATTTTCATAAGATATACCATCTGGATATGTATGAAGCCATAATTCACCATTTTTTTCATCTATATCATAGTTTTTAAAAGTAATATCTTGTTTCTCGCTTGATTTTAATTTAAACCCAGAACCTGTTCCAGCTGCATCTGAATAAAATATTAAACATAATTTTTCTTTACCAGATATTGTAGGAGTACTAAAAGCACCATAGGTGTCTGCACTAACTAAATATCCAGAAGAAAGTTCCATTACTTGATTACCACTTCCGGTATATGCATAAATTTCTACCAATTTTGTAGAATCAAGTATTTCATATGTTTTTTCCCCGTTATTTAATATTATTTCCCTAGTAGCTCCTTCGGCACTAGCATCATATAATACTAAACAATCACCATAGTAAGGAGAAAGATTATTATATGGAGGTCCATAACTATTAGCATTTAAATAAAAGAATTCAAAATTCAATTTTATTTCTGCTGCTGATGGATTGCTAAGAATCCAATATTTTAAACCAGATGAATAAGAACTTTCTAAATTACTATAATTTTTACTTCCATCATTTGTCCAATCCACTGTTTTAGGTCTTCCTTCTTCATCATATACAACATTACCACTACTTAGTTGTACAGCATCATAATCTGCATTACTAACTCCGTTCATTGTTTTAGCAGTTGCTTCATCAAATTCTCCATATACATTAAGAGGATAAGAATGAGTAGTTGGATAAAAAATATCATCCCATAATCTGGTATATGTGTTTTCTAATGTTTGTGTTTTTACTACAATTTCTGGTTGACCAAGAGTATTTATTTTCATAACTTGATGGTCATACTCTGAACTTGGTTCTCTCAATAATCTATTTGAACAATTAAATATTTTAGTATTCAATCTAATTGTTTTAACTACATTTGTTATATTTCCAGCAGAGTCCCTAAATGAAATAGTAATATCCCTGTCTTGGTCAAAATTATAATCAGTTCCTACTAAATAAAAATTTAAACTATTAAAATTAATAATATTTGAAGTTCTATATGGAATCCATACGTCAACATATTCTGAAGACTCAACGTCTCCTGATATTTTTATATCTATATCTAACAAATCGTCAGCATAAAATTCTAAAGATATTTCTCTATTTGGAGTCATACTATTGTCACTATTTATCATAATGCCCGTATAAATATCACTATAGGTTGTTCCTATTATATTTACATTACAATCCGAAGGATTTACAGTATGTAAAAATGTTTGATAAGAATTAATAGTGCTTAAATTATAATAATTATCTCTAGTTTGTAATTTTATTGTTCTAGTGCCTTCTGAACCAATAGCTAAAACAAATGAAATTAATTCTTGACCAGAAGTAAATTGAGTCCATGAAGAAGGAGCAGTTACACCTTCCCAAATTTTGTAATATGTAGCATCTACTGTATTTTCTACTGGAATACTTAAAGAATATACATTTGAATATTGACTAACAGACAATGTTGAAACAGGCAATGTGGTTTTAATATTAAAATAATCAGTATTAACATAATCGGAATAAACACCATTCCCATCATCGAGATTGAATCTTATTTGTACAGAAGTGTTAGTAATTGGCAAATCTGCCAAAACATTCCAATAAAAAGTATTTGAACGACCATTTCCACTTGAATATGATAAAAATACTGTTTCACTTTGACTGTGAATAGTACCGTTTATCCATACCCCTGGATTTGATTGTAAACTATATTGAAAAGAATTTGGTACAATAGTACAACTTCTTCCAGAACTGTGATATAAATAAAAATTCACATTAGCAACTGGAGCACTGTTTAAATAAGACATAACCCCTGATAAACTATTTACTGATATTGTGTCTGACATAACTAAGCCTCTGTTTTAATTGTTAATGTATCATAAGGGTTAACCGTTACCGTTTGAGGGCAAAGTTCTCCATCATTATAAATATTTATTGGAATATAAATAGTATCTTTATTAACCCATCTTGAATTTATACTTCCTGGATGTCTTGGGTCATTAATACATTTATATTTAAACACTCCATCAGATGAAATTAAAGATAATTGCTGATTAGTTACATTTTCTACACAACTTATATGAGAATAAGAAGCTCTTACTGGGTTCTCAACTGAATCTATTTCTTCAGAAAAATAAATGCTTCCTTTTCTAAAATCTATTTGATAACCACTTTCTACAAATTGTGGTATTGACCCCTGTATTATAAGATTACCAGAACCATCTTCCGTATCATCTCCTGAATAATCTTTTTCTCCAACAAAAACATCTGGAGCCATATATAAATGACCACTACTTCCTCCTTCAATATTTTGAGGAACCCAATTTTCGTGTTCACTGATAAATAAATTTGATTCAGATTTTAAATATGAATAATAAGATTTAATTACCCCTCTATCAGGATTATCTTCATTAAATATAATAACTCCAGATGGAGCTATAAAATTATAATCTTCTTTATCTACAATAACATCATCTTCAGTTATATAATGTTTAAATGATGGGTTAATTCCATCATACCAATCTTTATTGGTAAATACAAAATTGGTATTTTCACCTGTTTTATAATATTCAATAAATGCTCCAGAAGGAGGAATGCCAGCAAATAGAATACCACTAGGAGTTGCTTGATATGTACTTGAAGATATTATTTCTGAAAGAGAATTATAAACTATAGGTGAATAACATCCATCTGACAAAATATTAGAAGGACTTCCTTCTGGTCTTTGAAATTGTTGATTATCATCATATAAAAGTGAAGATATTTTACCTACAGAAAAATCTATGTTTATTCCAGTATCTTCTTCTACCACAGCAACTCCAGTTAATAAATAAGAGTCTTCTGGGAGTAAAGGTTTATCTATAACAGGAAGTAATTCATCGTTAATAGACTCTCTAATATCGTTATCTCCAGATTCAGAATATCCTCTTGGTAACTGATAAATTTTAATTTTTGGTGCTCCCATTCCTGCTCCTTTTTTTTATATCTCTTCAGTTGAATCTCTTTCTCTCAAATATACAATAACTTGAGGTTTAGTAAAACAAATACCTCTTCTTCCTTTTTTTGAACTTGAACCATCTAATAAATCTTTAACACCTATCATAAAACCAGTTTTGTCAATACCACCAGTTCTTTCATATGTCTTTTTTGTCTCCATACCAAGTGGAGTTCTGTAAGTAGTAACTTCTTCAGTAATAGCTTTAGCATAAACATACAAATCACCACTAATTATAGTATTAGGTAATCCCGATAAAACCACAGAGGTTTCAACTTTTCCTCCAATAATATGTTTAGAATTTACAAAACCATTAGTTTTTTCAGAACCTGTACCTCCATTTAAAATCTCGTCAAAATTTCTTTCTTTATTACCATGTAATTCATTTCCAACAAATTGTAAATCTTGAAAATCTGCATCGCATCTATTAGGATTTGTAACTATCCATTTCATATCTTTTCTGCAAGCTTTACCACTGTTGTTTACATTATGTTGAAAAACAATAGAATTTCCAATTGATGGTAGTATTGTTATATTATCAGTTGAACCACCAGAGTCTTGTATTTGCTTCATTATATCAGAACTATATCCATCTGGTTTATTTTCATTACCATATATAAATCTTATACTATCCTTTTCTAATAAATAAGAAGGTCCATTCCCAATAGAAGTAGCTTTAACTTCAACATCAGAACCATTATTAAGTACATATTTTATTTCAAGAAAAGTTGGAATAGAACTTTGTTTTATATTATTAATTTTTATTTCTTTACCAGTTTGGTCTATACAATAAGTAGGCATCATTAATGAATGAGTGCTGTTATTAAAGAAAAAATTACCACCATATATTTCATACTCTGTTCCATTCATTCTAACTTTCCAATATAGATTATCATTAGTATCATTATCTTGCATTAAGAATTTAATATTTCCAGAACTACCAGCTCCTAAAGAAATTATTTTACTAGGATTTTCAGGAATACTTATTGGGAAAGAAGATAAGTCTGAAGTTTGCATAGCTATAGGTATTTGAACTATTAGAGAATTACAGTCTTTTGTTATTGTTAATATATCTGGAGTAGTTTCATAACCATAAACTTCTAACTTTTTACAAGTAGAAACATATGCTGTTCTATATATTCTAAACTTACTACGAGTATCAGATGTTTGAAATAGTTCATATAATGTAATAGAAGATTCATCATTAGATTTTATTTTATATCTAACTTTACCTGTTTCTAATGAAAAATCATTTGACAATTCAAAATAGCTTTCACCTAATTCATCACTTCTTAAAGAAGAACAATCAATTTTTATTTTAAATTTATTACTATCAATCATATTTTCTAAAAATGTATTTCCCAATACAGGAGTTAACATTATTATGTTTTTAGGAACACTAGGATTACACTGATATTTTATTTTATTGGCTCTAGGAACTATAAAATTATAATTATCTGCAATATTTTTATTTGCATTTATTACTCCACCATCTATCCATTTTCCATTTAATTCTGGTATAGAAGAATACTCACTATATAACAACTCTCCATTTAAATATTTTGGAACTAACCATTTTGAAGAAATAGAATCCCAATAAATGTTTATAAGTGTTTTCCAAAAAGATGATTCTTCATTTTTATACATTATTGAAAAATCACAATAATTATTTTCTTTTTGTTCAACATTAATACTAGTTATAAAACAATTTTTATCAGGTAATTCACCATATGTTATTGTTAATATTCCATCACCACCAGTATAAAAAGCTCCTGTTTTTTCTGGACTTTTTGTTAAATCAGTACCACATTCAGCACAGTGTATTGAATCTAGAGAAGGTCTAATAACCTTAAAACCACCGTAAGCTGATGGTGATTCACACCATCCTATAGCCTCTGATACTGTTAATCCCCTATTTGCTATTCTACAATTTCCTGCATTAGGACATATTGCATTTGCAACGTTCCATTTTCCCTTTTCATAGCGATAAGGTCTTCTTTCTTTCTCAGTGGGAAAACCACTTAATTTGAATGATATATAAGATGAATCATTTGTATTTGAATAATATAACCAATATTTTTCACTATTTAAAGAAGGTTCCCATACTTCTGAACTACTCCAACTACCAGATGTTGAAGGAGTATAACCACTTTTTTGAGAAATACTATTAACGCTTTCCTTTGCCATACATAGTACTAAAGGATTAAAATTATTAAAATTAGAGTTTGAAACTCCATTAACAACTGAGTCTGGAGATATATAACATCCAGAATAATCATCTAAAATACCATTTTTATTTTTCGGATATTCCTCTCCAGAAATTATAGTAGGAAATTCTCCGTTTTCATTTTTTTGTGGATACATATTCCAGTTGTTTAACCAAAAACCTTTAACTGCATTTCCATATCTATCATTATTTAATTGATTTGGAGCATATTCACTAGTTGAATCTTCATATGCTTTAATTTTTTCACTAATAATATAATTGCCAATTTGAGAAAAAGATAAACCTGTACTAAGTTTATAAGCACGACTATTTCTTTTGTTGTATATTAATTTAAAATAATCTGTCATGTCAAAATTTAAAGGTTTACCAAATTTAGAAGAACTATTACCCAATGGTTCTGAACTACCAGTTGAACCATTACCACCAGTAGTAATACTTGAAGAAATACTGGCAGATGTTTTAATCTCATAATTTTGAACTATTACTTGTCCTGACTCAGACCATGAAGTATCATAATATTTAGGTTCAAACATTGGTCCATTTTTATCATAAATAAGTGTGTCATTCATACCTGTATAATCAAAATAATCTGGAATGTATTGTGTTTTATTATTATAATAACCGTTTGCAAATGATGGTGGTACTATAGTAAAATCAACTTCTAAACCATGTGAAGATTTATCTCCAATCACTACTTTGCCGTTTATAGTATATCTATTAATCGTATCTCTAAACTCTTCATATGTTTTATCTTTCCAAGCTTCAGCTTCTGTTTTATTTTGAATTATGTCACTCCCAAATCCATTCCATTCTAATAAATCTTGAGAAAAATTAAAACCATAACTATCATCAGTAAATTGAGATATTGGAGGATTTTCATAAAAAGAATATTTTTTATTATAAATATAAGATACATAAGATTCAGAAGAAAAGTTATACTTTTCAGTATTTTCAGTTCCTACTGTATAATCAATTTTTTCATTAATATCATTATCATTAAAATGATGTTCACCTGTCATTTGGTTTTCACCTTCATGTCCTACTAGTAACGGATGATAATGATAGTTATATACCCTTCCAGACCACACTGTTCCCACACGAGGTGCAGTAGGTAATGAAACAGGGGTTACGGAAGCTATAACTCTAACAACTTCCTTATCTAAAGGTATCCAACCATGAGGAAATACATAAGAATTACTATAAACATCTCCAACATAACCATCTGTTCCACCTGCTCTATTTTCTGAAAAACTATTATCAAAATGAAGACTGTTAGTCCCTTCTGCTCTTGATATTCCACCTATATATCCATAACGATACCACCAAACTTTACTAGGTGGATACCAATATATAATAACCTTACCAGGAGATATACTACCATCCCAAAACTGGACATAATTTCCTTCTCCATCTGTTTCTGTAGATGCTAATACTATTGGGTTTAAACCTTTTCTTTTCCCTGGAAATTTTTTAGGAATAAGATTATCAAATCTATATTTATTACCAACTTGTTTAGTATTAAAAAAATCACTACCTTCTGGTGGCTCTGACAAAGAATATCCAAGCATTGGCTGTATAAAATTTCTAAGAGTTTTTAAGTGATTTGCACTAAAAAAATCAAGACCATCTATTTTATCATTATATGGAGATATTTGACCATCATTATATTTACCAGATGTTAATCTATTATCATTTTCTTGATGTAAACTTATTGGCTCAGTAACATATTTATCATTTCTTGCATATTGTAATATAGTTGATTCATCTAATTTACCATCTTTTAAAATACCTTGTTTTGTATTCATTCCTTTTTGTTTATGTGGTAAACAAACAGAACCTTCAGTATTATAATTGGCAGAACTTTCCCTTTTTAGCAGATAACCACCACCATCTGTTTTTTGTGGTCCAAGCTTAGTAAATATTTCAGATATAAAACTTCTACTAATTTCTGTATGGTTTTTCCAATAATATCCATCTAATCTAACTTCTTGACCAGGGAAACCCCATATATTAACAACTCCAGAAGATTCAACTTGTGGAAAATTACTCCATTGATAAGGTCCATCAAGAACATTATCACAACGAGGACATTTGCCTTCAAAATAAACATACTCTAAATCTGTAATAATTTGAGGAACTACAGGTTCTCCCCAATAATTTAATTTATCATTAGTTAACCCATTATATATATGAAATTGGTCTGTAGATATATTGCATTTGGGACATAAATAATAAGTTCTTTCTTTTGGTAATACTCCGTCTGGTGGAGTTTTAGGAGGAGCTGATTTCCCGTCAGAGTTAGTCATATTTATCATTTCTTCAGAATTTAAAATATCCCTAGTATCACTTGAATAAATCCAAGCATTAGTAACTGTAGCTCCGGAAGAATTATTTGCGTTAATCATTGAAGTTCCCATCGTTCCGTCAATAGGTGTAGCTTCATTATTTATGGTAGGAACACCGTATGCTCTTGCCTGTGTTGTAGAAGGAACTACACCTCCTAGAGTTCTTCCATCTACTATAAATTCTCCAGTTTTATCTATTCTATATCCCCTGAATACTTTAGTATTATCAGAATAATCATCTTTACTATCTGTTCCACTATTACCTTCTCTTCCAAATATACCTGTTCCACCAGTTAACATTGGACACATTACTTCTGAACCCATTTTTGAATAATCTTTATATTCTGGCATTCTTCCACCCATAAATGGTCTTACATTATTTATATATGTTTCAAATTTTGAAGGTGAAACATAATCATCATACAATTTAACTAACCATGGAACATTGTCTGGATAATTTTCTGCTGGCTTTGAATTACTACTTAAAGACATTAGTAATAAATTATTATTATAATCATATTGTTTTAGATGAACAAATAAAATACTTTTTGTATGATTTTCTGTATCACTACTAGATATTGTATAATAAAAATATAATTTATCATTAACAGTTGGAAATGTATTTATAAAATCTAAACTATCTAGTTCTTCACACATTCCAACAGCCGCATATACTCCACTTCCTATTTCATGTTCTCTTATACCAGAAAACCCACCTATTCCATAATATCTAAATATTGGAATTATGAGACTCATTGCATGTCTATATTTTTTATCATATTCTAAAGCTCTTCTTGGAACTTCTGTATGAGGACATCCCTGATTATAATATCTGCAATAATCTTGACCGTCTACTCCAGCATATATACCATTTTCCCATTGATTTAACATTTTTACAGTACCATATGCCCTATTACATTTTTCAGAGTTATAACATGGCATAACGCTACAATTAAATCTATGTCTACTCAAAAGATTTGTTCCAGAATATATATCAGTATCAACTCCACCATAACCAGTGCCTTTTGTATCAAAAGCCATTTTCCCAGTACCCTCTAAAATAGTTTCATAATCAGATTTACTTGGAAATTTATCTCTTATTATTTCTCTACCCTCTGCAAGCATTTTTGTGAATTCATATTCAACTTTATATCTTACAGTTCCCTCTCCCATTTGTACAGGATTAGTAGGTAGGCTGTCCATCGCATTTTTTTGTGATAATAAAAGACCTCCCATAATTGCAGGAGTAGCAAATGGAGTATTTGACATAGCCATAGCTGCATCTCCATTAACAAAATAACCACTCATTCTATCAACACCAGAAAAAGCTTTTGCGTATTGTTCTTGTGTTGCAGCTGTAGTCTCAAATGTTATTATTTCTCTTTTCCCAGTTGGGGTATAATATGGACAAATTCCACCTGCTTCTTTATAAAATTCTTTTGGGCTTTTTGTTTCTATTCCATTACCGTCATAAGAAACATTATACATTTGACATAAGTTAACATTAAAAACACCTTCAGGTTTTTCATCGACAAAACATTTACATGCAATATTTGTTGTTATCCCAAAATCTCTTTTGAAAAAACTACATCCTTTATGAACTATTTCACCATCATTAATGTCTGAATTCCTTATACATCTAATAGTATTTGGTAAACCTCCACCAACTGATGAAACTTTACCTATTTGATTTGGTCTTGGTTGCTGTATTTTATCACTAATTTCAGCAGGTTCAACATAAACTCCACTTGGTAGTATATTTAAATAATTCCAAGATTCAACTCTTTCTATATAAGACCTTGTATCTCCGCCAACCGTTGTTGCTTCATAAGATATAATACCATCATCAACTGCATACATTGGAGACCCAAATGTTGCAGTAACTCTTGGTGTTACAACATTAGTATATAAATTAGAAGAATCTAACCATTCACTAGGTGCTGACATATTTATAAAATTAGACGGAACATTCCCATGTTGACCTCTATCTACACTTTTTACAGCTACATCTTTTCTATAATATCTAACTCCTGCATTTGTTTTTGGATATGTCAAAATCTTTCTAAAACCATAAATTCCTTTTTTTATAAAAGTATTTTTATATAAAACATGTGCGTCTGGGGCTGTCCATTTTTCATATTTTACACCATTTACTGTTACTCCAATTTCTAAATCTTCTTGTTTATAAATTCTACCTGGGTTTGCTTCTTTTTTGTCAATTATGCTTTGAATAGTTTTACTATCATATTTTGTTTGATATAAATATAGTGGTTCATATAATTCTTCTGACTCTGTATCCCTAATTTGCCCATTAACTACTGCTCTTCTTAATCTACCTGACTTTCTATTATATTCAAATAAAGGGTCGTTGTTTTCTGGATTTACAATCCCATTAATAACTGTAAGTGTTTTTGGACTATAAAGAGGAGGTTCAATTACAGTAGTACCAGAATAAATTCCTTTAAAAATATATTCAGTGAATTTCCACGGAGAACGAACCTCTGGGAATTGTTGACAGTATGCGTTTTTATCAGAAATGACACCAAATCTTACATCTGGTTGAAATTTATGAGTCCAATTTGTCCATCCCTTATATCCTTCATCTGCATCTATTTCTACATACTTAGCACCATATAGCTCAACTTCACTTGAATAATGATAACTATCTTGCATCCCTCTCATTAAATCTCTTGGGTATGTATCAAAACTAAGTTTTGTGTTATCTGGATACTTAAAATTTTTATCAAAACTCGTGTCTAACATTTATTTATTATCCCCTTAAATAAATCAACCAATTCTTCTTCCTTGAAATGTATCTTCCGATGACATTCTTGACATAATGTTATTCCGTTATCTACTTCAAAAATTTTTGTATCATCCATATATATAGGAATAATATAATGAACATTCATTTTATCTGTTTTTTTGTTACAATCTGGCATTTTACAAGAAAAATTATCTCTGGTCAATACTTCCTTTTTCCATTTTCTATATTCTTTAGAACTTCTTAATAATTCTATTCTTGGAGTTATACCACCTTTCCATCTTGGGTGTTTTTCTCCTCTTACAATATTTTCTTTAATTTCTATACCAGATTTCAATAAATGCTTTATTACTGTATGTGTATCTATTCCTAGTTTTCTTCCTGTCTCAGATGCATTTTTTTCTATAGAATAAGTTTCAACTATATCTTTGACAGGAACCTTTGGTTGATTTGTTTCCAATCTTACCCCATAATGACTTAACCATTTATAGATAACAGAATAAGAATATCCAGTTATTAATTTTATTTCAGAAGAACTTTTACCATCTTGATACAATTTTAGTATAAGTTCTTTATCTGCCCCATTTTGACATTCAACCTTATCCCTTATTTTTATTCCATTATCCCTTAGTATTCTTAAAATAACAGGTTCGCTTATATTGTAAACATTTCCAATAAATTTAGCTGACTTACCTGACAAGTAAAGACCGGATACTTCATCAGCATTTAGTTTTATATTTATTCTATCTCTTTCTACATTATTCTTTTTTAGAATTCTCCATATAGTAGTTTCACTTATAGATAATTCTTTTACTATATTTTTTATAATAGTTCCAGTTTTATATAAATCTATTATCTTTTTTTCTTTTTCATTTTTATCATATTTGTCATTCATAATAAAATCTCCTTTATTATTATATAAAACAAATATAATTTTTTACACACCTATTAATTTTATTTCATAAAATTAATCTTCCCAATCTGCCATAGGTATGCCAATTGAGGGGAAAAAGATTGCATAGGCGAATCCTCCATGCTGTGCATCTAAATGTGAGTGGACACCCCTTGCCCCCCCTAAAATTCCACCATCATAATCAGAAGTATGAGTATGTCTATTATATCCAGCAGTAGGATATGCAGGAACTGCTACAGCTTTTTTACCTTCTCTTAAAAACATATTAACTAGTTGAGCAGCTCTAACATCATTAAAAGCTATTTCTGGAGAATCTCCTCCATGAAAATGCATTAAATCAAGAGACATACTTATGTTTTCTGATGCAAATTCGTCGGATATTCCATCGGCTACTCTTATTCCAACAGATACTGGAGATGATAGTAATTGAGAATGTTTTCTTATTAAATAATCCATATTAATCATTCCTTATTATATTTGCAGGGTCAATTACTTTACCACTATAACTATTTGTTTTATCGGAAATAGAACCACCTTGAATATTATCACTTCTTTTGTATAATTCATTTATTTTAGTAGCAATTAATCTTTCATAATCTTTATCTTCTTCCTTTTTATCTCCTATTCTAAAAGATTCTGTACCAACCTCTAGTTCTATTGTATATGAATTTGAAAAATTATATTCTATTTTTACGATACATGCCTTTGTGTTATCTGGAAAAGACACATAACCAAAGCCATTTTCATAATCAAATATTGTTCCTCTTATGCTTATAGTACCATTAATCTGAATATCATTTCTTCTTTCTAGTTCCATAACTGCTCTATCCATAAGTTTTATTCTATCATCTTTATGAATCCATCTTGGAGTTTTACCATATGTATCAGAACGCAATACTTTATTAACAGTGGTAGTAGTATTACCAGCCGCAGCATCTATTGCATCTTTTTCGTTTTTTCTTATCCCTTCAATAATATGTACAGTACCTTCTGAAAAATAATAATTTGCTGCTTTTAATTTAGTAAATAGCCCTTTAATACCCCAATGGTCATCACTATAACTATTAGGTACTACTAAATCATATCCAGAAGATGTTGGAACTACCCACTTTTTCATATCCCATGGATGTATTTGCCATCTAGCTGAGTCAAAAGACATTCCTTTTATTATAGGTCTTCCTGAAAATTCACCTGCTTCAGCATATGAAGATGTTACATCAAGAACATATCTATTATCTTCTATTTTTGAAAAAGCATAATATCTACCATATTCTTCTGGACCATCTAATTCTACTTTTCTTGTTATTTCATCTTTTGTAGAACTTAATGAAGAATAAAATTTATCTCTATAAAAATAACAATTAATCCAAGCCTTGGATGGTCTCCAAAATGATGTTGACTTTAATTCTATTCCCCCTATTGTACCCTGTTCTCTATATAGAGTAGAATTACTGTCATTCTTATCTTTCTCCATATAATATTCTTTATAATCATTAGTTGGAGTTATTTTTATGTTTTTAATTGGTTTCCTACAAGCTACGAATACTCTGTCTTTAAATATTACATTGCCCCTCTTTGTATCAATACTACAAGCGTTATTAATAGTTATTTGAGTATGGAATAGCGTATCAATTTTTAAATTATTAGCTCCTGTAAAAATATCCTTTTTATTACCAGTAAGACTTTTTGTATTATAAAGAGGATGATATGGCATTTGACTATACGTTTCTGTTGTTCTTTTTATAGCAGGATAGTTTGTATTTGTTTCTATTTGAATTTTTGGTCCATAACTATATGCTGTATCATTAGCCACTTCACTCCATGTTCTATCAGATTCTGAAGATACTGTAACTTCTTTTAATTTAACTTCATTTGGTCCTACATCAACTAAGGAATTTAATATATTAGTTATTTTAAACCATGGTTCCATTCCTACACCCCTGCATACGGGACATGTATTTATCCATGGTGAAGGATGTTTTCTGGGTATCATTGTTCCATCTGGTATTATTCTATCTCCAGAAGAAGCATAAAAATCATAATTAAAAGGAGTTAATGTTCCAGATATTTCTAACAACTCTCCTTTATCAGATATTGTCTTACCAAATACATCCTCGGTTTTAACTATATTTGGTTCTACAGCACCAGAACCTCCACAAAATCTGCATGAAGCATGATATGGTATCCAAGCTTCATATGTAAATCCACTAACCCTATCAAAATCATTTTGACTTACAGCACTAGTAAAAGACCTAGATGTTGTAAACATTTTATCATTTACTGTAAAACCTTGATTTTCATATGTTTTACCATCAATTTTATCTTCATTAGCTATTGTATAATCTTCTAAAGTAGAAACATGACCATATTTATCAAATGTTACTGCCTTTGTTTTTTTTATTTCATATTTATATGGTTCATACCCTGTTTGTGGGTTCCAGGCTGGATAAAGTGGACATCCTACAATTTGATATATATCTTCTGAAACGTTTGTCATAATATCTTTATCAATAGTATAAAGACCTTTAAAATAAGGATAACCATCCCAGTTTCTGTCTGGTAAATAATATTTTGAATTATCATTTCTTGTAAAATTATATAAAGTATAACCATTCTTTATATAAAAATGACCACTATACCATTCTATTGGTGATGAATACATTCTAAAAATATTAGCAAGATTGCTTGTCTTTTTTACTGTATTATCAGAAATAACATTTATAACACCATCTTCTGCATAATCAATCATTCCATTTGAAGCATACGATAATATTCTTTCATTTCCACTATATAATGCGTTTATTGATATTCTTGTAAATACTATTTTGTCTCTATAGTGGTCATAAATCATTCTATAAGAACCAGCAGAAGATATAGTTTTATATATAGCTTCAAGGATTGTATCATTGTCAAATCTTAATGAGTTTGGTATAAAATCTTTCAATTCATTTAATCCATTAAAATCAAAATCTTCAAAATCAAAATATGTAACATGTTGAGTATTTGTAATTAATCCACTTTCTGAGTTTTTAGATGTTTCTAATATATCTTCTATTATTTTTTCTACAGTCCATTTTTCGCTAAGATATGGTTTAAGATTAGCTTGTACGTTTTTTTCTGAATAATTTGGGAATGTTGAAGCTAAATATACTTCATTATAATTTTTCTTTATTATATGTTCAGATAATCTTCCTTTCATATCATTACAATTATATACTAACTGTATTCCTTCTTTACCTTTGTGGATTGACATATCTATAATATATCCTTTAAATAAAATATGATAATCACTATCTTCTATTACAACATCACCATCTTTTACACTAGTTATAAATATTGCAATTTCATCTCCAATAGCAGGTATTAAATCTTTATATGTATCATTTATATCTTTTATACTTTCATAATTATTATAATATTCTGTTATTTCTGGACTATTTAATCCTATAGTACATTCACCAGGAGATGCATCTGAGGTATGAATAACTCTACTGATAGACATAGGTAATAATTTACCATTTGAAGGAGCTAAACTAGTTGGCGACATTTGTTGAAAACTATTAGGACTAAAATGAACTATTTTTATATCAAAATATTTTAAAATAGATTTTACGTTTGAAGAGTCTTTTATCATTCTTTTCCCTCAATATTTACCGAAATTCCTGTTCCCGATTTAACTGCTGAAAAGTCTGAACTATCAACAAATAAATCACTTATAACCCTGACAAAATTTCCATTTGAAATAATTTTATCAATACTTACCATTCCACTCATTAATGAATTTGCTAATCCTAATGCTGAATCATGAAAAATACATCCACTTGGAATAATTCCTGACAAATCTCCAGACACTTTATATTTTCTAGGTTCCCAACCTGCAAAATAAATCTCTCCGCTATTTGCATTAAAATATTTTTCTGTAGATATTCTTGGTCTTCTTGCTACAATATCAATTACAGCGTCATTTATTATATACCCACTAACTGATATTTTACACGCAGGTTTCTGTATTTCTTTTAAAACAGCAGTATATGAGATTTGTGTAGGCCACTGAGTGTCTGATATATTTAAACTAAAAGGTCTCATATATATATTATAATTATCTTTATCTCTAAATATATCTGGAAGTTTTATACATCTTAAATCGCTTACAGTTCCATATTCTAATATTGAAGATGGTGCTAATTGTTTTGACGCATTTATAAATAAATCTCTTAATGTATCATACTTGTTTTTCATTGCATTAAATCTTGATTCATCTTGAGCACTATTTGGTGTAACTATTGAATTTAATTCTGCATTTACAGTAAAAGTTCCATTTATAGTTACCGTAGTTGGACTGTCATATGAATATTGACTTTCTTCGTATTCAAATGAAATATCTTGTTTTATAATAATAAAACCCCAAAGAGCATCATAAGCTTCCATTACTGGGAAACTTGTAGGATTATAATTTTCTGGTATTTTACTAAAATCAATCATTTTTATACCTCTATATTTTGCGGTGGAGCAATAAAATTAATACTTACAGTTACACTTCTCTTTTCTACTCTCCAACTTAAATTTGAATCAGTAATCATTATTTTTTGTACATTTAAATTAGATTCTGACTCAGGAATAAAAGACTTTAACTCTCCAATTCTTGGTAATCCGTTTACCCCCTGTTGTTCTACAACATTAAAAAGAGCATCTGGGATAAAATCATCTTCTAAAATTATAACCCCATTAAATGAAACCTTAATAAAATCATGACCAAGTTTCTGTCTAAAATATCCATCATATAGATGAATAGTTTTTTCTGAAAGAGATATTGTTGATGGTTTTAATGATATTTTTGGTTCATATACTAAAAAAGAAGATGTTCCATCAGTTAATGTTGCTATATTTTTATTTGTACCGTCTTCAGTTTCGTCTGTAAATGACATTGTTACAATCCCCCATGGAACCCAAATTCCACCCTCAAATGATATATTTGATATTCTCATATTTGAATATGTTTTATTTGGAAGAACAAGCGTTCCTCTAAACCCCTTAGAAGAAGGATTACCTATTATACCGAAAAAATCAGTTTCACTTTTTTGTACATTACCTGTAACAGATATTTCAATATTAGACCTAGTACCACTTCCACCATTCCATACAAGAGAATGATTTAATGAATAATTTATTCTTGTTAAACCTATAGTTCCAAGATTATTTGTAAAAGACATATTTGATAACATTTTCCTATTCCTTATTTATTCATATTATATTTGGCACTATCTACCTTTACTCCTGCCATTGCATTTCCAGCTCCTTGTTCTATTATCTTAGAAATTTGGGGCATTAACATTTCAACTATTAATTTAGCCAATGGACTTCCAAATGATTCAGTAAATGCATCTTGCAATCCAGATGCATCAACACTTACAGAACCTGAAACTTCACTTTTTGTATTAGTTGAACTATTCTGTTCTTTGAACTTGTCAGCAGACTCTTTCATTGATTCTTCTTCTGTATCAAACTTATTTCTATTATAATCGTAAGAGTACATTTTTGTATTACCGTACATTTTCTCATGACTCCCATCTGAAAAACCTGGGTCAATATCCCTATATTCTTCTTTTCCATTTATAATAGCATCTATTAATTCATCTCTTGATTGTTCCTTAGAGGTATATTTTGTTATTGCTTTTTCTTTTATTTTCTTATCATAAGCTTTTTCATCCCATCTTTTTTCTACAACTGATAGCTCATCTTGACCAAACATATTTTTTTCATAAACTAATTCTTCTCCAAGATATATTCCAGATGGTCTTTTTTTAGAATGTTTATTTTCTTTTTTATCTTTTACTTTATCTTTTACTAATTCTTTATTAGACATTATTCTTAAATAATCTGTATTTTTATACTTATTGTCACTATTAATAGATGGTGTTAATTTATCATTATTGTTTTTTTCATCAACTTTATATTTTATTTTTTGTAATTCAGTCAATTTTGTTTTATTGTCTATACCAGATTTAAAAGATTCAGGAGTTAATTCTTTAACTTTATCTTCATCATCTTTCATCTTTCTGTGTTTTTCCATTAATTTAGAATATTCTTCACTAGTTACCTTTCTAGATAACTCAGATGGATTATTATATGACTCTTCTGATGGCTCAGTTCCATCATCAATTATTGAATTAAAATAATCTCTATATGATTTTTTGCTGGTACTTGCATCTTTTTCAAGTCCTGCTTTTTTATCATTAAACTTTTTATCTAATTGATTGTTGTATTCAGAATTAACATTTTTATCTGAAAGAAGTGTTTCAATTTGTTTATTATCATTTTCTATTCCGGTTCTTTTTGCCAAATCAATAGCTTTTTTAATTGCAAAATTTGCTTTATTAGGTGCTATTTCATCTTTTTTCTCATCACTCCATAAATGAGATATTGCAGCTATTGGAGAAATTACTCGAAGTGCTAGTGAAGCCTTATTGTTTTTAGATTCATATTCTCTTTTTAAAGATTCACGTTTTGCTTCAAGTATTCTTTCACGAAAAATTCTAAATATATTACTTCTTTCCTCAAGTGTTTTCCCTTTTCCTTTATACATTGATGATTCTTGCAATATTGAAGCTTGGGTATCTTGAGGCAATTCTTCTGTTGCTCCCATGGATTTAGCTAAATCCATTACCTTGGCAATAGAATTTTTATCTATTTCTCTTTCTCTTCTCTTGTTTTCTCCATCATAATGAATTAAAGAATCTCTTTTAGATGGGTCATTTGTAGTATTTTTATGGGTTTTAACCATATTATAGATATTGTTTTGTTCTTCTTTCTTTTCTATTTGATTGGCTTTTGAACCAAGTCTTTTTGAAACATAACCACCAGTTAAATATTTATCTGCTTGAGATATTGCCGTCGCAGACCTATCTAAAATTTCTGATACAATTCCACCACCCTTTAGCATACCTGATTTATTAATATATCTTGATATTCCATTATTTCTGGAATTATATTCCCAATCTGTAAGTCCTACTGATTTTTTATAATTCTCATTTTCTTTTTGTGAAAAACCATCAATGTCATGTTTTTTACTACGAAAATATCCTTCAGAACCAAGCATATCTTGGGTTGCATTGATTCCACCACTCATAATAGCCATTGAAGGGTCTAATCCAAGAAACGCCAAATGAGAAGCCATCCCAACTGCATCTCCAATATCTTCTCTTCCTGTGATTCTTTCAGCTGCATATGATGTTAATGGAGCAGTCATAGATAAACCCATTCCAATAAGAGAACCCTTTGGATTCATAGCTCCTATTTTATTTATCCCTCTTGCAAGCTTCATTGGTGATTTCATCCATGATGGACTTTTCTCAATAGCCTTAGAAATATATGGAGTAGCTAATTTAGTAATACCTGTTTTGTCCCCTGCATATGAAGCAAGTTTTCCGCCCCATCCTCTAATTTTACTATTAAATGCTAAAAGTGGTAATGATTCAACTGCTGTATCACCCAAAGCCATTGGTATATCTTTGTAATTATTAGTTTTAGCAAAATTGTTATATGCACTGCTTCCTGCGTACATTATAGAAGCTGCTGCTGTAGCAATTGAAGATTTAGGAGATTTAGAAAGAGCCTCATACAAGAAAGAACCAGAAACGGCAGATTTGCCAATTCCGCTAATTATAGATTTACTATCTCCTTTTTTGAAATCCTCAGCAGCATCCTTTCCATAATAATAAGCTGCCATTCCTGAAATGAACGAACTACCTGTTTTTTGGAAATTATCTCCAAACGATGGCTTAACTGCTGGTTCAAATGGAATTCCTTTGTTAGACATTCTTTCTCTTGCTATTCTACGAGAACGTTCTCCTGAAGTTTCAACCCTTACAGGTTCTTCAATTTTTTCTTTAGGTTTACGTCTATTTCTTATTTTTCTTGATTCTTCATCAAGTTTTCTTTTACGTGACACTGGTGTTGGTGGCTCTTGTCTTATTTCAATTTCATCTGCATAATCTTTTAATGTTTTACTAACTTTAGGAAGTTTTTCACCTATTAATTCACCACCTTCTTTAAAAGTAAAGTTTTCCCCAATAATTTTTGCTAGTGGACCATATCCATTTTTACCACCCATAATATCTGAAATAGTTTTTATTCTTGCATGTGGACTATTACCAGAAGATTCTAAGGCGTAATCAATTGATTTATATATGTTTTTATGTAATTTACCTGAACCTGATTTAGAAACAGGAGTGAAGTATGAATCAAGATTTATTCTACCCTTACTATATTTATTATCTAAAGCATGTGCTGCTGCTGAAGTAGATAATTCATCAACTACCGTATCTCCTATATATCTAAATTTTTTATTATTTCTATTTGATAAATAATCCATTATACTATGATTTACTTCATGATTAGCATATCTAACAGATTCTTTTGAAGATAGTCCTCTTCTTATATTTATTTCTTTTGTCAATGAATTAAAAGTACCATTAGCATCTTCTTGCATATTTTTTTGTAATTTAATTTCTGGAATATGTCCAAAAACTGATTCTGCAACACTAGATGTTCTTTCCCCTATTTTCCCTTTATACATATCGTTTGGAGTAAAGAATTTTTTGATTGATTTACCAATATTAGCAAATGTTTGTTTAGGCATTACAGCTAAAGGAATACCTAATGTAGCTAATCCTAATGCATTACTTCTTGAAGAATTTGAATTATTTTCTACACGTTCAGATGTAGGAGCTACTCTACTTATAACATTATAATTTATTTCTCTTGATTCAGCAGGAGTTATTACATCAGCACTTGTATTTCCTTTTTTTGATTCTTTCCATATTTTTTGTGCTTTTATAACCCCACTAAGATATGGGTTATTTAATGAATTAGCAGAACTAATAGCATTTTTTGCTCCACTGTCTAAATTTTTACCAGTTTCTGATTCTTTACCAACTTTAGAAACTAATCTTTCTGCGATATTAGCTAAATGTAATAATATATTAGAAAGTTTTGATTGTGATTCTACAAGCTTTGAACTCTCTTCTTGACGAACCATTTTATCCATTAAAGAACCAATTAATGAATGGTCTTTTGCATATTCTTTCATTCCTGTATCAGAAAAAATTTCTTGTAAACTTATACCTGATTCTTTTTGTGACTCTATGAAACTTGCTATTGCTTGTTCTTGAGGAGAAGCTAATAACCAGTTTTTCATATATCCTGGGTCTCCACTCTTTCCAATTTCTTTTTCAGTATCTCCAAATTCTTTCATCAAAGAGAAAAATTCTTGGCTCATTCCACCCTTACCATAAAATGAATTTTCTTCAAGAGCATTAGTTATTCTTTTTGACAATTCAAACGCATCAGAAAGTCCACCTTTAGATAATTCTACTTGTGAACTTAATGTTCTTTCTGAACCCATCATTTTATTTACAAAAAATTCAGTAGCAAGTTTTCTTTGAGTTTGCTCTCTTTGAGCTCTCATGTCTCCAACTTTATTATTTATCTCTTTTGTATTATTTAAAATTGGAGATAGCGCATCTGAAAAACTCTTACTGTTTATTTCTGCTTGCCTTAACATTATTTTTTCTAAAGGTGTTATATCTTCACCCTTAGCTTTTATTCCTGCTATTTTATCATCTTCTATTTTCTTTGCTGCTTCTAGATTCTTTATTTGAGCTAAATTTATTAATAAATTATTTTCCTCCGAACCTGTATATCCACCAAGCAAATTACCCTTGGACGCTTCTCTTATAGCTTTTGATTTTGAATTTCTTATAATAAGACTTGTATTTTCATCTACTGGATTAATTTTAGCAGTGTTTTCTTCTAACATATTTAATAAATCAATATATGCTTTTTGTCTAGACTTAGATTCATTAATAGATTTTTCTTGACTAACTATTATGTCAGATAGACTTTTTCTTTCAGTTTCACTAGTTAATTTATTGTCACGCTTAAATTTATTGTTATCAACTTCAACCTGGTCTGATTCTATAGCTTTAGAAAAGTCACTTATTGCTTTTTCTTTTATTTTCTTTACAGAAGAGAAAATATTTTTAGTTATTTCTGCACTTTTTGTAATTACTTCAGAATCAACCATTGCAGCATCAGATTCTGTATAATCACCAGTTTTTAATAATATCTCTCTTTTTCTTTTTTCTTTATAAAATCCTAAAGATTCTCTTGTGCTAGTTTGTACACCAGCTGTTTTTGAAACAAGGTCTATAATTTTCTTTTCATTTTCTTTTTCTGAGTCTGAAATACCGCTAGATTTTGAATATCTTTCCTTACCTATATTTGTAAATTTAGTTAATTCTTTTCTTAGTTTTTCTGGGTCATCTCCATATTTAGAGATAAGATGCTCTACGCTTACTCCAGTACCCTTAAATAAATCATTAAGTTCTTTCTTCATTAATTCGGCAGAAGTAAGATTTTCTGGTGATTCTTCACCAAGACTTGATAATTCAGCAGCTGACATTTTCTTTCTTGATTCTTGATTAACAAGAGTATTCACCATCTTTATTGCTTTAATATCAAATCCACTTTTGAATTTTGACATATAAATAGAATTTTCCATTAACCCTGCAATACCAGAATTTTCATTATTAGATATTTCAGCTAATCTTGAATTTATTTCTGCAAAATAATCTCTATTTGATTCTTCATTTGAAAGCTTCTTATAATCTTTAATATCAAAAGTAGATGTATCACCCATCAATTTACTATAATTTGAACCAAAATCATTAAAAGATGCAAATCTACTGTCAAGTTCACTGTCAGAGTCTTTTGGTGTCAAGATTGACATCTTTTGGAAGTCTAATGGTTTAAATATTTTTCTTTCTAAACGTGTATAGTCATTAATTATTTCTTGGAATGAAGACTTGGCAGTTGTTGCAAATTGCTTTACTGATGTCATTGGCAAGTCAAACATTTCATCGCTTATTTCAGTTGTTGATAAAATAAATTCTTTTTTATCATCGTAAATACCGCCAAATTGTTTTTTAATTTCTTCTTTGGCTCTCTTTAGAACTTGAGTTTTGTTTAACCCTCTTTCTGTATCAAACCCTATAGTTTTTTGTTGATTAGTATAAACATCTTGAACAACAATTTTAAATTTCTTTACGTTGTCTCCAACTTTTTGATACCCATCATTAAGCAATAAAAACATCTTATTTGTGTCTTTAGCCATTTGAAGTGCATCTTTATGTGGATTTAAACTTCTTCCACTCTCAGCAGTATCTTTAATTGCATTAAAACTTGTTTCTACATATTTATCTTTACCAAAAGTTTTAATATATGATTCTCTAGTTTTAACAAACCTTTCGTCAACTGTATCATTATTAAATACCCTACTTCCTCTTTCCCTTGCATCTGAGGATATTTGTCTTCCAGTTTCGTTAAACAAATCAATGAATGGCTCAAAAACTTTTTCAGCCTTTGTCTTTGCTTCTTCCATTCTTCCATAAACTTCATCCAACGCAGCGTCTAAATTATAAATTTTTGATTGATAATATACTTTATTACTTTCTGATGTTGAACTATCCATTTTACCTACAAGAATTTTTCTTGTATCTGTTAATTCTTTTGCCCTGTCTCTTTCTTCTGCTAGATTTTCTGAAATAGATGATATTGCGGTTTTACCAAAAATTCCACCATCTGTCATAAATGCCTTTTTATAGGCTAAATTCATCCTTAATTCATCTTTTCTTTTTTCTCTAATTTCACCTTCTTGAGACATTTTTGAAACAAATTCTTCACTTAGTGATGGAAATCCATTTTTAAATACTACAGATTCTGGATTAGCTCTCATTAATATAGATGTTGCATTTTTAAGATTTGAATTTTCTAAAGTTGTTAGTATTTCTCCTTTTTCTTGTTTGCCAGTAAGCTTTTCATAAGTAGAAATAGAACTAGTTATTGATTTTATTTTACTAGATTCTTTTTCTATCATTGCAACTGTTTTTCTATCGCTTCCACTCCAATATTCGGATATATTGTTAATTAAATCTTTAATATCAGATGCCATAGTTAATCCGGCAATGGTTAAACCTACAGCTCCACCTGCGAATTTACCACCTTTCCCACCAACCATATTGGAAACTTTTTGTCCAGCCATAAGTGCCATTGGAGCTATTGCAGCTCCAGAGCCTAGAGTATTAAGAGTGTCCCCAGTAAGACTTCTTCCAGAAATTGATTCTTTATCTTCAAATGTTTGTGCAAAAACTTTTAAACCAACACCTGCTGCCATCATAGCAACCATGTTTTGCTTTACAAATTCAGATATTTTTATAGGTATTTGACCAGGTTCTTTTTGAATTATTGCATTTTGAGTTGTTTTGTCTATTTGAGAATTAAACTGTGTCCTAACTTTACCCTCAACAGTTTTTCTTTCTTCTTCACTAAATCTTGATACACCTTTTTCACCATAATGGGATACCATAATCTTCTTTATTATTTCATTTTCATCTGAAGATTCCATTTTTTGAAGTTTATTATATTGATAATCATACATGGCTGGATTATAAAGAGCTCTTGTTTTTCCAGTATAATCTTTTTTCAAATAAGAAGAAACCTCTTTAGCTGTTATTTTAGCTATTCTTGATTCCTCTGTCTTATGATTAATCCATCTATCTGCACCAGAATAAGAAATTGTTCTTGCTATTGCTGTGCCAGCTCCAAAAACAGTTCCTCCAACCGCAGCTAACCCAGCTATTCCACTTGGCATACTATTCAATATTCCAAATATATTAGTAAGAGTATTAGAGAAATAAGTTAGAATTGATTTACCGCCACTTTCTCCAACTTTAGCATAAAATGAATCTACACTAGCTTTCATTACTTCAACTTTTTTAGCATAAGTATCCATTATTAACATATTTTTTTGCATAGCTGAACCAGTAGAATCTTCACTCATTTTTGCTGCTTGAAGAACTTCATCCCATTGGTCCATTAATACCATCATTGTATTATATCTTCTTGCACCTGCTATTGTAACGGCTGCATTTTCTTTTTGAACTGTTGATAAAGTAGTCCATTTTGATGCTAAATCTTGCATAATAGTAAATGAATCTCTAAATCCTCCATCTACATTATAAACTGCTACACCAAGATTTTGAAGAGCAGTTATAGATTCTTCCACTCTTAAATGTGAAAGTATATATTTAAATGAATTCCCTAAAGAATTACCTGTATCTCTTGTTGCAGAACCTACCGCAGAAACTATACCGTTAAATTCATGAAAAGACATGCCAGAAACTCTAGCTGATGTACCGGCTTGTTTTACAGCATCAGAAAGGTTTTTAGAAGTAACAGCAGTTCTAGCTCCTACTTCAGTCCATGAGTCAATAATTGATAATGTCTTAGAATCTTCTATGCCAAATTGTCTTGTAGCTGCTGTAAGTGCCTCAGTAGCTTCTGTAGCCTTGAATCCAGCCACATTAGAAGCTAATAGTGATGCATTGGTTAAAGTTATTACATCAGATGTGCTTTTACCTTGTTGTGCAAATACAGCCATGGAATCGACTACTTCTATTATATTTGTGCCATATATTGATGACATCTTCTTTGCACTGTCTGAAAGTCTTTCTGTAGAAGTCATCATTGGGTCCATAACTTTATTTACATTGACAAGAGCTGTCTCATAACTTGCCATTACTTTTGTTGCTTCTGCTATTTTATTAGTCATTCCGTAGAATGCATAAGAAAGACCTCCATATAAAACTACTCTATTTATTACAGAATTAACTAATTTACCCTGAGATTGTTCTTGTCTATAATTCTTTGACATTGTACTGTCATATTCTTTTGAAATCTTTGAAGCTTGTGTAGAACTCATCAAAGCAGCCGCTGGGAAAGATTCTATTTTTGGGAGATTTTTAGCTGTTCTTTTCTTATTTTCGTTTTCAATATGACTTAATAATACACCCTTAGTTACAGATGCTATATGCTCTGGATTGCTTGTTCCAGGAGCATCTCTCAAGTCTCTTACAGTTGCTTCGTATGCAGATATTTTAACTGTTTCTGTTTCAAACTCTCCGTTCTTTTTTACCTTTTTGGGATTTACAATTTTTATTTCTTCTGCATCTGATAGTGATAATTTTTCTTCTTCTTTTTTATTTATCTTAGAAACAATATTCTTCATTATTGCTTCTCTTCTGCTGTCTTTTTCAACAGACATAGTTAATGCATATGTCAATAATCTTTTTGAATATTCTTCGTTTGTCTCAGATTTTGTTTTTTGTAATCTATCTTTAGTAACATCTACTGCTGTAATAGGTTGACTTTCTTTTAATATTGGTTTTAAAACCTCTTTAAATACTTGTTGACCTTCTGGAGAACTTGGCATTTTTTCTTGTACTTTATAACCAACATCGGCTACTATGGCAGTTTTACCTTCTTTGATTAATCCTATTTCAGCCATTGATTGTGCGTCGTTTTTATATAAAGCTTTAGAACTTACAGTTTGAAAATATTTTTCAAACATCTTAATTCTTTGTCTAATGTCTTCTCTAACTGCTTTTTGTACTTCAGCAATATTTACACTTATATCTCCGTCTTTATATGAAGGACCACTAGTTTCTCCAACTTTTGGTCTAATAGGTGGCACATTAGTAGGAATTTCAGGAGTTTCTGCTTCTACTTTTATCTTTTTACCCCTACCATTATTTTTACCACTTAATGAATCTTTGTTATTTAAATTATTAGATTGTTGTTCTACTTTTAAGGCTGCTAAACGTGAATTAGATGAAGCGTTTTCTGCGTTTGCCGCTTCTAAATCTGAACTAGATGGAAGACTTGTTTCTTCTATGTTTGGTAAATTTAATTTTTGGTTATTTACACCTTTACCGCTATCAATAATAAACTTGACTAGACTAATCATATTGTCAGTCACTTTACTCATATTTGATATGCTTTTAGAAACTATAGTACTAAGATTTAATACTCCTCTTTCTATTTGAAGAAGAACATTCTCTATTTTATTTAATCCAGAAAATTGACCATTAGTTACAGGAGTAGATTCACTAATAGCTTCACCTGCTTTTGTCACAGCTTTTTCTTTCATCTTTTTAGCTAATATAGCAGCATCCATTTGACTACTAGGGATTACTTCTTTATCAGGAATTACTTCTTTATCAGTAATTACTTTTTCGTTATCTAATTCTTCAATCCTTTTGTCAATCTGTTCTTTTCTTTTTTTAATTTGTTTCTTTATACTTAACTTTTCTTCTGATGCTATTTTAACTTCTTCTAATTTTTTCTCATCAGGAATAGGTTTTTCTAAATTTTGACGTTCTCCATTATTATGTCTTAAAACTGTCATAAAACTATCTGTGTTTTCTTTACTCGAAGAAACCTTATCAAGACTTTCATTATCAAGACCATAATATGAAAATTTTTCTCTTAATGCAGATATTCTTTTTTCAACAGAATCTCTATTATTAAATTTGTCTTTTTTACCTTCTACTTCCATTCTTTGTAAATTAAGTTCTTCCATTTCTTGTATGGACTCTTTTTCTTTTTTAGAAAGTAATGAGGCTTCTGTTTTACCGTTTTTACTAAGAGCGTTTTGATATGTCTTTGTTGATTTCAAATTGTTCATTTTCTTCAATATAGAAGCATGTGTTATATCTAAAGGTTTTATATCTTGTGGGATATTCCCTAATTCCAATTTCGATTCTTGGTATTCTTTAAGTCCGTTTTCTATGTCATTATAATCTAATATTGACATGTTAGAATTACTTGTAATTTTATTAAATTTTTCTAAACCATTCTCGTTACCGAATACATTGTTTAATAAATTTTTCTTACTATTAAGTAAATATTGTATATAATTAACTTGTTCTTGTGGATTCTGATGACCTTTAATATTGTCTTGATTAAATGGAGATTCGTATCCTTCTGTTTTCTTCTTTCTTTGTTTTATAAAATCTTTTATAGTTTCAAATTTTTCTCCATCAGGTCTGTGTAAATTAGCACCAAAAGCTGCAAAATTATCAGCATTTACCCCAGACATAATATTATTTTTACCTGAAACAATATCAATCATTCCTTGTAATAAAGCTTCGGGATTTTCTACATTCCCACCTCCAGCAAGTTGTATTAAGCTTTGAGAACTTTCTATTATTTTAGAAAATGCTTCTATTTCTTTTTTTGGCATACCTTTAGGAGTATTAGCTAGTATTAAATCCTTTATACTGTCCATATTTCCATGCATTTGTACTGCACTGTAATTTCTTCCTAAAAGTCTTGTTGAAACACTCATACCTTCTTTCATAAAAGAAGGAAAAACATTTTCATATAAATTATCTAAAGAACCTTTTTTAGATTCAAGTTTTGCTATATCTTTAGATACTTTTAATCTTTCACTAGATGCTGGTAAAGTCTTTTTAAATAATTTTTCTTTTTCTTTAATTTGACTAACTATCTTTTTATATTCTGGGTCATATTTTTTAGCTGTTTGCAATATCCCCTTTAATACACTATCTGTATCATTACTAGATGAAGAGATTATATTTAATGATTCATTTAATGTTTTTGATTCTTCTTCTGTAATGTTTCCACCACGAAATTCATAATCTTGTACTAATTGATAAACAGTTTTAAGAGCATTATAAGAATATTTAGTTTTTGCTTCTATATCTTTATCTATTGTGTTGCCCTTTTTATCTAAATTTTTATTATAAGCTTCAAAATCCTTTATAATATTTTCATTAACTTTGAATTTACCTAAAGAACCAAAATCTTTTTTCTCTAAATCTAAACCACTAAGAACTATTCCTACATCTCCAAGTTTTTCAACTCCACTTCCAATATTTGGGGATATTTTATTCTTTAAGAAATCTGCTAAAACACTTATATTATCTCCTGATTCTACATATTTAGTATCTTTTATATCAAACTTTTTATTTCCATATTTTACTATTCCATCTTTACTCATTATTTCTTCATGAGCTTTTTCAAGTGCATTACCCTTGCCGAACAGTCTACCTGCTAATTCTTGAGCACCTGCATTGTTTTTTGCTTCTTTATATGCTGATTCTATTTCCATATGAGATGAAAGTTTATCCTGATAATTTTTATCATTTAAAAATTCTTTCGTTCCAAATTCTGGTCTTAATTTACTACCAATTCCATCTTCTATAGCTTTAATTACTCCTTCTGGTGAGTAATCTTCGTTACCTTTTAAATATCTTGATATATCTTTTTCTTGTGAAACTTTTTCATTTTCATCAGAATATCCAATCTTATCAACAAGAAATTTTACTATAGAGTTTTTAATCTCTCTACCAGATAATGAAAACTGTGCTTTTTTTGTTCCTATATCATTATCAAAATATTTATTAGAATGATTGCTAATTGATGAAAGATTTTGAGGATTAAAAAGAACCGATTCTGTTGCAGGAATAGGAAATTTTGAATCTCTCCCTATTGATTCAAATTGATTCTTTTTAGTAGTAGAAATATCACCAATCATTCCTATTAAATTTTCTACAGCAAGACCAATAGGTGAAGAATCTGTATATCCTGCAAACATACTTGAAGTAGCACCTGAAGCTAAACCCATTACTTCTGGTGAATATTTATGGTCTGGACTGTCTCCTCCGGCTAATTTTCTAAATGCTGTTTCACCAGAAAGGTTTAAATTAGACTTAGCTAATAAATTTTCTATAATAGAAATAAGTTTTAAATATTCTTTATTCTCTGAAATATTACTTTTTCTAACCAATGAACCTGGTTCTATTCTATCATGATATTGATTTAAAATTTCTTGACCAGAAGCAATAGTTTCTGGAGTTATTACTGATTCTTTATCAAATAAACCTCCCCAGTTACCGTTTTTGGGACCAGTAATTGTTTCATAATTACCAATATTTGAGTTTTTTCTTACTCTCTTATTAACTGCTGTGCTTAAATTTCTACCCATTGCTTCAAGCATTGGACCAGGAACTGATACATCTTTTTCATGCTCTTGTCCATCTTCAGTTTCCCATGTTTTTATTTTATAATTAGAAAATCCTACTGAGTTCTGAATAAATTGAGTAATATCATTACTATGTTCTCTAACACTTTCTCTTGATTGTCTAATCAAATTTTGAGCAATATTTTTCTCATGAACAGCATTCATTCTATCCTTACTTTCCAATCCTTCATTTATTTCACTTTTAGCTATTTCTCTTGTTTTTGCATATCTTGCTATTTCCTGTTCACTCATACCAGGGAATTTCATTCCTAATGTTTTTAAAGCTTCTTTTCTTTGAGATATTGAATCTTTGTAAAATTCATTATTACCAAGATGTTCTTCTTCCAAATTATAAATATCTTTATAAATAGGAGTTTTCTCTTGTTCACTTTTCACATCCTTTAATTTTGCAAATAATTCTTTTCTTTTTTTAATAAATTCATCAAAAGAAGATACTTCAGATTTTGCGTCGGCGTATGTTGTTATTTCTTTTACAGAATTAAGAACTGAATCATCTCCAAATAATATATTTGCCCCTGATTGCATTGATGGGACTGCTTCTGGATGTTCTTTATGTAAACCATGTGTTAACTTTCTTATCAAAGGATGTATTTTAGATTCAGATTCTTTTAATTGTTTTTTAAGTTTATCTTGTTGTCTTTTTGAACTATTTTCTGGTTTAGATAATGAAGATTTAATATTATCATAATCAACTAAATTTTGTTGTATACTAGAGTATTCTGAATTTTCTGTATTAACTCCATTTTTGTAATCTTCTATAGAATTAACTAATCCAGTCAATCCTTTAAAGTCAGCTAGTGTCAACCCATAACCACTAAGCATCGCAGATTTTTTACTACTCTTAACTGTCATGCTTGAAGTGTGAAATAAATCAGGAAATAAACCTTTATTAACATTATCTGAAAGTACTGCTCCTTTTAATGAAGCTCTTTGTATATTAGAATTTTTAATAGCAATTAAATATTCAATTAACTTATCTATATTAGATTCATTAACCATCTCATTTAATACTTTTTTATTAAGTTTATTTTTATTAATATCTTGAATTAAACTTCTTAATAAATTAACTTTTTCTTCTTTATTTCCTGATACATCTTTTAATGAACCAGAAGTGTTATCATCTCCTACTAATCCTACAATTGAAGTTTTCCATATTTCTGATATTGCATTTTTATTTTTAGAATCTGAACTCAAACCTTTTATCTTTGAAAAATTAGATAACGCACTTAATCCTTCAGAAATTTGACCTGATTGAACATAACTTAAACCCATATCTTCCATAATTTTATTTATATTCGAACTTGTTCTTTGAGTTCCACCTTTTCTTAATGCTATAGACTCTCTTCCTACATTTCTTAACTCATCAGATGATTTGTCTGAAAGAGATTTATTACCTGAAAAACCTCCTCTATAATTATTTGTAATAATAGACATTGGTCCATTTTCAGTATTTAACATTTCTAATAACATAGCAGTAGATGGTGATGAAGATTTTTTATTAAATTCATTATCTTGATTAAATGCTCTCCATGACTCTTCTATAATTTTAATTTTTTGAGGTTCTGAAAGAGTTACACCGTTTCTATCTTTTATATTATTATTTTTGAAATAATCCATTACTATCTTGCGATATTCTGACTTCATTTTTTCTATATTTTTTTGACTAGTATCTGAGCCTTGTTGACTATTAATTATATCATTAAAATGTTCTTCCATGCTATCTTGAGAAGATGCTTTTAAATCAAAAAATCCAATCTTTATATTATTATGTTTTTTACCTTCTGAAACTTTTAATTTTTTATTTAAATAATCATCAATATTTTTATCAGTAGCACCATAGTCTTTAAAAAGCTTTCTTTGTTCTTTTGTTATTTTTTTAGTTTCTAATACCTTTTCATATTCTTTTCTTAACTCTATTGGCATTCCATCATCAACAGCAACTTCATTTATAGCATTTTCATTAAATTCTGAATCCGATGCTTTTTCTTTAAAATTACCCATTTTAGCTTGTCTTATATATGCTCTTAAATTTTTAAATGCTTCTGGAGCACCTTGTTTGCCTCTAGTAACAACAGGATTTGAACTACTTACATTTAAAGAATGGAGAGCCATCCCTATTTCGTTATTAACATCAGCTTGAACTGCTAAAGAATGTTCTGATAAAGGCTTTTGTACTTGTTTCATAGAATCTGTTTTTTCATCATACACTCTAGTTGATATTGGCATTCTACCAATATGCTTAGAAATATAACTTTGTTCATCTTCTCCTTCTTTACGTTCATCCCATTTAAATCTTTTACCAAACAATTCTTTCATTACTGATGTTTGTGATGGGAAAAATTGTTTTTCTAGATACCTTGAAGAAGAAGCAGCATTTAAAGCTCCCTTTTGGAAATCTCTATTTATCAACCTCTTATCTGAACCAAAGCTTCCAAAAGACATAGGAGATGAATTGCTAAAATATTGACTGACACTAGCTCTAATCATTTTTGCATAATTTTGTATAGCACGTTCAGATTGAATACCTTGAGATTCTATGAATTTTAATATTCCAGACCTCAAAGACTCTTGTTTTTTAGATAAGTTTTTATCTTCTATATTAAGTGCTTTATCAATATCTGATGATACATTAGAAAAATCTTTAGATTTTATTAAAATATTAGATACTAAAGAAGATGCTAAATTAGCGGAACCACGAGCACCCATTCCATATGATTCAATATTGCTTGATAACTCATTTTTTAAATTGTTTTTTGAATTTTTATCAAGCTTTAATCCACTTTTTTTAACTTCAATTAATGATGCTATTTGAGTTGCAATTTCATTAATATTTATATTTGCAGTTTTTGGTTCTTTTTGTGCTAAATTTTCTAAACCAGTACCTTTATAGGCTGCTCTTGTATGAACATTTTCATGAACTCCAACTAAAAGTTCGCCTTCTTGGGAAAGACCTGGCTTTATATAAATGTTTGAATTTTGTCCAGAGTGTTCTACTCTACCAACTTCATTTTCTGAAAATTTTCCTCCATTAATGACTTTTACATTTCTTCCTGTTTGCCTAGATGTTTCTTCTGAAAAGTCTTTTATGTAAGAAGTATATTTTCTTGAACTTTGCACAGAATTGTTATTATTCATTCTCATACTACTAGTAGCAACTGGAGGAGCATGTGTCCTGTGTTCTTTTTCCCCAGAATCTGTAGATACTGGATTTTCTGATGTATTTACTGGTGTTATTTTATCTTTTTTAACTTTATTAGTTTGTATTACTCTTTCTGAGGAAACAGTACCTACCATTTGAGCATATTCGTTTAATTTTTTCTTCAATTTTTTATCTTGTTCTAAAAACTTATTTAAAATACTATCAGATGCACTAAAATCAGGACCAGCTACTGGTGATACTGAACTTCCAGATTTTTGTGTTTTTTGTTGGGTGTTTGATTCTCCAGATGCAAATTTTTCAAAAACTTTAAGTCTATTATTGATAGATTCAATATTTGATGAAGAATTATTATTTAAAGCTACTTGTTCTGATAATTTATTAATGGCAGTCATAACGGCTACTTGTTGCTGAGAAATAGCAACCATTTCGGCTCTTGAATCTGGGATATTAGTAACAGCTTGAGTTATTTTGCTTAGTTCAGGTTTTAAATTACTATTTGCGATATTAATTTTCATTGATTCGGCAATGTCTTTAATCGGGAATGATTCTGGACTTTGTGATTTTAATCCATTATTCATTTCATTAAATGATGTGATTGTACTTTTCATACTATGAATTGCATTTGACATTTCTTCAAAATTTATAGAACTAAATTTCTTTTCTAATTTTGAACTTTCTGTAAACATTTTTTCAGCAGCTTTTAGGCGTGAATTTATTTGATTAAGGATACTATTTTCTCCAGAATCACTTAATTTACTTTCTAATGTAGTAACCTTATCTATGAAATCTGATGTATTACCCTGGTCTACTTCAAGACCAAGTTTTATTAACCAGTTTTCCTGTTGCATTCCACCACTTTTATCTTCTGCCATAACCTTTACACCCTAACTTTGTATGGAGTATTTATGTTTACATTTTCTCCGTTATTTTTTTCACCACCAGAACTATTCATTTTGTTTATTTTTCTTATCCAATCAAATAGTTTTTCATCATCGTTCAAAACCTCGTCAGGAGGTGGATTTTTATATTCAAATATATTATCATAAAAATCAGTCCAATAACACAAATTTATTTTATTTTTATCCCAAGAAGAACTGCTTCCTTCAAAAACAGGAGTACCTGTTTTTTTAGATGCATTCCATCTCTTTCTCCATCCATTGTTCCTTGCAACTGCTCTTATTTTTATAACTGGTATTCCCATTAAAAGATTTATAAAATTCTTTTTTGATTCTGTTATTAATTTTATATTATCTTCTTTACAGAAATCAGAATATGAATTCCAATATTTAGTATTTAATTCTAATCCACATAATAAACATTGAGATAGTATATAATTAGTTTTACAATCTTCTACTAAATACTCTATTGTATTAGTCATCATAGAAGCTTCTTTATTTTCCATAATTCTTAATTGATTAAAATAATTTTCTATTTGAGAATTTATTTGATTAATTTGAAATTCAGAATTTGTTATTCTTTTAGTTTCATTTAAAGAACTTATTTGTTTTTCCAAGAAATCCATAATATTATAAAAATTATTACTTAATATACATTTTTTAATAAGTAAATCTTTCATTTGTTCTCTTGTTGGAATGCATTTTTTTTCTAATTCTTTCTTTTTCCTCCAAGATATTATCCTTGAATTATCTATTTCTAGTGTTGTTGGATGTCTTACGGCAAAGACGTTATCCATATAAATAAAAATCTTCTTGCCTACTATTATTTCAGCAAGAAGTTCTTCTAATTCATTATCTGTAAGTTTAAGGAACATATTACCCCTTTTTTTCAGTACTTACAGCAGTCTCCGTTTTCAATGGCTCTTCTTTTATAACAACTTCTTCTTTTTTTTCTGGTTTTTCAGATACTTTATTTTCTGGCAATTGCTCAATAAAATCAGATGGTAAACCATTAGTGAAGGTCATATATTCATAAGTAGCCCTAAAAACAATATTTCCATCAGTTTCATTCATAAAATCTTCGATATTTCTCCATACTTTTGCTCCATTTTTTGCAAACTCAGTAACCTGAGAAACTATAGAATCACGTTGAGCATTAGAAGCTTTAGCCTCTGCTGAATGAGCAAGGAGTCTTGACCTCTCTTGACGCATCTCAAAAAGTTTTGCTCTTGCATCCTTTAATCTATCTGCAACTTCTTGTTTGTTTTCACTTGGAGTGTTTTCTAATTCTTCTTCTAAAGAAGATACAAGTTCACCCTGCTCTTCTCTCTGTAGGTCTTTTTCTTCACTTAAAATACCCCTTTTACGAAGAGCACTTTCAAGTGTTTCTTGAGGCAAAAGTCCTGCAATAACAGAATTTGTAAAAGCTCTTGAATATTCCATATCAGAAATTTCAATTTCTTGATTATTAGGTCTTCTGGTAGAGATTTTTACTGATTCACCGTTTTGTTTTACTACATCAAAAACTCTTTTTTCAATATTCATATTTCTTCTCCTTTATTTATCCCTTACCTTATAAGGCGTTTGAATGTCTTTAGTTTCAACTATTATATCAAATTCTTTTTGAATAAAATATTTTGACATAATTGTTGGTACTATTCTCAACTTGTCATTACCGCACCTTAAAATTCTGGCACGTAATCCTTTAAATTCTGCTTCGTTAGAGCTGCCATCTTCCCTTACATGAGGAAATCTATTTGAAATAATATTCAGAATTTCCCCAAAATAAGAATTAAAAAGGGTAGAGATTTCATCTACTAAAAGACTATTATCTCTACCCGTTTGTTTTTCTTCAGCTCCCTTACCTTTATTATCCATTCCTTTTATCCTTATTTATTTGCTGTTATGCATTCACCGCATTTGGTGTCAATGGAATCCACAAGTCAGATGCAGTATAATTGAACGTATATGTCAAATATCCGCCAACATTAATACTTTCAGTTTCTTGTGTCTTTGATAGTCCACTTGCCATTACCAACAGTTTAGAAGAGTTAGCAAATGCTACTCCTGGGTCTGTTGCATATCCAGTTCTGTTTGAGTGACTGCTTCCTCCAGCAAGTTTTACTCCAATAGAAGTAAGATTACCAGCTGCTGCAATTACAGAAGATTTGTCAAACACTTCCAAATTGACAGTAATATCAATAGGATATGTTGTAACAAACTGGATTGGGTTAGAACTACGGATGTCCATGATGTTGTTTTTGTTGATATTCGCAGAATAATTAATACTTTGAACTCCAGAAGGAAGAATTGAAACACCTTCGGCATTTACAATATTCACTCCTGAGCCATCAGAACCCATTACTACTGCAAATACGGATTCTTCTCCGTCTACCAATACATCTGGAGCTTGAGCGGCTGCCACAAGGGCACTGCCAAGACCAGCGGTAAGATATCCGAACTTCAAAGTAGCTGGATTACCAGCTTGGAAACCAACAGAACAAGAATTAAGAACATATGACTCTGTACCTACAATCATTTCCTGTTCAGCATGTTTGTATACACCGGTATTAACGGTGGACTCAACAGCTTGTTCAGTAAGAATGCAGTCCAAAGACAATTCTGTGGTAATTTGACCACTAGAAAAGTCAACAACCCCACGATAACCTACGGCTTGATGCGGATTACGAGGAGTATTTCTTGTGATGTTGATTGTCTGAAGAGCATTTCCACCCCACGCTTCTGAATTATTGATTTTATCCATAATACCAGCGTTGAAGTCAATGCCATGATGTTGAATTACAGACATATTTACACCTCTTTTTTTGTTTGTTTTTACCCGTTTTGTATCAACGTGATGGGGTTGTCAATACATATTCGGAACTATTATTTAGCTAATGCTAAATTCCTATTATATAATATGTGTTTAAATATAAAAAAACACAATTTAATATATTATTGTTATAAATCCATCAACTCTAGCCCTATATTTCATCTTTTTAGAGAATAAAACATCATTAAAAACTTTTCCACTAGGGTTTCCCTTGTCCTTTATGTGGAAAAGAAAATTATCTGATAATGAAAAATTTGTGTTAATAGTTCCATCATTATTTAAAATCATTCCTGAAGTAAAATCCATTAAAGGCATCCACTCGCATTTTATTAAATATTGTAAACCATTTTTAATGTTTCTTCTTATATTATCGTTTGAAGCAAATATATCTATATAATATAATATACTCCAAAAATTTTCGTTAGACCCTACTGCATATCCTCTGTAAGGTTCACTATCTTTAATATCTATTGATATAATTGGAACATTTACACTATCAAAAACTTCATCTTCTGGGAAAGAATCTCTAACCTCTACTGTTAAATATTTATAATAAATTATTACATTATCTATAGTAGAATTAAATTTAATTTCTTTTGTATAGTAATTTATAGAATAGGATGAAGATGATACTATTACCCCATTGCTTTTAACTATTACAGATGTCTCTATTTCACCATCTCCATTTATAATAATAATCTTTTCGTTACATATTGAATAAGTTTGATTAATTAATACCCTACCAATATTATTTTGACCATCTGAAATGTAACCCATTTTAGGAAGTAAAACATTTTCAATCCAATATATAAATGATTGATTTACATTGTATTCCATGTTTAATTTTATTTTTCCATCCATAATCAACCCTTAGTAAAAATTTTTATAAATGCTGTATTTATTACCTTTTGAAAAAAATCTCTATTTAGTTTTACATCTTTAATAATCAAATTTTGCATTGTTGTTAAATATCTTTGAGGAACTATTCCCTTATGTGGTTTTAGATGAAATCTACTCCAAAATTCACTTGTTATATCTACCATATAACCTTCTCCAAATCTTCCTGATAAAAATAAATTATCACCAAATATTTTTTCCAACAAAGACCTATTAACAAATCCTTTAACTGAACTCCCACCTACTCTCATTCCTGGTGCTCCTATTTCATGAAGAATCCACCATCCATGACCTGTATTAGAATCACCATGCATTGGTAGAAGGTTATCAAGCATTGATAAATCCATGATATTAAACATACCTATATTTCCATTTTCATAGAATTTACTAGCATTTATTGCTAATTCATAAGCTGATTTTAAAGTAACCTCTTCTGGGTGCTGTTCTTTCCATACTTCATCAAAATCTTTTTGCGCTACATTATTTATCATTTGCTCCATTCTATATTTACATAGAGCTCCAAAATGATAATAAAACGATTTTCTTATCTCTAACTTTATTTTAGCTGGAGTTAATTTTAATATTTCATCTTTAGTTATCTTTTTAATGAGAGTACCATTTTTATATAAAGTCATAACTAATTTCATTTTAATCCTCGTTTATTGTTGTATATCCAATAGCTACAACATCGTCTTTCAAACCTCTCCTTATTATAGACATTAAAGACGTTTGATTACCATCTATAATTATTTTTTTTGCAGATTTTATATCGTTATAATTAGCAACTAAAGTCTTTATTCTAAAAAAACCTATATTTATTAAACCAGCTGGAACAAATTCTTTCTGTCTTGATTTTGAATCTGGCTCAATCCATTTAGCTACTGCCTGGATTGTTTTTTGTGTTTCTATTATTATTTTACCTCTACCGTTACATACTGGGCAAATAGCACCTGTAAAAGATGATGGACCAGTTCCATTGTATTGACCAGAACTACTCTTATTTTTGTGGTCATAAAAACAATTATTACAAAAACCACCATCCTCTTCATTAACTAATATTATACTTTTACTTAAATCTCTGATTAAAGCTTCTGTATACTTCTTATAAAGTTTAACATGTTTTTGTTTTATTAATGACATTATTATTCTGCAAAGCAGACTCCTGAAAATTTATTTGTTTTTACGGTCTTTAATAATTCATTCCATTCTTTAAGAACTGTAGAATAACCTTTAATAGCTTCTGATGATGCAACTGAAGTATTAATTACAGTATCACCGTCTCTAATCATAATAGCATCTCCAGTACTAGATAAAAGATTAATACCTGATAAATTAATAACACTACCTCTTACAAATAATGATATAATGTTTTTGTCAATTACTTGTTCTGTAACTGTTGGTTTTGTTTCATCAGAACCAAATTCGAAATCTTTATTTAAAAGAGGTTCTACTACATTAGATATTGTATCACCTATTATTGCCAAAATATCTTCATCGCTATATTTAACTATTGAATATTTAATAGATACTGAAGAACCAGCATCTATCATATACACCATCTTTATAATATTTTTATCTACTTCATAAAAATCAGGAGATACCATTCCTTCATCTATTATAAGTTCATCTTCATATATTGTAGCATATCCCTCTTCCTCAAGGGTTATATAAAAAGAACTTTTTGGGAATGACTCTGTTTCCTCTAAAACTGTTACAGGATTATCGTCTATGCTTCTTCTAACTTGACTTATTAGTGTAGAATAATCAAACATTTTTATTACTCCTATGTTCGCATCCATGAACTTTACAGTCTGGACTACATTTTATTCCAAGATATGAAACCTTATTTAATTCTCCATTTATTTGTTTGATAGCTTTTTCGGCAGATATTAAAGAAATATCATTAATTCCAGCTATAAAGTCTAGAATAGCTATACTCTTCTCCATATTATTTTCATATATTCTATTAGAATTACAAACATCAGTTATAAATGTAACAATATTTTCTCCAGAATCTTGACAAAAGTTTTGATATTTTTCTATTGCTATTTGTGGAATACCAGAATTATTCCATTCTGAAGTTGTTTCTTTATCCATATTTAATATTTTATTTTCCCAATAATCTTTAAGCTCTACATTATTTAAATTTAATATTTCTTCATTTTTAATATCTTTTAAGTGTTCAATTCTTTTTTTAAGTTTTATTTTTATAATATCTGTAAATATTTTATATCTTAATGGGCATGATATTCTTAATCTATCAACTCTAAAATTAACCATTACATCAATCTTATGAAAAATTATAGAATCAGATATTTCTAATTTTGTATTTGAAAATTTAAACAATTTGATAATATTTTCATAATTTACTCTTACAATTTCAAATATTAAATATAAAAAAATTGTAATTATTAAAATTAAAAACAAACCACCAATGCCGAATTTATCAAATACATATTTAAAATTATCTATAATAAAATTTTCCATATTTTTCTCCGTTTTTAAAAAAATAATCCCCTCTTTGTCCTAATTATAAGACCAAGAGAGGATTTAATGCGCATTTACGATTAAGCTCTAATTTGCAATTCTCTTTCTGCAATTATTTTTTTTGAAGAATCTGCTGAACTAAATTTCATTTTTACGAATTCAGAAAGAACTTCTTTTGAAGCTTTCTTTATTCTTAACTCTATTATTCCAAATGGAGCTTTCATTAATTCATCAGCAGTGATTTTCCCTATATTATTTCCAAGAATCTTTTGTTGTGCATTCACAGCAGCTATCCTGCTTTTTTTTAGTAGTTCATTTGTTGCTAATTCTTTTGCGGTCATTCTATCTTCAGTAGATACTGTTAATGAACTTATAATATCATATCCAAGTTTCTTATCACAAGTGCAAGATTTTGCTCCAATATGTTTCTTATAACCACCTATACTTCCTAAAACTTTTAAACATGAATTACAACGATACTTTCTAGGTGAAGATTCTTGTTTCTTTTTCCATGCAGAAGCAAGTTCTCTAGCTTTAATCATAGCTTTTTCAAAGCCTTCTCTCAGCTTTTCTGACGTATCAGAAGAAACCAATACCTCGTTGTTTGAGGTATTGGTTGTAGTTTCTCTTTGTATTCTTTCATCCATTTTTCCTGTTTCCTTTTATTTAACCTTTTCCGAATTTAAGATTAGGCTGTGAATGTTACTTCAATCAAACCTTTTTCGTCGAGTACTGCGAATCCAAGAATTTCTCTAGCCATGATACCCACTTTCCAGCTCATGATAGAAAGAGGATTGTCAAAAGTAGTAAGATTCTTACGAATTGGCATTACACCATAAGTTACACCATCACGCTGACCGAAAGCATAAGCTTTGTCATTGCTAACTAAAGCAGGATTATATACCTTATGGATATTTACACCCCAAACATTTGTCAATCCAGATTGATTGAATGCATTATCTTTCATATTTTGTGAATATGTAGAGCTTTCAACCCAACTTCTCATATCTGAGAATCTGGAAGGAGAAACATATAAGTCTGTAATTTTTCTGCGAAGAACATCACCGGCTGTAACCAATTTGTTAAAAGCAGATACGTTAAGACCAGTATCGGATACCTTTTGAGATGCATCAAGAGTAGCTGCATGAGTATGGATTAAAGTCCAACCTGCAAGTTCTTCTTGGTCAATCACTTTATTTTTCAAAAGGGTAGTAGCTCTTTCAGCAACGTTAAAACGTCCTTGTTCTGCTACATCCATTTGATATTCTACAGCTGCTTCAAGACCAAAGGTAGAAACCGAAATTTCTGTACCTTCTACTTGAATCTGTGGGATACCCCCAATTTTAGGCATTACCCATGCACAATTCACGTCGTCAAACGGAATGTCATAAGTAGGTTGCGCACCAACCGGAAGTTGTTCAGGAGCAAAAATGCTTCTGATTGTTGATTGAGTATCGAGCAATGGAAGAATTACCATAGCACGAGACTGAGCAAATTCGCTTCTGCGAACAGGGTCACTTGCAGTTTGTTGAAACAAAGCAACCTTTTCATCGTAAGTCAATGTATTCATTTTTACCTCCTTTATACTAATGAGAAGTCAACTCTTACACGAATATAAGAATCGCCATCTGTACCAGAGGTTTCAGCTACACCGACCGATTTATCAGAACCCGTTTGAAAAGCTACTAGGTAGCCGCTAGGTCCAGGATAAAGCTCATCATGTTCGTTGATTTCACCAGCATAGTTAAGTGTTTCTACCCAACCTGCTCCAGTGATTACACCAACGGCATCTCCAATTCTGGCTTTTGTATTGTTGAAGAATTCATATCCTGCAAGCTCTCCTAAAACACTTGGGTCATAGGTTTGCTGTGCAAGAAATCCGAGACATCCTGCTGATGAACTACCAGGTACAGCAACTTTTACAGTTTCTGACTTAGCTGTGTCAATCACTACAGGAGCACCCTCTCTTGCCACTTCGTCGCATTTATAGAATGGGGCTACTATAACACCAAAAGTTGTCATAATACCTTTTCTATAGCGAGAAGGACGTTGGAACGGAATATTAGGAACCATAGTTACCTCCTATTTTTATATTGAAGCGTAGGCTTTCACCATATCAGCATCAACTTTTACTCCATCAGAAGCAGCTGCAACTGACCTTGCAAAAATATCTCCCATACCTTTAACAGCTGGTGTAGAAGCAATTGCTTTCTTAACTTTTTCATCAGCTTGTTGTTCAGCAGTTTGAATCTTCGTAGATGCGGTTGTGCTTTCAACTTCTTCTTTTGTTGTTGGTTCTTTCTTGCTTGCGATTGCTGAAAGTTCTGCAACATAAGAATCAAAATCTTCTTTTTTCATTGCTGTAACTTTTTCAACTTGTTTTACTCGCAAGTCACCTTCAGGCATAAGAATATTTGCTTGAGTAAGAACTTCAGTTCTTTCAGCAACAGTCTTTTCTGCCACAATTTGGTCAATTTGTTTCTGCAACGTGCTGGCCTGCGTTAATGCTGTTTCCCTTTCAGAAGCAAGAGTTTGGTTCTGTGTCTTTAGTGTTTCCACTTCAGCTTTCACAGTTTCAAGTTCTGAGGAAACGTTAGCAGTGCTTGCCTTAGCGTCTGACAGTTCTTTTTCGAGAGTGGCACTTGAAGCTTGCATAGTTGCAATTTCTGCATCTTTGTCCGAAATCTTTTTAGCAATAGATGCTTCTGCATCTTTTTGTTTCAAAATTTCAGATACTTCAGCCTTGACCTGCTCTCTTAATTCTTTTTCGTCAGCCATAGCTTTTCCTCCGTTTTTGGTTTGTTCTTGCTCTGATGCAGAAATAGTATTCTTTTCACGACCCCCATCGTCAATTACAGAAACTTTTTCGTTTGCAGAGCTATTTGAGCTGGCTTCAGCCTTTAAAAAAACATTTCTAAATTCTTCAGAAACATTTTCATCAAGATTTATTCCAGTTTCACCCTTATTTTTCATTTACTACCTCCATTGAAGCTACTAATCTTTCTATTTCTTCATGTTCTTTAATATATAATTCGTTTGGATTATATTTTTGTAAAATGTGCAATTCATTATGTCTTGCTATTAACTTTTCTCTTGCTGTAACAAAACAAGAATATTCATTAGCTGGATTTGTTGTAGCCCCAACTCCACCAAATAATAATCCATTTAAAACTCTTGACACTCTTCTTCCTTTTACTTTTTCTCCAGCATTCCATTGTGATAAATACTTTTCTTTATTGCTATCTGTTGATTTTATAATTTCTTCACCAACCATAAAATCAAATCCTTTATACCAACATTCCATACTAACAGATATTTTTCCATCTTCAGTCATTTGTAATAAATCTGTTATTGTATTTGGAAAATAAAAAGAATATAAAACTGCTCCGCATACCATATCTAGACTATCTTCAACTTTTCTTTTTGGGTCATCTGTAGTATCAAGTTTTGATATTTCATCTTCTGAAAGTATTGTCCCATCTTTTTTAGCTAAAGCAGAATGAACCATATGTCCAATAATAGTATTCTGATTTTGATTATATAATGGTGATGTTATATAGCTTGATACTTCTTTAAGTTTATGTTCTACGTTAAAAGGTTTATATATAGGACTATTTCTTGATGCCAATAATTGACTTCTTGAAAAATAATCTCCATTTTTATTCTCATGTTCTGATGCTAATACAAATATTCTATAAGATAAATCAGGAACATCTATAGGTGAAAAAAGATTAACGGCTCCTTTTATTTTTTTAATACTAGCTTTAGCATTTTTAAAATAATCACTTTTTTCAGGAACCATAGTTGCTGTGACAATAGTTTTTTCGTAGTCTTTATGCATATTATATTTTTGCGAAATCCCTAAGTGTTGGTTCTTTTACATTTGCCTCTGGCTTGCCTTCTATAAAACTTGCTGTTGATGGTTGATAAGAAAAATTTGTGACAGAACTAAATCCATCTTTATCTTTATTATTTATAGAATAATTAAAACAAAGGTCTCTTCCACATGATTCGTATTCATAATAATACACATTAACAGACTTAAGATTCTTTATTTTAGCACCATCAATTGTTAAAGATGCATCTTCTCCATCAATTGTAATAACGATTTTTGCCATTTTTTAATATCTCCACGTTTAGTTATTCAGCTTATTATATATTTACACAACAGAATTAAACACTTTTTAAAATATATTTTCAATTTTTTTTTTTAATATTTTTAAATTTTATAAAGATAATGAATCTATAACCATAGAAACAACATTTATTAAATCTTTATTTCCTGTTATTCTCATGTAATCAGAAGAAGCAGATATTATTTTAACCATAGCTATAGAGCTTTCTTTTTCATCTTGTATATTTTCCTTAACATAATCTTCTAATATGGAAGACACTTCTTGAATTTGTTTTTTAGAAGTTGCGCTTTCGTATCCTGAATCTATACATTTCTTTATAAAACTTTCACTTGATATTGATTTTGTTTTAGAAGGAGACTTTGGTTTATCTTTAGCTTTTGGTCTATTTCCCTCTTTAATAGGACTACTTGGTCTACCTTCTTGTTTACTTGGAGTAGAATTAGAAGCTTGTTGAGTAGGTGCAACTTGAGGTTTAAGTATTTCTTCTTTATCTCTAATTTTCTTTTCTCTTCTAAGTCTATCAAGTTCTTTTGGGAAATAGAACCCTATTGTTTCTATAGCTGTTTCATAAGAAATTATTTGACGGTCAACCATCTGCATAATTACGCCTATAAAAGCATTCTCATCTTTAAGATTTAATTTACCAAAACCTGATTCTGGTATTTTATCTATACCAATTACATTGCAAATATTTTCAAGTTCACCATCAAACCAATCACAAAATGATGTTTGAGCATTATCTAATTTTTCTATTAGTCCTTTCATATTTAATACATTATTGCCAGTATTTCCGCTATTTTCTCCAATTAGAGCTTGAGCAATACCAAAACATGATAATATTTCTGAATTTACTAAATTATACTTTTCTGCATTTAGTGTATCAAGAGTTGGTTCTATATATTCTATATTAAGAGTATGATTCCAAAATATTGTAAGGTTTTTACTTGGGTTTTTAAAAGCAGTAGCAAGTGTTTTAAGTTCTTTATTATCTGTAACTGGAAATTGGTCTGAACCTATTGTAACTTTTAATATTCTATTCTTAACTCCTCTCACAGTAGCTTTGTCCATCTCTCTTATTTCTTGTTTAAAGTCAAGAGAATCAAAACAATGAGAAACAGTAGGATTAGCCCAAGATTCATATGGTTGTTTTTCTTTATATATTATATCAAATAAATAATTTGGTATTTCAACTTCGTAATCTCCATTTAATGCTTTAGATTTAATTTCTTCTGGTATCATACCAAAAACATTATTACCTAAATCCATCATTTTTTTAAATTCTGAAGAAACAACCATTGAATAATAAGCATTTGAATTTTTAGAAAAAGTATTTATTCTTACATTTAGTGGATTTAATAATGTATAAAAAGCTGGAATACTATTATTTTTAAATTTATCTCTCAATAAAATTTTTTGTTCTGCTGTTAAATTTTTATAATTTTTAATTTCTGACAATATAGTATTACTATTTTTTGCTACTATAGATGATTTTTTATTATTTATTTCTTTTGGAATATATGGAATCATTGATTTTAATATAGGAACATTTCCTGAACGAAAATATTCTAAAAAGAAATATTTAAGAAATTCATTACCTCTTATGTCTTTCCACCATGTTTTGATAACTAATTCAGATTCTTTATCTTCACATGAAATTTTAAAATTATCATTTGCGAGTTGAGATAACATTGACACACATTGATAAACAATAGCATCTTTATTATAATAAAAAACCGCTTTTCTAATATTTTGTTTATATTCACTTTCTGTTTGAGAAGAAGTAATTGCATAATTTTTTGCAGTTTGTTCTCCTTGGTAAGTATATTCTCTATTATCAAAAGAACCAGTAGCCAACGACATAAAAAATGAGGTTGAACCATCTGGATTTTTTACAAACGGAATATCCCCAGTATCTCTTTTTTCAGTTATATTTTTCATATTTATGGATTAATTCCAGAATCCCCCAGCTAATGATTGAGGTTTGTTAATGTTTTCTAAATAATTATATGCTAAATCATGCCCTATTAACACAGCACTATATCTATCTTTTCTTTGTTTTTTCTGTGGAGTGTCCCAATGCATCCTTCCAGAACCAGGTGTTAAGGTCACAACAATGTTTTGTATTTCATTCATTGTTTCTAATATTTGTTTATACATTAGTTCATCTTCAGTGCTTTCTTCATCATGACAATTTGTTAATAATCCTTTTTCACATGGGAATAATAAAGTACCATTTTGTAAAGAAAGTAATAAATTATGATTTGCATTGTGAACCCATTCATATCTTGAAAATTCTACTAATTCAAGCATTCTATTGCCTTTCATAAATCTATGTTCTTCAAATCCCCTTTGTAGAATAGGAGTTTCTCCAACAGACAATGTTTTGGAATCTGCCAATAAGTCTCTTATAGTTTGACCCCCTCCTCCTGAATCCATTGCAAATTCAGTTATATTATATTCTTTTATAAGATTTCTTATTTCTCTATGCATAACAGGATATGGTTGTTTATTATAGGCTAAAACTCTTTTAAGTTTTATTAGTCTTTTTGCTATATCAATTGTAAATATGGCAATTGCAAAATTATCACCATTACGAGCTGGGTCTATACCCATTACATTTACAAAACCTGATTGTTTAGCAAGTGATTTTTCACATGAAAATGAATAATGTAACTGTGATTTATCGAGAAGTGAACGTTGAAAGAAACCATCTGAGTCAGCAGGAAAATAATTTTCATATTCCATTCTAAATTGATAGTCTGGCATATTTAACTTTGCTTCATCAATAGAACTTCTGTTCATAAATCCTTCTGGATAATCATTATGTGTAAATGCTACTAAAGCCCTGTTATTATCTTTCATTATATTATAAGGTATTTGAGGACCAGATTCATTACCTCTTAATTCTATACCTTGTAAATCTTCTGGTATTTCTTGATTATTATTAAATAATTTAATATATCTATCTTGTTTTTCCATAATTGAATCAATATAACTCTTAACAGAAACCCAAAAATGATTATATTGATAATAAGAAGTAGAAGAAAGAACTATTTTATTACTATATAATTTTTCTATTTTATTAATTTTACCTAAAGCTAAAAGTTTCTTTTGTTCTTCTATAAATCTTACTTGTTCCATTGGGTTTTTAGAAGTTGCCATCATACCACGAATAACTACATCTAAAACTTCCTTATTTACCTGAGCTACTTCGTCTACAATAACAGTAAAAAAACGAGCACCACGAATTGTTCCCCCGTCACCTATAGGTAACGCTTGAATAACAGAGCCTGGTTTATTGCATACTGATTTAAATTGGAGATAGCACATATCTGTCATTTTAGTAGGTTTCTTTTCACAACAATCTCTTAAAAGAAGAGATGTTTCATATATTCTTTCTATTTCAGAAAAAACAAATTTTGACTGACGAAAAGATGCACCAAATATACCAACTTTTTCGCCAGGAAATAGTAATGCTCTTAAAATTGCAAATACAGCATCAATAAAAGTATTGTGAGATATAAATCCATTGGATATAAAAGTATGGTCGTCTGGAATATGAACATCGTAAGTATGCTCTTCTGGAAGAATTTCTTTCTCTACAACAATATCAAAAAAGTAATTTTTTTCTGATATATCTTTTAACTTTTTCCAATTTTCGCTATCACTGCAATCCTTAGTTAACTCTAAAAATTCATTTAAAAATCTATAAGATGGATTGTATTCTAATAGGTGAGTATTCTGCAATAACGTTCTTGATTTTCTATCTAGTTTATATTCCACCTTGTTTTTTAAGTAATCATTTTTCACAGAAATAAGAATATCCGATAGGAAAGGAATCACATCCTTATTGGGATTGAATTTTTTATTCAGCAATAACGTCTCAAGTTTGTCTTGTTTCCTATTACATTTAAATCCTATCTTTTCTGCAAAAATTTTTGCTGAATTTGAATATATAAACAATCTCCATGAATCTCTTCTTGATTCAATTCCTTTGTAAATATATTTTACCGACTTATAATGGATAGAAGAAATAATTCCAAAAGATAAAAGAACCACCTGAAGTTGTTTTAATAGTTTTTCAGAACATGATGAAAACTCAACCCCTCTATCAGTAACACTTCCATCGGTATCTGCATATCCAGAAATAAATGATGCCAATACTTTTTTATTTGATTGTAGTATTGACTCTGGTATTTCTTTTTCTTTTGATTTTACTTTTTTAAGCTTGTATTTACTAAAGAATTCTTTATCTCTATAAGCTCCTCCGAAATTCAAACTAAATTCTATTTTATCCTTTAGTTCTGAAAACTTACAAGCTCCTAGTTTTTTATAATTTTCTCTGAAAATATTTATTATGTCTTCATCTGTATTGGTAAATCCAACCCCTCCGGATTTTACAAAGCATCCATCGCCAATTAATGCTCCAATCATATATCCTTCTATTTCTGATATCCAGTTAAATTCTCCGCTGAATTCATACTTATCATCCCTATTAATGACTACATAATCTCCAATTTTTATATCATCATTTCTTTTCCATGTAATATTTCCATTTTCAAAACATCTAATCATGTGCTTGTCTACTGATTTTATTTCGTAGCCGTGACAAGTTCTTGTTCTGTAAATTTGTTTTGGTTCGTTTTTGTATGTGTGCGATGTATTTTTGAATCCGTTTTCTCCATACATTTGGATTACACTCTCTTTAAGTCCAAACTCTTCTGATTTGTGAAGTCCTGCTATTTCATGGAATCCACTATTGAGAAGACACATAGAGTCTCCAACTATGCATTTACCAGAACCACGGGACAAAACCATAATCACATTATTACAGTCCCACATTGCTCTAAGTGCAATTCTTTGATGTGGAGCAAGGTCAATACCAAGTAAATCCCTTGCTGCTGCTGCTGGGTCTTCTTTATAAATTCTTACCATCTCCATTAATTGAATATCGTCTTCTGCAAAATTCTGTATCATAATATCCTTAATTTACATATAGTTTATTAGGAATAGTAGGGGGAGTATTTACTTTAAACATACCAACACTACTCCAATTTGAATATTCATGTCCATCAAAGGACCTAACTCTCCAATAATAATCTTTGCTTAAATAACTTATACTTATAATATAATAATTTTGTAAAATATTCACAGAATTTAATATTATAGACTCATTTCCATTTAAATCTTTACCAAAATCAGACCTAGTTGCAATTTGTAAGTCATATAGCAATGAATCTAATTGGTCAATATCAATACTTTGTTCCCACTCAAAAGTATTATTACCGTACCTAGAAACTAATACTGGTAATCTTTCTGAGTAAGAATTATTAATATAAAGATTAATAGGTATAGATGGTTTATGATTATATTTTATTTCAAAATGATTAACAGGTCCATAATTACCATATATATTTTTTGCTACTGCATGAAAATAATAAATACCAGCACCAGATAATATTTCTAAATCAAAATTTCTAATAAAATCTACACTTCTTTGGAAATTTTCAGATGGTTGTGTGGTTGGATTTTTATCCAGTTGAGTAAAATAACCATCAATTTCTACTTCTTGATTTTCTAAAGAATTCCATGTAAAAGTTATTAGATTATTTTCCTGCCAAGTTTCTCCGTTAACATTACAAAATACTGATAACATATCTGGTCTTGATGCAATAGTACTAACTCTACCATATATATTTATACTTGATTTTTTTGATATTATAACTGATGCTCCGATATTATTAGAAAAATCGTCTATATAACCAAAATTAGTAATATCATAAACATTTAAAGAGCATCCTATGTTTGAATAAGGTATAATATATAATCCAGCACCAATTGATGATATTTCTTTGTATTTTACAGTTACAGAACAATTTAATTCTGAATCGTATTTGTGACACACTCTTACTACTGAAGATATGTTATTATTTCCTTCAACATTTATTATGGTTACTCTACATTTTAATTCTATACCATAATTTATATTTACTTTAGCTTTTAATTCTAAATAAGACCTAATATTAATGACTGCTCCTATTTCAAAATCTCCTTTTTTACAAACTCTTAATTGGCAATTAATATCAGAATAATCACGTTTCCTTACATATACAGAAGCGTTTAAATTAGAATAATTTATTATATATATTTTAGCACCAATATTTTTATTTGAATATATTGGTATTAATACTTTAGCTCCAACATCTATCTTTTCAGATACAATATCAAATGGATATTGACTTTCAGTCCAGTCTCCATATTGTTTACCATCATAAGGTCTAACTCTCCATTTATAATGCCCTACGCTTATTGTATTTTGTATGTTATAAATAACTTCATTACCAAGTGGAATATCAACTATATCATCAATAAAATTAGTTATAAATTCATCTTCAGAAATTTGTAATTCATAATTAACATAATCAAGTTGGTCAATATCCAAAGAACGATTCCATTGAAATTCTGGGAATGCTATTGGCCCATTATAAGAATATTCTCCATTTATTAACATTCCAGAAGGTGTAATATTTGAAGGGAGATTGTTAAAGGCTATGCAATAATGAGATGTTTCTTTACTATAATTTCCTATTCTATTTACTGCTCTTACATGTAAATACCATCTTCCACTATAGTCAGCAGTTTTTGTTACATAATTATCGTTTAATCTTTGGTCTAATTCTGTAACATTATAATATGGATTTGTATTAAAAGCTATATGATATTCGTCAACAATAGACATATTATCATGTGGAACCTGCCATTCAAAATTTGCGCTATCATTGTTTTGCCATACATTTTCTTCAATATTTGATGTAATAATAACACTATCTGGTCTGTCTGCAATAGTATTGACAATAGCAGATATGTTTTTATAATTATATCTTGAAACTTTTATTATTGCATTTATATCAACATCTTTTGCTATAAATATACATGCATTTATTAATTCTAAACCTTTTTGACAAACAAATAATGAAGCACCAATATCTTGAGAAGATTTTTTAATAACATTAACGCTTGCTGACAATCCACCTACAAGAAAAACAGATGCAGATATAGAAGATACTCTAAATTTTGATACAACAACAGCAGCACCAAGTTTTTGTTGTGTTATTGCTACTATTACTTTAGATTGTATATTAGATAATAGTTTACCACCAATCATTACTGAAGCATAAATATTTTGATTTTCTGATGTCACATTTACAGAACATCCTATTTCAGACCTAGGTATAATATAAACAGAACCGTGAATCATCCTAATTATATTAACAGTTGAATTTATATCAGACTTTGGATTTATATATATTGAAGAACCTATACTTGAATATCCGTGTTGAGTAACATATAGTGAAGCTCCAACAACAGAACTGTTTTTACTTACAATATTTACCACTCCACCTATTGGTGAATATTCAATTCCATAATCTGAATCCCATAGTGCTTCATAATCAATTCTAAAATTATCTATATATCCATCAAATGTACTAGAACCATCAGTGTCGTCAACATCACATTCTGGATGACTTCCAATATAAAACGGTGCTGATGTAATATCATACAAACCATTAAAATTGTTTACAGGAATTCCATCTCCATAGTCCCTGATTCCACAAGATTGTAAAACACATATTCCATTAATAAAAAATTTTAAAGATTGACCGTTTCTTACTAATGCAATCTTATATATTTTATTTAACTCTAATGCTCCTATGTCTAATGTATCAAAACTATTATAGTTTGCATATGAATAATAAAAAACACCCCTACCATCTGGTAATAAATCGAATTGTATAGAGCTATCATAACCACCCTCTTCCATCTCATATACTTTAGCAAAGACTGTTTGTCTTTTATGTGATGTTATTAAAAAAGATAGTTGAATTGTCCAATATTCTTGAGTTTCAAGATTTATATTATGATTTTCTATTTTTACCCATCCGTTATTTTGGATAGATAATGAACCTTCTCCAATATCATAATATTCTGAACTTATAGATGTTAAATTATCGGTTATTTGCAGGTTTAATTCTGTACCATAATTTGTAAATTTAGATTCTGTAGAATCAAAAGGAAGGAAAATTTTTGTATTTCCTGTTATAGGTCTATTTAATAAGTTATCATATATATAGTCGCTCATTTTTCACCATTATATTGGTTGAATGAGCATTGCATTGCTCATTAGAATCTAACTGTAGTTTCACTTCCATCATTATTTTTTATATTGGCAGTAAATGTAGTAGAAATACATGCCCTTAAAGAAATAGAATCAACAGAAATTAAAACCATTATTTTCTTTATAGTAACAAATTTATCGTTTTTCCAAAAATTACATATATGGTCTGGAATATCAACTTTATAACCTATATTAAAACTTTTTGGAATAGCAACAACAGGAGGACCATATGGTACTGGAAAACTCTCTTTATATTGAATTAATCCTTCAAAATAATTTGTATCTGGAAGTCCACATAAATTGATAACTCTTCCTTCAACTTCTTTACCTACATTTATAGGAAATCCATTAAGTATCAATTCCCCCGTAATTAAATTTATTGTATATAATATATTATTTTGCAAATCTTTTAAACATGCAAATTTTATATTTCCTTTTTCTTTTAATAATAGTTCTTTGCTAAAAATGGTTTCTTTACCATTATTATCAATTTCCATTATTTGAGAACCATCATGTTTTTCAAGAATCCAAATTACATGTTGTTTCACTTTTTTTTATTCCCACCTTTTTTGCATTTTCCCATTTTTCTTTTCCCTTTTAAAATTATAAATTAAGGATAAAGGAAGGAGAGCCTAAAACCCCAATCCTGAGTAAGTCCATCTGCTGCATTACTTGGTGGTTGTAAACATAAATAAATATATTTTGTATATTCTCCAGCTGCAATTGTATAATCAACACCAAAATTACTTACAGAGGGTTCTGTTTCTGGAGTTGTTGTAAAATCAACACCAACTGGGTTTGATGCTGTTCCGTTTTTTACATCAGCTGTTATTCCTGCATCATCAGGATTAAAAAAACTTGTATTTATAGAAAGCTTATGTTTCCACGAAGCAGAAGCTGAAACATTTTGATTTCCACCAGATGAAGCTGTATCGTTTAACCAAAATTTAAGAGTTCTAACTGAATTTCCAGTAAAACCTGCTTGTACACATTTTGCATCAGACCAATATCCTGCTTCTACGTTACCAAAATCAATGATTGTTATAGCATTTCCTCTTTGAGGACTTCCACTATTATTCGTTACTGGATACCAAGTTACTGTAGGTGCTGCCATTTTTTATACTCCTATTGCTCTTACCGGAAAGAGGTCATCTTCCTCAGTTTTATTTTTTATACTTATATTTTTTATATTTAATATTTTTTCTTCATCAACTTTTCCACATAATATAGCAATATTTATTCCACCATTTTTATTGTAATTATCATTTTTAGCAGAACGTTTTGCTCCTAAATTATTTCTATATTGACTTTCCCTCCTTTTGCTATTAGATAGCTCTGCATCAGAATCTCCGCTTGGTTTTTTCTTTAATGCTCTATATTGCATAATCTTTTCTAATGCTAAGTTATTAATATCTTCAATATCTTCTACATTATTCCAATCAGGATGGGCTTCCACCCACTTCTTAACTTCATCAATATATATTTTAAATTCTATAGGATTTAATGTCATAGCCGCTATTACAGAAACTTTACCATCTAGACATTCTGGAATTTTATTTTTACCATGAATTATGTCTGATGTTTTATTTGATATCTGTATTTCTTTTTTATTACAAATACTTACATCTTCAAAAAATTTTTTAGACATTTCTTCTGGGTTTTTAATCCCTATACTATTTATATTGTCATTTTTATCCATTTAAAAACCTTTTTCTTAATTATTCTATATTAAAAAAAAATAAAAAACACCAATTTAGAATTTTTTATCAGTCTTAATTCTTTTCCTCATTCTATTAAGTATCGCACTTACAGCTGACGGGTAACTATAGTTTAATTTTTCTGATATTTCTCTTTGGGTTATTTTGGGATTTTCGAATATCAATTTTAATACATTTTTTTCGTTTTCTTTTAAATAACATTCTGGTGAATTATCATCAATCATTAGTCTTAAATTTTTTATTCTTTCTTCATCAAAACTCTTTTTTTCTGATTCTTCACAATTAGAATCTATAAAAGGGAAATCTTTCATGAATAAATCTTCTCCAGAAAAAACATATGATTTATATTTTTGATATTTTATGCAGTTATGTTGTACAAGATTTGATATACAACGGAAGGCAAATACTGAAAATTTAACACCTTTTGATGGGTCATATTTTGGAATTATTTTTTCTATAACGAAAAGACACGAATTTTGAAATATATCTTCTTTTTCTTCTTTTGGGATATTGTTATATCTGTGAATTATTGACCAAATCATTGGTTCAATACTTTTTAACATCAATTCATTTTTTTTATCAACTACCTTCTCTTTCTCCATTTTCAACTCCACTTCCTGTCGTAAAGACAATTTTTAATTCTATTGTTTGAAAGGAAGTAGAATCTTGATTAGATTGTGTTCCAACACATCCCATATATTGAATTAAGCTTTCTTTGTTTATACTGTTAAGTATTTCTAAAATAGAGCTAAATGGTACTATATTACCATCAACTATGTTTACCATTCTCAACCTCCTCTTTAATGCTTGCAAGGGTTCTTTGAAATTCTTTCTTCTCCTTGCTTCCGCATTTTGGACAAATGTTGGAGTCTGTATAAATATTTTTACATTTTATACATGTGAATGTTTTTTTATAAATTTTACCAGTAGTCTTTTGATATTCCATTTTAACCTCTTGTTGACCTTAAAATTAGGTCTAAATCTTTTATCCCTATTACAAATCTAACATCAATTCCAGGGATTGTTAACAATAATGAATCTGTAGAAATTTCGGTAGGATATGTACCATCTGCAAAAATATTATTGTCTTCTGCTTTTGATAATTCTAGTTCAGTATTTTGACAATTTCCATTCTCTATTGCAACACACTTAATATTAAATCTTACCATAAAATCTCCTTGTTATAAAACATATTATAGCATAAATAAATAATATTTCAATTTTTTTAAATAAAATACTTGACATTTTTATTGAACATGCTTCACTTTTATTTTTAAGGATAAACTTTAAACATTTTGTTTTATAAATCTATACAACAATGTTATAATCAAATTTTAACTACATAGAACGAACGCTATTTAATTTTTTGTTAAGATATGACTCTTTGCCCATTATTGTTGTTTTGGTGGTCTTATTTTTCTTTTATTTGATTCTAGTTAATACTTTACTAGTTTATTTATCTAGTAATTATATTTACCAGTATAAATTACTTACTAGTATAATCTTCTAGTATACTTTCTTTATTGGACTATGCTATTTAGTGCGTGTATGTGATTATACTAGATAAGTATACCGCACATTACACGTTATTACTAACTAGTTAATTAATTATACTAGTTAATACACAAACTAATATAGTATTCACGTTAATACGTTACTAGTAATTCTCTGATGTATTAAACTAGTAAAGTATTCACGCACACACGCACGATTATAATAATATATTAATTAATTACTAGTATTCACGTATGTGCGCACGTAAGGATAATTAATAAAAAAACTAAAACATTAATTTTAAAAAAAATTGAAAAAAAATAAAACTTTGTTTGTTTTTATTTGGTTTTATGCTATAATATAAAACAGAAACAAAAATAATTTAAAAATGGTGATATTAAAAATGAGAACAATGCAAGATATGACAGTGGCGACAGCCAATACCAATCCGGAGAATTCTCCAGTGTGGTACGTCTCTTAGTCTTTGTTTTTATTTGTAAATAATGATTTAAGAGCGAACCCTAAAAAGTTCGCTTTTTTGTTGATTGAAAACTTAATATAATAAAATGCTAGTGTGGCTGAGTGGTCTAAAGCAGCGCACCTGTAATGCGCCGAGTTCATATCAATGGCTCCGTGGGTTCAAATCCTACCACTAGCTCCAGTCTTCCGGCTTCGTAAAAACGAATATAATAACATAGCAATATGTGAAGCGGATATTCCCAGCCGGTTTTATTTTAGAATGGGGCAATAGCTCAGTTGGCTTAGAGCATCTCGCTTGCACCGAGAAGGTCCAGGGTTCAATTCCCTGTTGTTCCACCATTTTACGTTGGCTAGTAGCTCAGTTGGTAGTAAGCGTTCGCCTGTTAAGCGAAAGGTCGCACGTTCGAACCGTGCCTAGCCAGCCAATTTTATTAACAATGTGTGTTAATATTATTCTAGTTTAAAATAATTTTTGCAGGGATAAGTCTCGGAAGACTGGTAAGGCTCATAACCTTATGCGGAAACGCTGAGTGGGTTCGACTCTCCACCCCTGCTACCATTTCTCTACCAGAGGTAGGGATATTATAAAGGGTTATCGCTGTCCCCGTCTGACGAAACAGCGAACGTGGCTCGTATGGATAATGGCTATCCACAAGTATCATAAACTTGTTTAAGGTGGGTTCGATTCCCCCACGAGCTACCAATTTAAAACGGGGATGTAGCTCAATTAGGAGAGCATCGGTCTGTCGAACCGAAGGTCGTGGGGGCAGAACCCATCATCCTCGCCATTTTATATGCTCGGTTAGCTCAATTGGCTAGAGCACTTGGTTTACACCCAAGTTGTTACAGATTCGAGTTCTGTACCGAGTACCAGTTTTATATGGGGAGGTAGCTCAGAGGCAGAGCGTCGGGCTAGGTGGTGAAAACCACCGAATCTGAAGGTCGCTGGTTCGAATCCAGCCTTCCCCACCAGTTTCGTTGCGAGATAATATAATTTTTAGTACCCCATTGTGGATGGGAAATGTTGGTGAAAATCCAACTCTCGCAACCATTTTTTAAAAAAATAGAAAAGTAATTTGTTTTTGAAGTAAATTATGCTATATTTTAAAGTATAAGAAAGTTGTTGGATAATTACCAACTGAACTCTGAGGTTATGGGAATATCAGAGAGAGATTAACAAATAACCCGTACATATCAGAGCGTGAGATAATGGTAGTCGTCCTTCCTTGGAAGAAGGGGGTGGTCGTTCGAATCGACCCGCTCTGACCATTTTAAATTTAACCATAGTGGTTTAAATAAAAAATAACATAGGAAAAGTTATGGAAGAAGATTTAATTCCTGAAATTTGGGAAAACGGAAAGGGGAGAACAAAACCCTTTGTAAAAAGTAAGAAAAACAATTATGAAGAACCCAAAAAAAGATTTGGGATAATTGGTAAGAAAAAAGTAAAAGAAAATAGAGAACTTCAAGATATAGATGAAGTAGAAGATAAAATAAGTTCTTCTATACTTAGTAAAATTAAATAATATGTGTCCGGTTCTTCTAGTTGGACAGGATAAGGGACCTTCACTCCCTCGACACGGGTTCGAATCCCGTACCGGATACCATAAAGCCCTGAAGTGTAACGGCTGCACACTTGTCTTTGACACAAGTAGACTTATGGTTCAACTCCATGCAGGGCTGCCAGTTTTCGAGTTCCCTTAATTCAGAGGAAGAAATTATCGGTCCTAACGATAAAGTCGCTGGTTCAAGTCCAGCAGGGAACGCCAGTTTTGTTTTATGTGTGCCAGTAGCTGAGAGGATAGAGCAGTGGTTTAAATTAAATATTTAAGATTGACGTGTGTTCGATTCAATGTTTCGATGGTATTATATAAAAAGGAGTTTTATATGAAAGCCATTGAAATAGATTGGAAATTAGTTCAGGAATACCATAATAATGAGCACTGCTTGAGTGATGTCATGAAAAATTTTAAGGTTTCAAGAGCATCCATAGATACAGCGGTAAAACATGGATGCTTTGTTAAAAAATATTTTAAACAAGAACACACTGAGGAAACAAAGAAGGCAATATCTGAAAAAAGGAAAAAATGGTTGGCAGACAATCCAGATAAACATGTATGGAAAAGGAAGGGAAAATTCAAATCTGAACCATGCGAAGTATTAAAGAAAAAAACTTGAAGAAAATGGAGTTAGTTTTTATCCAGAATTTTCACCAATAGAAAGCCATTCATTCTCTTTAGATATAGCTTTTCCAAAAGATAAGTTTGGCATAGAAATAAATGGAAACCAGCACTATGAAAGAGACGGTAGACTAAAGGATTATTATCAGAAACGACATGATTTAATCGTTGCAGATGGTTGGGAACTATTGGAAATACCTTGTGCTATGGTTTGGAACAAGGAGTTTATTGATGGTTTAATAGAATCACTTAAAACTAAGGTCTGCGGTTTTGAGTATAAAGAACAAGTGGAAGAATATAATAAAAAGAAAAGAGAAAAGTATATTTGCCCGACTTGTGACAATAGAAAGAGCAAAAACTCGATGCTTTGTAGAAAGTGTTCTTTTAAGCCGAAAGTAAAAAAGCAAGTAGTCAGAATTTTTGTAAATAAAAACCATATGTGTCCGAATTGTAAAAACGCTAAAGATGCAAAAGCGGTTTTATGTAAGGAATGCTTTAGTTTGTCAAAGAGGAAAGTTGAAAGACCAAATAAGGAAGAGTTGGAAAAATTGGTCAAAGAGTTATCGATGACTAAGATAGGCAAGATGTTCGGAGTTAGCGACAATGCCGTAAAAAAATGGTGTAAAATTTATGAAATAGAATTAGGAGACAGACGAGGGTACTGGGCAAAGATTTATGCAAGGTGATTTAACATGGTCTCATAGCTTAACGGATAAAGTTCGTGTCTTCTAAACACGCCATTCGGGTTCAATTCCCGATGAGACCTCCAATTTTAAAAAAGGAATTTTTTATGAAAAGAGCTAGACCTATTTACTCACTAGGGCAGTATTATAGAAACAGGGGCACTCATAAACGAGAAGAAGCAATAAGCGAAGACGAAGAACATAGTCCATTAACTAGAGCCAAGAGAGAATCAAATTTACCTGACTCTTGGGATACAAAAAAGATTTGCAGACCTAAGACATGGAAGAGGAGATGCAAGAAAGCAAAACAGTGGATGAAACATTTTATGACAGATTTAGAAAAGAAATTTATAAGAGGAGAATAAACGATGAGTGGAAAAGGATGTAAGAGAAGACCTCAACAGATAAGCGAAGAAAAAATGCAAAGCAATTGGGAAAAAGCATTTAACAAAGGAAATAAAAAGAAAAAATGAGTGAAGTATTGGTTTTAAACAAGCTATGGCAACCAGTTAAAGTTATTAACGTATGGGATGCAATTTGCAAAGTATATCAAGATAAAGCTTCTTTTTTAGATGCTAATTATGTTATGCATAATTGGGAATCTTGGGTTATATCATGGAAAGATGCAGAAATTCATGCAAAAGATATGATACATGGTTCATCTTGTTCTATTAGAAAACCAACTGTAATTGTTTTAAAAAACTACAGTGGGTATGTTTTTAAAAAACCAAAGATGAGTAGGCGTAACATTTACTTAAGGGATGCAAACCAGTGCCAATATTGTGGTATAACATACGAAACAAAGAAACTAAATATAGACCATATTATACCTAAATCTCATGGGGGAAGAACTCAATGGACTAATGTAGTAGTTTCATGTATAAAATGTAATAGTTTTAAAGCAGATAGAACTCCTGAACAGGCAGGAATGAAACTTTTAAGAAAGCCAAAAGCTCCTACCTGGAAAGATGTTAACATGGAAGCTTTTCAAAGAAATTATTCTAATTGGCACGGTCTGTTAAATGACATGTACTGGAATGTTACTTTAGAAAAATAGAATTATAAGATTGACAAATAAAAAAAAGATGCTATACTTAATAAGTGTAGCATTTTTTATATATAAATAAGGAGATAAAATGAGTGAAAAAATTGTAATGGGTAAAATGTTTTCTATTGAAAATAAAAACAAAAAAACCGGTGAAAATGAAAAATACATAGCCGTTTATGTAGAAGACGAAAGCGGAAATGAAGAAACCGAAAGGTGCTTACTATTTACGGAAATAGAGCTTTCCGACATGGAAAAAGTTGTACTTCCATTTGTTAAGAATACAATGAAAAAAGGAAGAATTTATTCTGTTATTATAGACAAAAAAGAAACAAATCTTTTAAAAGTAGAAACAGAACGTAATGGAAATATTATTTTTAGGGTTTCTAATTCTCAACTTAAATCGGCAGAAGAAAGGGTTAAAAGAAATCCAGAAGATGTTGAAAAGAAAGATTTTATAACTGATTTACTTGACTAACAAGGAAATATGATGAAATTAAAAATAAAATGTCCAGAATGTAAAAGGGAACATCTTGTCACTATATCAAATGAACAACCTATTATGGAAATTAAAAAGATAAAATGTTTATCTTGTAGTATAATTATAAAATATAGAATAGGAATAAAAAAAGAAAATACCAGTGATAGTTCTTCTAAACTTTTTGATAGTATGGGAATGTTTGGAGATGTTTTTAAAAATATTATGGGGAGTAAAAGATGATAGGTACAATAGAAGTGGTAAATAAATATACATATGAAGGTGATTATATAGATATAATGAGAGGAACTCCACTTGGTAATCCATATATAGTTTCTGATTCAATGAGCAGAGAACAATCAGTTTTAAATTTTTATAAATATTTCAGAAAAGAATTTTTTAAAAAAACAGATGTATATAATGCAATAATGGAGATAGTTGAAAAGGTTAAGTCTGGAGAAAATGTAAAAATTAAATGTTGTTGTAAACCAAAATTATGCCATGGCGATATTATAAAAATTGCAATAGAAAGTATTTTAGAAAAACAAATTAGAAATAATACTTGATTTTTAAAAATATTATGCTATAGTTAATATTATAAAATTTCTTATTATGAGAAATTAAAAAAAAGAGGTAAAAAATGATGTAGAATAATAAATCTCCATAACGTGTTTCTTTGTTTTAATGATTTTAATAATAATAATAAACAAAGGAGAGTATAATGAATACTTTAAGAAACACGAACGAAGAAGTAATAGATTTGAAGAAAGAGGAATATAAGAAGAATATTAAAAGGATGAAGGCTAACGTTAAACTGGTGTCAAATAACATAAAAGAAATGAAAGAAGAATTAAAGACTAAGCAAAAAAAAGGTGATTATAAAAGTTGGTCTTTAATGAGTGATTTAAATTCTTATAAAAATGATGTCAGAAATACACATATAGCTTATGCTATGGCAAAAGGGAGAGTCTACCAAAAAATTGAGTCAAAAGTTAGAGATAACAATGAACCAAACTGGTGGGCAATAAAGGCAAATATAGAAAATTTCTTCGGAAAGAAATTTGAAATTGTTGACTTCAAGGTAAACTTTCTATGAAAAAGGTATTTATAATAACCAGGAAAGACCTTGAAAATGGAGCAAGAATAGTTCAGTCTGTTCATTCATTCCATGAGTTGGCAAGAAAAAATGAAGAAATATTGAATCAGGTATATAATACAATATGTTACAAAATAGAAGACGAACTATCATTAAAAGAAGTTTCTGAGAGGATAGCAAGTAATCTAAACGAAAAAGAATATGCATGGTTCAGAGAAACAGATTACAATAATCAATTGACCTCTTTTGCAGTCTTTACAAACAAGAAAGAGCTGTTTAAAGGTTTAAGATTGGCGTAATAAATAGGGAGGAGTAAATCCTCCCATTATTTTATAAAAAATGGAGAAAAATGAGCAATAAAGAAAATTATTTTTTAGACCTAGCACTTAGAAGTGCTCATCAAGGTTCCTGTACAAGAAGAAACTACGGAGCAATTATAGTAAACGAGAAAAAGCATATAGTAGCAACTGGTTATACAGGAAATGTATCAGGAGAAGAGCACTGTAATAGTCTTGGAATTTGCTGGAGAAAAGAGAATAATATTCCAAGTGGAACCTCCTACGAACGCTGTAAATCAATACATGCCGAACAGAATGCGTTAATTCAAGCCGGTAAAGAATCTTATGGTTCTGTAATATATATTGCCGGATATGATGTAGAAACAGGAAGGGAAATAGCTGGTATACCTTGCTTTATTTGTGCAAAACTAATTGTTAATGCTGGAATATCTTCTATTATATATAGAGATACATCTTTAGTGTTCAGGAAGGGTCCAGTTGCCCATTATCGTGAACTAGAAAGAAAAATATTTGGAAAATAATAGTTTATGGTGTTGTTTTTTTATAAAGTAATGCTATAATATAATCAACAGCCACCGATATAGAAATATACGGTAATGTATAGCTCATCTGCCAGGTGTAGAGTGAGTTTCCGAGAATGACGATGACAAAATTCAAAGTTGTTCTCCGTTTTTAAAAAAAAATAAAAGGAATTATATTAAATGATGAACGTTTTTAAAAAGATTAGTTTTGGTCGTTGGGGTTTTAAACCTCACGTCCGTCTATTCTTGTAACGTTTATCGTTAGTTGTTGGAGAAGTAGGCGGACTAGAAATAGTTCGCCTTTTTGTTTTTATGGGTTGATAGCAAACGTGGTCAATGCATACCGTTGAAGCCGGTACTACTTCGGTTCAATTCCGAATCAACCCACCAGTTTATGTGAGCAAGGTTGTCTTAGCGGCTTGAGAAACCGACTTTTAATCGGTCAGAGGGTAATGCCTCGTAGGTGGGTTCGACTCCCACACCTTGCACCATTTTATAGTATGCGTCGATGTCATAGCGGTTGTGAGGCTGACTCTTAATCAGTGAGAGAAATCTCTAGGTGGGTTCAACTCCCACTCGGCGCACCAAGTTTTTTGTGTATGTCTATAGTTCAATAGTAGAACGGGAGTCTCCAAAACTCTTGACGAGGGGGCAGTACCTTCTAGACATGCCAGTTTTATATGCGCTGTTAGCTCAGTTGGAAGAGCCCAAAAATACGAATTTTGAGGTCGGGGATTCGAATTCTCCACGGCGCACCATTTTCATTGGCGTATCATATAACGGTCAATTATGTGAGACTGATATTCTCATCACCAAGGTTCAACTCCTTGTACGCCAACCAGTTATACATATTCGGTTAGTTTAGCGGCTAGAACAATACGTTGACATCGTATAAATCATGGGTTCGATTCCCATACCGAATACCAGTTTTCATGCGAATATAGTACAGTAGCAGTATTTGACGTTGCCAACGTTAGGACGAGGGTGCAATTCCCTCTATTCGCACCATTTTTTGCAACGAAAAATATAATCTTTATGTTGCAAAACCAAGATATTGTGCTATACTATCAATGGCGGTTTAGAGAAAGGTTCATCGCCCTCTAACAAGGGAGGGATTGCAGTAGATTCACCGTGGAAGAAAAGTACATCAGTGAAGGAACCAATCCAATGTTTTTTCGATAAAACAATCGCCACCATTTGACATTTATAAAAATCATGCTATTGTACCTCAACAAACTAAAAAGGAGATATGCAATGTGTATCAAAATCAAGGCGATGGAAAATGGAGTAATGATTCAAAGCAGAGAAGAATATGAAGATATAATGGATATTCTATTGGATGCAGGTCTTCGGACAGTGAGTGGAAAATATTTTGGAGAATGTGACTGGTTTAATGAAACCGGAACCGAAACAGTTATAGATTTGAGAAATCTGGAGTCTATTGCATATGGTGAATATCAGTATTTTATTGATAATGATATCCCGGTTTGTAATTTCCAGGATTTTCTTACAGAACAGGGTTTAACACCAAACGGATGCATTAGCGGTGAACAACAGATATTTATGCGTAGGGCAAAGTTGAAATGTCCAAAAATGAAAAAGAAAGAAATCAGAAGACTTGCAAAGGCAATCGTGAGGGAGATGAACAAATGAAAGCAAGAACTAAAAAAGAAGTAGTGCAAATAGGATTATTAGTTGATGAGAGTGGTTCTATGTATAGCCTCTCTGGTGATACAATCGGTACGGTTAATGGTTTCATTAAAGACCAGAAAAAAGTAAAAGGAGAAGCAGAAATAACAATAGCTTCATTTAATGATAACTATAAACTCATTAAAGATAGAGAAGATATCAAAAATATTGAAGAAATTACCAGCGAAGATTATTCTCCATCTGGAATGACGGCATTATATGATTCTATTATGAAAATAATTTCTTCCATAGAAGAGACAAAAGCTAAAAAAGCGATAATCGCTATTATTACAGATGGAATGGAAAACTCAAGTATTGAATATAAAGATTCAAGTGTAATTAAAGAAAAAATACAGCAGAAACAAAAAGACGGGTGGCAGATATTATTTCTAGCTGCAAATATTGACGAAAAGGCAGTGGGTGCAAGTTTCGGAATAAATGCAATGTACACTCAGGCGTTTACTCCTACAGCAGATGGCGTAATAGGTGCTATGTCATATACATCGAGATGCGTTAGTGATTACAGGGGCAATAATGATTAAAATAGGGATAACACAGAGAGAGGTGATGCGGCTTTAGATTTAAAATGGTTGTGTTTATTGGAAATAAATAAAAATCAAAAAAAGTTTTAAAACTATTTGTTTTTATCGAAAGTAATGCTATAATATAGATGTGTAAGATAAATAAATTAAAAAGGAAATCATCATGAACAAGTTGTTATCAAGTCATTCACTATCGCTCTCATCCTATATAGGATGCGAGATAGGTCTGCTTTGGTAATACTTTTTAGATATTCCCAGTTTTTAAAAAGAGCAGACCGTAAAAAGTCTGCTCTTTGTTTTTGTTGTGATATGCTCCAGTAACATAATGGCTAGTGTAGGTGACTTCCACTCACCCAATGAGAGTTCGATTCTCTCCTGGAGTACCAGTTTATATGGAAGAATAAGCCGAAAGATTCTGGGTAGCGGCAACGGTCTTGAAAACCGAAGGCTCTAAAACAGGGCGTGTGGGTTCGAATCCTACTTCTTCCGCCAGTTTAGACTAGAAATAGTTGATGTTGTTTGAAAATTATATATGTCCCGTGAGCCAGATGGAGAGGCGATTGTCTGCAAAACAATGGAAACAGTTCGATTCTGTAACGGGACTCCAGTTTATAAGGAGATGTAATCCTAAAGGCAAGGAAAGAGTTTGCTAAACTCTTAGTAACCGAGAAATCGGCGTGGGTTTTCAAGACACCCCATCTCCGCCAGTTTTAAGTAGACAACTCACTATGTCATAAAAGTACCAAGAGGGCGACATAGTAATCAGAATAGAATATTATTTCCGCAGGTAGCTCAGGGGTCAGAGCTCTATTCTTATAAAGTAGCTGTCAGTGGTTCAATTCCACTCCTGCGGACCATTTTAAAATAAGGGTGTTGTCCCCCACGGAAGTCTGTAAAACTTTTGACATATGTAAGTGGGGTGGCGTCAAGTGGTTCAATTCCACCAATACCCACCATTTTTAGGCGACTTAGCGGTCGTCTTTGAGCGCACAACGCCTAGTAATCTAAGTGGCATCCAAAGTTGCTCTTGGTGCTTAGAGGGCTTGTATTTCGAGTGTGGTTTGCAACAGCCCACATGAGAAGCATATAGGTATTGCCGGAAGATTGTGTGCTCTAAATTTTATGGAAGTTTGCCGGAGATGGATTATCGGCTCTCATTGGAAATGAGATGGTCACTTAAGTGGCACGAAGATTCGAATTCTTCAACTTCCGCCAGTTTTAATGGGGGTGAAATTTATTCGATTATGGTTTCGCAATGTGGTAGCTTGGAAGCAATGGTAGCAAATGCACTTGAAAACTCTACCATCCACACTTAGGAAACCGTAAGACCTGGGTTAAATCCCAGCACTTCCACCAGTTTTGGTAAACGTGAAGACGAAGATTGAGGAATGGTTTGTTTTGGACGAACGCCCCGTTATCCATGGGGAGAAGACATAAAACTCAGCACCAAGTCATTTCGTGGTGGCGTTGCCAGAGAAGTTATGGGTACGATTGTGGCTCGTATTTAGACCGGAGCATTACCGGTACGTCACCCCAATTTTTATGTGCGCCTATAGGAGAATTGGCATATCCGTCTGGTTTAGGCCCAGAATTTTCTCGGTTCGAGTCCGAGTAGGCGTACCACATTTTTTAGACTAGAAATAGTCGACGTTGTTTGAAAAAGTATATATGAAAATATCCCCATGTGGCGGAATGGCAGACGCAACGGACTTATTAATTTGAGCCTTATATTGGAAACTTTATAAGTGGACATGGCTAATTCGGTGAATCCTTTAATATGGTAACGCCGAGCTATCGAAAGAGAGTGTAGAGACTTTACACCATGTGCCTAAGTCTATGAAGATATGGCAAAGACAAAGTCCAGACCACGCAAGAAGAGAGTAGTGAAAACTATAGTGGTACGAAAATTCGTCGCCCGTTAGGGCGTGAGGGTTCGACTCCCTCCTTGGGGACCAAATATTTATGTTATAGTTATTTTTTTGTGTTATTTGCATCTGCCATGTTATATTATAATAAAACAGCGGGAGTAAATAATGAAATATACAAAAGAGATGCTAGAAGAGGCAATTAAAAATAATGTTAGTTTTGCGGGAGTTCTAAAAAGTTTTGGATTACATCCGTCCGGTGGTAGTCATAGACTAATAAAATCAAAAGCATTAAGTTTTGGAATAAGTACGGAACATTTTCTTGGAAAGGCATCAAATTGCGGAAGTAGGTACAAAGGTGGGTTAGAAAAAATAAGTTTTTCAGATGTGTTAGTGTACGATAGAAGAAATGGAATGAGGGAGAGTGCCTCTAAACTAAAAAGGTCTATGCTGGAAAGCGGGATAGAATATAAGTGCGAAAAGTGTAACAATGATGGTGTCTGGATGGATGGTTTTGTGTCTTTGGAGGTTCATCACAAAAATGGAGATACTTTTGACAACACAAAAGAAAACCTTGTATTTATATGTCCCAATTGTCACAGTCAAACTGACAACTTTCGTGGAAGAAATAAGGTTGAAAAAGATATTCAACAAATAAGAACAGAAGAGGAGGTTGTTGCAGCACTTCTAAAGAGTAAAAATATAAGACAATCACTTATAGAACTAAATTTGGCTCCATACGGAGGTAATTACGATAGGATTAAAAGAGTAATGATAAAAAAGGATATTGAGTTCAATAAAAAAGAAAAGAAAACTGCAACATGTCCGTCGTGCGGAAATAAAAAAGATTACTCCAGCGCAGAATGTAGAAAGTGCGCAAGTATAAAGAGAGGTTTGGCAGAAAGAAAAGTTGAACGTCCATCAAAAGAAGGCTTGGAGAAAATGATTGCTGAACTTCCAATGACAAAGATTGGAAAAATGTTTGGAGTAAGTGATAATACTATTAGAAAATGGTGTAAGAATTACGGAATAGAATTAGGTAATAGATTAGGATACTGGACGAAGATAAAATATAGCAAATAAATATGGTCTCGTAACCGAATTGGCATAGGTATCGTGCCCAAACCACGAGTTTTATGGGTTCGACCCCCATCGAGACCACCATTTAGATTTGAAATTACTTGTTTATATGCTATATTAATAAAAAATATTGAAGAAGTAAAAGAAATATTATATAAAATTTTAAATCAAAGATGGTAACTTATCCGTAATCTGTTGTAGATTCTTGAATGAGAGGAGATAGGGACAAGGATAAGTTATTATTTTTAATGATAAAGGAGAGAATATGAACTATATAGATGTAATTATTGATAAACACGAAGAAAAAATTAAAGCAGTAAAAGAATCTTCTTCATGTAAAGGTGATTTTGCTAGAAAACTTTTAGAAAAAGGAATTGTACCTTATTTTTCTGATGGAATAAAAATTTATGAAAAACTTTATAAATCTTCTTGATTTTAATAAAAAGTGTGCTATAATATAGATGTAATGAAAATTACGAGTTGTTTAAATTTTTTGAGGAAGCGGTTAGATGAGTTACTTCAATGATTTTAAATCTTTGCCAAAAAACGCTTGTCTTATTATTCTCCTCATACATTTTTATCTGTTATATGGATTCCTCGCCACTGTTACAGTAGTGGAGGTTGAACGTTCATACGTTCCTAGGAGGTTGTGGTTAAATACTGCTCAGGTGTGGATTAAATAGGTCTGTAAATATTAAACATTAATGCCTATTTTAACATGGTTGTATATTGCGCAATATATGACATAAGCAGTCAGAATTTTAACTAACAGATTACATTTTTGTTGGGTAGTGTAGATATGAGTTACTTCAAAGCTCAATGGTAGAGCATTTCTCTTGAAAAGAAAATGTTACTGGTTCAAATCCAGTTGATAATAAAGCTTGTATCGCTTTTCTCCCAACTCTTATTTTACGTCAACCATGTGTTGAATGTAGTGAACCTGTCATGGTACAGGTTTTGAGTTGGGTGGGGTTCTCGCATACCTCACCCATTTTTTTTACAATTTATGCGAAAGGAAAAAGGAAAATGACTATCAACGCAAAAAGGGAAAAGGTAGAAATGTCTCACAAAAATTTTATGAATGGAAAGTCTTATAATGTATCTCCATTTATAAGATTACAAATGGTAGCAGCTTCATGTTTTATGGGAGAACCTCAATATTACAAAAAAGCCGGAACAAAATATTCAACTATTGAATATATTGAAAAAGTTCTTGGGTCTCATTCAACAAACGATTGGAAAGGACTTAATTCAGTAGAAATTATAGAAAAAACTATTGATGAATGTTTAAGTATTGATGTTGAAAAAACTCTTATAATTGCAGAATCATTAAGGGTTGAAGACTATATGAGAGAAACACCACAAGTAATTTTAGTTAGAGCAGCAGTCCATAAAAATCAAAAGGGAACCGGTTTAGTAAATAAATATGGACTAAGAATTTGTATTCGTGGAGATGAACCAGCAACCGGACTAGCTTATCTATTGAAAGCTTTTGGAAGAAAATCAATTCCTAATTCCCTTAAAAAAGTTTGGAAAAGTGTTCTAGAAAGCCTGACCGATTATGAAATTGCAAAATATAAGATGGGTTCAAGAGAAGTTCGTACTATTGATGTTGTTCGTATTTGTCATGCTAATTCTGCATCCATTAATAAGTTAATGAGTGGAAATGCTAAAGAATTTAACACTTATCGTTCTATTATCTCTAATAGTGATAATTCAACATCTGAAGCAAGAGAAATTAACTGGAGAAAGGTTGTAGAAAAGTCTGGACATATGGCTTTATTGAGAAATATTCGTAACTTCGTTAAAAACGGAATACCTGTTTCTTATTTTTCAAATAAATTGAAGAATGGAGTTTTGGAAGGAAAGCAATTTCCATTTAGATACTACAATGCAATGATTGAAAATAATGGTAATGGATATGTTAAAAACTGTTTGGAAGAATGTATGGATATTGCAATTAATAATATGCCAAAGTTCGAAGGTCGTGTAATGTCATTATGTGATAATTCAGGTTCTGCAACAAGTTCAAAATTATCTACACTTGGAAATACAAGTGTTTCTACAGTTGCTAACCTTATGGGTATCATTACTGCAAAATGTTTCAGTAAAGGTGGACAATTGGGTCTTTTCGGAGATAAATTATCTATTGATGATGTAAATCCATCAAGAGGAGTTCTGTCAACTCTTCAAACTATAGAAGAAAAGTCAAGATGGGTTGGGGGTGGAACAGAACATGGAGCATGGTTATTTTGGGATTATGCAACTAAAAACAACGAACATTATGATTATGTTTTTGTTTATAGTGACATGCAAGCAGGACATGGTGGTCTTTATGGTAGCGATAATAGTTATATAAATTATATATATCCTGGAACTAGAAATTATATAGATATTCCAAAATTAATATCTGAATATAGAAAGAAAGTAAACCCAAATGTTAAGGTATTTCTTGTACAAGTTGCAGGATATGAAGATACATTGATTCCTGAATTCTATAAAAACACATATATTCTTGGTGGATGGAGTGAAAATATTCTTAAATTCGCAAAGAAAATGGAACAAATAAAACAATATTAATAATTAAAATGATATGTTTTTGAGTTGAATTTAGATTAATTATGAGACCAAAGGCGTGATAATACTATTAGTTTATCAGTAAGTTTACCGTAAAATCTCATGCAGAAATCTAAAGGGATGATGTTTCATCATCCTATTAAAATACTCATCTGCAATAAATATTGACTTGAAGTGTAACAAACTGCGTTTATTACACTAGGGAGAAGTCAGATAATAAGTCAGATACTACGTATCTGACTCCATATCAGACTTTGTCAAGTCAAAAATTGTAAGTTTTATAGTATAATAAAACTTAAATTTACAAGAACTCAAAAACATATTTTTAAAAATCTAGGACTGCTTAATAAAAAGCAACGATGTCATTCTAGAAATAGCATTGGGGTGTACAACGCACTACGTCATTTTTAATGTTGACCATGAGCCCGACATGGTGAAGTTCAAACGGGAATAATTTAAAAGAGGATAACGAATAAAGAACAAATAGCCGCAGAACTTAACTCGGAGAGTGAAAGATGAAAATTCATTACTGGACTTTAAAACTAAACAAGCATGATTTATATATCCTCTGCACTACAAAACTCAAATGGAACGCCGGTAATTTATCGGAGAAAACGAACGAAGTGACATGCAAAAGATGTCTTAAATTATTAAAAAAGGATAATTAAAATGGAAAAAGTATTAGTAATAGGCAATGAAAACTTGGAAGAGCAAAAAAATAAAGTAGCACTAAGAGAAAACAGCAAAGATAATACTCTTTGTTTCGTGGCTAAACAATTTAACGAAAACATCGCAAAAGAACATAATAAAATAATATTGGTAGATGATAATGAAATGTGGGTTGATTATGTTTTAGAATATTTGACTTTTGCATTCATACATGATATAAAAATAGAACTTATAAAAGCAAATGGTGTATAATGAAAGAAAGAAAATTAAAAGATATTGAAACCAAAAAAAAAGAAAGAAAAGAACTAGAAGAATGCATAGACATGTGTTGTTATGATTTTCCTCTAGTCTTTTATAGGGATGGTAAATTTGAAGTAATATGTAAGTGGTGTTCAACTAAAATAAGCAACGAAGATTCCACAAAAGCTATGATTGAGTGGAATAAAGAGATAAGAGCAAGAAAAGTTTAATTATATCTTTTTGCAATCTTCATAACTTCTATATATTGGTTTGTTTACACATTGATAATCCTCGTTTAAATTACTGGCATTTATAAAAGTAATTCCACGACTACTGCTGTGCATAGAGCCATGATTCTCATGTATATGACCAAACACATGTATTTTTGGCTTTATTGTTTCAACTCTAGCAAGCAAATCTTTACAACCACAATTAACTTCATAAAGATTCATATCAAGTATATCCATAGGTGGTCCATGAGTAACCAAAATATCAATACCTTCAGGTATTTTACTCCATACTTCAGCAATTTCTTTACCCCTGTTTTTCATAAAAGCCCATCTTCCAAAAGTTGGACAATAAGGACTCCCATATATTTTAAGACCATCTATCTCAATCATACTATCCTGTAAATAGAAAACTCCACTTGGTATATTGAAATGTTCTAAGGGGTAATTTTGTAATCCAAAGTCATGATTACCGGCAATAAACACCTTATATTGATAAGGAAGACTACCAAACCACTTTAAAAACCCTCTAATTTCCTTAGTATGACCCATAGAAGTGACATCGCCAGCATGAATTATCATGAAACCACCATCTAATTGGCTCTCTATATCTTTGTGGATACCATGAGTATCGCTTATGAATGTAATTTTCTTCATTGTTTTTTCCTTTTTATCCAATGCGAACGTCTTTTCTTGTTGATTTGTTTGTTGCGTAATAGGGCTGATTCCATTCTTTATTTTCTTTGTCGATATTACATAATCTATTATACGCATTATAAAGCGGGGCATTATTTTCATCAAGCATTCCGCAAAACCACGATGAGTATACCTCTTCAAATTTGGTATCGTATTTTTTAATCTGCCATTTTATAGCCTCTCCAAGAATGTCTTTTTGATTGACTATATTAAAGAGTTTTCTCTTACATTCTTTAACCACTTCTGCACTTTGCTGAACGTAACCTTCCCAATTAAGTTCTTTGGGTATTGGCTTTAGTAATGACATAGCATTATCAACCTGCTCAATCATCTTTTCTCTAGTATTACATTCTTCTTCGGTGTTCCATTCAGAACCATCAATAGCTTGATATTTTGTTATGATTTTCATATTTTTCTATTAACCTCAAAAATTTTTTAAAATTTGAACACTTTATACTATTTTTATAAAATAGCACATTTTTTATTAAAATCAACTAAATTGTAATAAAAATATTAAGTAATCCTGTACACAGCAATAAGAACCTCTTCTCCAATCCCCACTAATATAATAGAATATCGAAGAAAGAAAACTTAACAAAATTAATGCAATTGGGAATATATATTGAGAGTATTTCATTATTTCCTTTGTTTCACTACTAAATTTTCATCTTAATTTAATGTTTTAATAATTTTATACGATACCAAGCTTGAACTTAGTATAAAAACTAATTATTACAAAAATCAGGGCAACAACATTTATTGATTAATGTATGCATTTTATTCTTACCACACCACAATACCCTACCTCTTCCAGTAGGAAAACTATTAAAACACTGACCACATGAATAAGAACACCATCTTTCTTTCCTTTTATATGTCTCTCCTTTAATAAAAATATTTTTTAAGTATTTTTCTTCTACTGCAACCCCATTATAAACTATTGGGTGTTCAATTTCTTCTATATTACATTGTTCGGTTCTATAATGAATGTCACATCCTTTAGTTAATTTACACATAAGTGATTCTATATAATTTAAAATATGTTTATTAATATTTTCCATACTATTAGGATTGTTGTTTTTATAATTAATTTTAATAGTTATTGTCCTATTTGTTATATCTATAGCAATATTTTTTACATAAATATAAGTCCAATAGTAAAGACAAACATAAGCCTCAACAGCAATCATCTTCATTTTTTCTTCATTGTACATAATTATTCATTTCCTTTTTACTCATTTAAATACTATATATTTACATTAAATAAAACACAACAGAGGTTAAAACTAAAATAATTATTGAAGTTACTATAGAAGATAATACAAAATAAAGAATATACTTTGCCACTGTCATTTTATATCTCCATCTTTTTGATAAAATTAATCATTGTTTTTCCCATGTTGAACCTTTATATTTAAAAAATTTACAATTACTTAAATCTACTTCATAAAATATCTCCTCTTCATGATTACACTTATTCTTTTTTATTATCTTTGGACTCATTGCAATAAATTCAAAATCAATGACAAATAATGCCCCAGCTTCACATATTGCAAAATATAAACCTCTTTTTGTTACAAATTTCTCCTTTCTAGCTGGAATAGTAAGTGTTTTATACTTAAAGTCAGTACCATTCCAGTGTTCACTTGGTCTTACTTCAACCTCAACGTCATAACTAATTCCACTATGCTTTCCTATAAAATAACAATCAACCTTATACTTTTCACCAAGTAAAAGGTCAATGTTAAACTGTTTAAGAAAAGACTTCGCAATGAAAATTCCATAATCATTATAGGTATCATACAATTTCTTATCAAAAGGTTTGCCTATCACAGCCATTATAATGTTATTCCTTTATTATTACAAATCTTAACTAAATGAAGAGCCTGTCCAATGGAATCATCTAATGCATTATGTTTTACACCATAACTTGCAAAAGGAATATCTGAAAACATCTCTCTCATAGTTTTATAACACCTCTCTCTTCTATAATTCCAGGGAATCTTAATTCCAGAACGCTCATAAGCACTTTCAAGTATAACCAAATCAAAAGTAGCCCCATTCCCCCACACGCATAAATCTTCACAACCTATCCAACGTGAAAATTCTATAAGCGCAAACTTTATATTGTACTTAATTTGTTCTTTAAATACACTCTTGGCATCTTCACTTTGTTCCATCCACCAAATAACAGTACTTGCATCCATAATGCCACCTTCATCTACAGAGCTGTTTAAATCAACGCTACAGTAAAATGATGACCTTCTGTTATCATTATATACAATACCGTCTTTGTTAAATTCTACAGCACCTATAGCGACTATAGGAGCATTGTTGTTTTTACCCATAGTTTCCAAATCAATCATTACGTGTTTCATGATTTAATACTCCTTTTTTGTAATTTTATAAAATGTCAGTTACGGAAACATCCGTAACTTAAATCAATAATTAAACAGATTTTACAAGATAATCCTTGTAACACTCAGATATACCATTCAAAACCTGCAACTCCTGTGAACCAAAACCATGACGAACTATAATGTCATGAAAACCCCACATTACTACATCATGCTTCTTTAATTTTAACTTTACCTTACTAGATTCATCAGAAATAGTAACAACCTCTCCAGTCTTTGGATTCTTTACTATATACAAATGATATAACTCATGGTCTAATAAAGCATTCTTCTCTTCCAATGATAATCTTTGCCAAATGTTCAAATCTAATACTATCTTAGCATCAAAACTGTCTGTCATACGATTTAAATCAGATATCAAACTAATCTTACCACTGCAAGTCCTACCATCTTTCTTTAAACACGCTTCGTTTTGTACCTCCCCATCCTTGTCAACCTTTACTACATAAAATAACCCTACATTAACTCCGTTCTCTATCAACTCCGGATAATTAGAACTCATTAACCCGTTCATCAACTCTACGTCTTCTGCATTCCCTACAATGTAATTCTTTGACATCTTTTATGTCTCCTTTTTGTTAAAGTTAATATAAATATAGCACACTTTATCATTTTTTCAAGCCTATGAATACTGTTCATTTTATATTTTATACCTCCCCCCAATTTTTTGACCTCAACTATATTGTGAATGCCGTTCAGTCATAGAAAATAGTCACTTACGATGAGTGTACCACCCCATAGGGTGTTAGTTTGAGGGTAAACAGGCTGATTTTAGAAGGCGGTGGGTGGTGGGTTCGGTTTAAATCATATTGTCAAAGGAATGATGAATTGATAAAAATAGTTTTTATTAGTTCTAGTTCTAAAAATAAAAGGGATTTTAAAATGAGTAAAGTGCAAAAAGCCGCAATGAGTGAAGTCGTAGAAAACAACAACGTTTTGACTTTCGGTGAAGTCAAAGAGAATTATCTCACGTTGGAACGTAATGGGAAATACTGTGGTAACATCAAAAGAACGTCCAAAGGCGGTTTTGTAATCAAGTCAAACACCGGCGTGTTTTATGATTCCGACCTCGAAAATATCAAGCTCGCTATTGTTGAAGCTGATGAAAAATTGCCAGCTCTGCAAGTCGCCGCAAGTTCAGGACGTGGAACTGCAAGCAAATTAGCGGTTAATCCAGTTGACACCTTGAAGATGAAATTCGTAAACGGCGAGATTACAGCCGAAGACTTTCAAGCGAAAATGGAAATTTTGAAATCAGTCGGATAACCGGCAAGGGGGGAAAACCCCCCTTTTTTATTACCTAGTGGTTATAGTGGTTATTATGAAAAAAGATAATAGCTGCGAGATAAAAATCCCCACTAAATGTTAGTAATTTCTGGATAGGACAAAATTAAATTTGTATTATACAGAGATTATTGGTTCTAACGGTTTTATAGACTACACCGTAAAAAAGTAGTGAAAATAAAGGATAGGGTATCATGAAAAAGAAATTATGGAATTTTCTAGTTGAGGCAATAGCCTATACAACAATAATGAGTATGGTTTTTTTATTTCTTGTAGCAATATATTGGCTTGCTTACATAAAGGGATTCTAAAATGAATAAACTTTTAGTCGCAGTTTCCTTTAATGAGGAATTGTCCGAAGAAAATATTAACCTACTTAAAAAATGTTTAGGAGGAAATGATATTGAAGTTTCGATTGTTATTCCAAAATGGAGTACAACCAACAATGTAACAAGGGATTTCAACTGCAACATCAACAACTGGAAAAGATTTGAAGATTATGACGTAGTAGTCTTTAGAAATATGCCAGTCGTTGCTATTGAATCAATGCGGCATTGTTCACAAGTGGTAGTAGATTCGGTAATTGATGATAACGGGCAAATAGTCCGATTCGTTGTTAAATAAAAGAGCTACAATAGTAGCGAAAGGTGGTAAAGATGAGTATTTATAGCGAGGCGAAAAGTTTGTCAGGTGCAAGAGGTAATTTTAACCTCAAGAAAGAGGTTAAGAAAACTGAACCACGTTTTGCAAAATACACTTTGGAGCAGTTGTATACTGCCCAGAAGAACTTGCAAGATTTGGGGACAGACGGAGAATATTCGTTGTCCATAAGGATGTTGAAAGCTATCGAGAGAGAACTTCATTATCGTAAGTCAGTTGGTGAAAACCTTAAAGAGGCTCAACGCAATGTTGGGTTGGTTAATTTAAGTGCCGTTTTCGGGGGATTATAAAAGTCATAACTTCTAACATGTTTCCAAGTACTTATAACAAATAAAGGTCCTATTGGACAGGAGAAAGAAAATGAGTAGATTGTTTAAAGCTGTAAGAGAAATTCGCAATTCGCAAATCACGAAAACATCTAAAGTCCAAGATGACTTGTTCGGTGATATTAACGACGGTTTGTTCAGTGATATTCAAGCCTTGAGTCCTGAACAGGTTGAAATTATCGGACTTCGTGCAAAAAACAAATTCCTGCAAGTTCAAAATAAACGTCAAGCTGAATTGATTGCCATTGCAGAAGTTGAAATACCTAAACAGGCAATACAGTTGAACGAAGTAATTGATACAAACAAAAAATTGACAAGACGTTTGAACTCAGTGCCTGTGCTTTTTGAAGCATTGTCCAATTCAAACCGGACATTGAAAGGCTGGTGTACAAAATACCGTAATTACATCAATCAGGAAAGTGAAGCTGAAGCATATATCAAACATCTGGAAGAGCAAGAGCTCAAAAGAACCGGTTCTATTCCGTTTCCAACTGGTGAAACTATTACTGGATTGGATATGGCGGCGAGTATTTCGGAATGCAGAGCTGACAAGCTCGAAAGACTTAATGCGAAACGGCTGTTAAAAGCAGTTGTTAACGCAAAATAACTTTGGGGTGTGAGCAATTGCTCTATATTATCATCCCTAACTGTGGAAAACAAGGCAAAACCCCGTGTTTTCTAGCATAATGAACAGTGTTTACCGGTTTATTTGCTGTATATTGTCATACATTTAGTTTATAAGTGCAAGAAAAACGACAAAAATATAGCAAATCATTAATTGCATAATGAAAATCGGTTTAATCTCATTGTTCAATAAGGGGTTTTAATAGTGGTAATTCCACTAGACCACAATATATGGTATAGGACACTTCAAAAATAAGACGAAACCCCGTGTTTTGGAAGCCATTTGATAAATGAACCGCTATATGTTGTGGTCTTTAATTTTGCTTTTGCCAAGCTTTTACTATAAAAGCGTAAAGATAAAACATAAAGGATAGAACAAATGAAAGTTAAAGTAAACGAATTACTTGGAAAACCATTCTTAGAAAAAGCTATCTGTGAATATAACACTGATGAAGAGGATACTCTTCCTTCTATTGGTGACATACTAATCATAGGAGAATACAAGCCTAGTGTTGAATGGGAAAAAAACTTAGTACATACTGAGTTTGAGGTGGTACAACGTAAATTCCAAATAATCGGCAATGCAAGTGGAAAGCTTTATCAGGGAAAACCAACGTTAATGGTAAAAAGATTGTAAATCACTTATAGTGAAAGGAGGTTATCTATTTCCATTAAATGAACATTGAATTAATTTAAAAAGGTTAATAAAAGTATCCAGCAATTAAAGGTTTAAAAGTATAAGGGATTATTCATATTTCCCTATGAATGGTATGAATTTACCAGTAATGTATTATATAGATAAATAGAAAGGATAGTTATTATGGATTATGGTAAGCTTTGTTTAGTAGTAATAGACAAGTTTGGTAAGGGTGAGGAGTTAACTGATATTTGTTATGGTATCAGGCTTATTGTTCCATCAAACCCCCCTAGACTTTCGCCCCCCAGCTTTGAGGGGCAGTCTATTAAGACTGGGTTATTCGTTAGAGTTTCCATCTTTAAACGTAAGATGGCAGTGTTTGGCAGCAAGAACAACAACCCAGATACAGACGTAAGTAGTATGAACTATATACAACAAAAGCAGAACGAAGCAATGCGTAACGGCAATGCAGCACGTTTTGTTGAGTTGTCCAATATATTAGCTAATAAGCTGAACAACCCTAAAAAGATAAAGTACACTGTTGAAAAGTTCATTGAACTAAAGTGTGTATGTTTGAAAGGTGATTGGACATGGTGCAATGAGTATGGTTTAGTTGACTTAACCGAAGACCCTAAAAGCAGTAACACTCTTTATCCTGCTCCAGCTGATGTATTAAGGCTTGAAGATGCCAGTGATTTCCATAGAGGGTATTTCCAAATAAAGGATATTCCTGAAACTGAACATCGGGATATATTCTTTGAACAGTTCAAACCAACTGAAAAAGCCAAACGTCAAGAGCGTGGAATGGCTTTGGGCAATCTGTGGCAGTTGGTAAAACTGGATACAGTGAATGACCTTGAAGAAGACCCAAATGACCCTAATTATGTTGATGCAAAGAATGACTTTCCTGAACCTGAGTTTTTCACTGATTTAATTGGTGAACATCCTGAAATGGCTTTTACCCAGATTGATGAATGTTATTCTGAGTTATTCAGCCAAAAAGCTGAAAAAGATGGGTTTTTCTCTTACGGTTATATTATTGGAGCCGCTCAATTGGTAGCAGATGGTAAAGAACTTTTCGTAAACTGTGATTGTGGCAGAAGTGAAAAGGGCTGTCATTGTACATGGTTAAAGAATAAAATTACTGAAATTGCAAGAATTATCAAGTCAAAACAGTTAAATCAAAAAGGAATATAATTATGAACAACAAATTTAAGCGTATCGGAAAAGAACTCGCATATATAATTTCAAAATTCGACAATATGTATCTTTCTCCAAATTGCTGTTTTAACGGCGAATGTAAGCCGACAGATGAAGACCTCGGCAAGCTCCTTATTGAGCCAGGTTCAAGAATCATGTTTTGTCCGAAGTGCCATAAAAAATATATCGTAACCCGAAAGGGAAACGAAAAAGAATTTCATAAAGTTGAAATTATGGAGTTCATTGAACCATCGGAAGTGCTTATTCATTCAAACCCAGTTTCTGAAGTTGCCGGTTCAAGTGGTAACTGTAAATCCTTTGAAGCAATGGCTGAAATTATTCACGAAAAAGAAACTCAAGAATCTTTCAAAAAGCACTTTATGTCCGGTTTTACTGACAGAGTATCTCATCTGTTTAATGCCTCAATCAAAAATCCGAGAATCTTAATCGGCAAGAACTGAACAACACGTTTTAATAAAGATAGTACAACAGAAAGGAATAATGAGATGAAGACACTGTATGGATTAGGACAAAAATCGAATATCTTAAACAAAACAATGACGGGGCAAAGAACATCAAGGCGGAAACGCAATAAACATGCAAAAGAAAATGCAGAATTAATTAAAACTCTAACAAAACCTTGGTGGATTATTTAGCTGATTCAACTACAAAGGGGTGAGCAATTGCCCTTTTTAGTTTCTTTTTTATGTGTATATTGAAATAGTCTAATAGCGGCGAACATTTTTATCCCATGAAATGTGAGTAAAATAGGAGGTGGCAAATGATTAATTGTTGCGGATATTGCGGAAGAAGTAATATAGATATAATGGGAGCTGTTATAGTTACACTTCTTCTTTCACTTGCAGTCTTTGCGTTAATATTTTCAATAATATTTGGATATGGATACAAACAAGGTCAAATTGATGCCATTAACGGCAATATAAAGTACCAATTAAAGAAATCAGAGAAACAGGAGTGGATACCGATTAAGGGAAAATAAAATGTTTGTAAGAATAAGAGAAAAGATAGGTTAATTAAATTACCCTGCTTAACAGTGAAAGAGCATAATTAACATTATAAGAAATAAAAAAGGATAGTTAAATGAGTATTAAATTAGAAAGTGGCGAAATTTTTAGTCTTCATGATGATGATGGGGAAAAAAGAACCCCTTGTGGCTGGGTTTTACCAAAACATTCTTGCAATACAGATAGTGATTGTACGAAATGTCCACTCATAAACAATGTAATACTAATGACAAGAGAAGAAGCGGTACATTATATTGCAAAACAAGGAGTAAAAATGAGAGTTTGTCCTGACTGCGGCGGAATAAAAAACAACCATGAAGCAAAATGTGCTGATTGCACAAAACTTGACTCGGTACAAATCAGACTTGTGACTCTTCAAAAATCACAAAGCTTAAGGAAAAAGAGTAATACAAACTCTTTTCTAAGAAATGTTAAAGGTTTTTCTCCTCCCGTTGCCAAAGAAATACAAAACCTCTGGAGAAGAGGAAATGCTATTCAGGCTATTAAGATTTACAGAACCTTTACCAAAGAAGACCTTAAAACAGCAAAAGATACTTTAACTGAATTTTTTGGGAAATAAGAAAGCTACTTAGTTCCCATTGGAAACCGGAATGGATTTAACCCTATCCTTTTCGGCGACATAAGGGGCATATGATTGCGGTTGGGTCTGGGGTTTGTCTTCAACTAATAAACATAGGAAAATAATGAAAGATACAAAAGAATATATACCAGAATATTGGTCACATCAAAAGAAACGAGTGTTATTAACGTGTTTATTAATGGTTATATCTTGGTTGTTGGCTGTCGTATTTATTACATGGCTTATACTTATGCCTTATTGGGATTGTTATCCACTTGGAAATCCTACATTTTACGAAGCATGTACTAAATGTTGGAATGATTTAAAACCAGAATTAATTGGTTTTTGGATTACTTCAACTATACTGTGTTTATTTGGGGTATTAGCTAATGTGGCTGATTATATTACAGAAGTTGAAAATGCAAAAAATAGCAACAAAATGGGTTGGTAGTTACAGTAAAACAAAATGATAAAAGAACTTAATTAAAAGTAAAGGAAAATTTAAAATGAAAAAAATGCAATTCACCCTCATTGAACTCCTCGTTGTAATTTCTATAATCGCAATTCTGGCAGGAATGTTGCTCCCTGCCTTGAACAAAGCAAGGGAGAAAGCCAGAGCAACAACCTGTATGAATAACCTGAAACAAATGGGTCTGATTATCAATGACTACGCCAATGATAACAACGAGATGCTTCTCCAAAGGCATAACGATGGTATTAACTGGAGTGAAAGGTTGATACAATTCGGTTATGTCAAGAATCGTAATGTTCTGCTCTGCCATTCATGGGACCCGTTTAAGGATGACGGCGTTAGCAGTAGGACATACGGTGGCAATGGTTCTGTATTTCTTGATGATACCAGCACTATCAAATGCTGGAAGCTCTCTGCCCTTGTCCAGAAAGTAAGGAATCAATCCAGCAAAGTACCATTGCTGATGGACAGCATTTTCTATGGTTCGGGTGCTGGCGGTTCAATGCTTAAACAAACCTATTATATCACCAGTGCGGAAGGAGCTGATGCCAGAGCGGTTCACTTGAGACATTCCGGATTTGCCAACATGCTGATGCTTGACAGTCATGTTTCAGCAGTGGACAAAAACAACGAAAACTGGGGAAAAGCTGAA